>CAZHCN010000058.1:0-12181 GCA_964530895.1 uncultured Methyloceanibacter sp. | reverse complement strand
ATGGCGATGATGATGGTGCCGACGAACATGCCGCCCCAGCCGCCCACCGAGAAGCCGAGGTTCCATCCCGAGAAATCGCCCGAGATGACCGCGCCGACGCCGAGCGCCCACAATGAAAAGACGCCAGCGTGGCGCTTCAGTTCGCGTTTCGTGAAATAGTCCGCGCCGGGGATGTGATAGGACACCCCGCCTTCATGTCGCTTCTCAGCCATTGTGCTATCCCCCTGTGCCCACCCCTGGGCAGAAGCAAAGATTAATCCCGGAAATCACATGCCACAAAGCGGTATTACTGGGCCGTGAGTAGGATTCTTCGTCGCCCCGCTTTAATGCCCTGAATGGCGGCAGCCGCGTGGTTTCGCCTGCCAAAAGCCTAGTCAAACGGACGATTTAAAAAGCAGCTTGTGTCTCTATGGCCCTCCCGCCCCTTCTTCTTCTCAAGGACATCACGCTCTCCTTCGGCGACAAGCCGCTGTTGGAGGGCGCTGCGCTCTCCATCGGGCCCTCGGAACGGCTCTGCCTCGTCGGCCGCAACGGGTCGGGCAAGTCGACGCTTCTCAAGATCGCCGCGGGCCAGATCGAGCCTGACGGTGGCAGCCGCTTCCTGCAGCCTGGCGCGACCGTCCGCTACCTGGCGCAGGACCCGGATCTCTCCGGCTTTGCCACGGTCCGCGCGTTCGTCGAGACGGGGCTTGCGCCCGGCGACGATCCGCATCGCGCGCGCTATCTTCTGGAGAGTCTTGGTTTGACGGGGGAGGAGGATCCCTCACGCCTCTCCGGCGGAGAGACGCGGCGCGCGGCGCTTGCCCAGGTGCTCGCGCCGGACCCCGACATCTTGCTGTTGGACGAGCCCACCAACCATCTCGACGTTGTGGCCATAGGCGAGTTGGAGGCGGTGCTCGGCGCCTCACGCTCTGCGCTCGTCCTGATCAGCCACGACCGGCGCTTCCTGGAAGACCTCTCTCAAGCGACGGTGTGGCTCGATCGTGGCACCACGCGGCGGCTCGACCAAGGCTTTGGTGCGTTCGAGACCTGGCGGGACGGCATCCTCGAAGAGGAGGAGATTGCACGCCACAAGCTCGACCGGCAGATCGTCCGTGAGGAGCATTGGCTGCGCTATGGCGTGAGCGCGCGGCGAAAGCGCAACCAGCGCCGGCTCGAAGGGTTGCTCTCGCTGCGCGGCGAGCGCGTACGCGCGAAGCAGAACCGCGTCGCCGCCGACGTGAGGCTCACCCTGCACGAAGCGGAAGAAGCGGGCCGGAAGGTGATCGAGGCGCGGCAGATCGCCAAGAGCTATGGCGAGCTCTGCCTTGTCCGCGATTTCAGCATCAAGATCGGCCGCGGCGACCGGGTCGGCATCGTGGGGCCGAACGGCGCCGGCAAGACGACCCTCATCAATCTCCTGACAGGCGCGCTGAAACCCGACGCCGGCACGGTGAAGCTCGGAACCAATCTTCAAGTGGCGACACTGGATCAGCGCCGCGAGGCGCTCGATCCGGAGCGGAGCGTCGCCGGGACGCTCACCGATGGGAGCGGCGACGCCGTGGTCATCAACGGGGAGTCGCGGCACGTCATCAGCTATATGGGGGATTTTCTGTTTACGCCCCGACAGGCGCGGACGCCGGTGAAGGCGCTCTCAGGCGGCGAGCAGGGACGGCTCATGCTGGCGGTCGCGCTCGCGCATCCCTCGAACGTGCTCGTGCTCGACGAGCCGACCAACGATCTCGATCTGGAGACGTTGGACGTGCTCCAGGAGATGCTGGCGAGCTATCCCGGAACGGTCCTCCTCGTCAGCCACGATCGCGATTTCCTCGACCGCACCGTCACCTCGGTGGTGGTCGCGGAAGGGGACGGCACGTGGATCGAGTACGCCGGCGGCTATTCCGACATGGTGGCGCAACGCGGCCATGGCGTGGGCGCGTCACAGGACAAGCTCGCGCCGAAGGGGGCGCCGAAGCAAGCGGGGTCCGCGAAGCCTGCACCGGCGCCATCACAGCGCAAGCGCCTGAGCCCGACCGAGCAACACGCCTTGAAGACCTTGCCCAAGCGCATCACGGCGCTTCAGGAAGAGATCGGGCGGCTGGAACGGACGCTTGCTGATCCGGATTTCTATACGAAGGACCGCGAGGGTTTCACGGAAGCGGGCGATGCCCTCACCAAGGCGCAGGCCGATCTTGCCGCGGCCGAGGAGGAGTGGCTGCGGCTCGAGCTTCTCCGTGAGGACCTCGAAGAGGTGTCATCCTCCGCCGCGCAGTAGGATCGGACTATCAGGAGGAGAACGCCCATGAACAGGCTAATAGTCGTTGGCGCCTCCGTGCTCGGTATCGCCATGGTTGCCGCTGCGGCCTCGGCTGCCGAAACGCCGATCGCCTCGGCGACGTTCAAATGCGAAGGGGACAAGGCAATCGATGCGACCTTCTACCCCGACTCCGTGGACCTCACGCTGACCGACGGCCGCAGCATGGAGCTGCCGCAGGTGATCTCTGGTTCCGGCGCGCGCTATGCCAATGCCGATGAGTCCTTCGTGTTCTGGAACAAGGGCGACACGGCCTTCGTCACCGAAGGGGCGGACGACAACATGACCTTCAAGGATTGCGTCGCGATCAAGTGAGTCGAGCGGCGGTCAATCGCCCTTGGCGCGCTGAGCGAGCATGGGCGGCGTCAGGTACATGATCGACGTCTTGCGCCGTCCCGCCTGGACATAGGCCACGGAAAGAATTGCGCCGCCCAGTTGCTTCGCCTCGTCCTCCGTCAGAGTCTCCGCCGCGAGGCTGAACCGCTCTCCGGGGGGAATGACCGCCCCGCCTTTTCCTCCCTCGACTTCGAGCACGAGCTCCAATTCGCCCGCGCCGGAATCCGGCTTGAGAACCGCTTGGACCGCTTCCAGGGGCTGATCCGAGGCATTGAGCCCGTCGATCAGGAAGGCCTTGCTGTCGGGCGGCGGAGGTTCATCCAGAAACCATTGGATTGCAGACTCCGGCGTTGGCGGCTCCGACGTTGGGGGTTCCCGCGTTGGCGGCTCCGGTGTTGCGGACGCCGGTGTTGCAGACGCCGGCGTTGCAGGCTCCGGCCTTGGAGACTCGGGCCTTGGAGACTCCGGCGCGACCGCGATTTCCGCCGTCGCACCGAACCAGCCCGTTGTCGACGCGGCTTGAATCGGTTCGCGGCGGGCCGAAAGCGCTTGCGCCACGGCGGTCGAAGTCCGTTCGAGCGTGGCCGCGAGGTCCAGGACCGGTTTGTCCCAGCCGGCCGGGAGTTCCTTGGCGAGCGCGGTGAGGCTAGCGCGCATGGGACCGGAGTCCGAGGCCGTGTAGAGAAAGAGAAAGCCCAGCAGCGCGGCCATCGAGATCGCCATGGATCCGAGCGCAATCCAGGTGTTGCGTGTGCTGTAGGACGCAAGCAGAAGAGCGAAAACAACGATGCCGGCGGCGAGTAGATCCAACGTGTTCCCCCACGTTAGTCTCTATTGCACTCTAGAATGGCTCAGAACCGTGGCACGAGCACGGCCAATGCATAAGAAGGGCGCGTGAAAATTTGCCTACCTGTCTCATGCGGGCCGCAAACGCTCGGAGAGCCATGCGCCAAGCCGCTGCCGTCCATGGCCGTGCGCTTTGCGCAAGACCCGGCCCATATTCATGAAGCCGTGGATCGTGCCTTCCAGGCATTCATACTCGACTGGTACGTCCGCCCGCGCCAAGGCTTGCGCGTATTCTGCGCCTTCGTCGCGCAAGGGGTCGTGGCCGGCGGTGATGATCAGGGCCGGCGGGAGGCCGCTATAGTCCTCGTAAAGCGAAGGGATCGCGCGCGGATCAGTGAACGGCCAGGCGATCCCGAAATAGTGATCGAAGAACCAGGAGATCATGTCGTGCGGGATCGGAAAGTGATGGGCGAGCTCCTTGCGCGAGGGGAGCCGGCCGCGCAGGTCGAGCGCCGGGTAGATGAGGACTTGGGCGCGCACGGGCGCAGCGAGGCGGCCCTTGGTCTCGTGCAGGGCGACCGCCGCGAGCCCGCCGCCCGCGCTGTCGCCGGCGATGGCGATGCGCTCGGGATCGAGGCCGAGGGCTTCAGCCTCTCGAGACAGCCAAGTCAGTGCGGCAACCGTATCGTCCACCGCGGCGGGGAAGGGGTGCTCCGGCGCGCGGCGATAATCGAGGGAGAGCACGGTTGCGCCCGTGTCGTGACACAAGGTGCGGCACAGGATGTCGTGGGTCTCGATATCGCCGAGGACGCAGCCGCCTCCATGCAGGAACAGGATGGCGGCTTGCGCGCCGTGGCCCGCGTGGGCGGACACGTATTGGCGCGCCCGCAAGGGCCCGGCGTCGCCCGGCACGGCAATGTCGGTCACGGCGCCGACGGGGGGCGGCGCAATCTCCGTCTTGCCCAGGGAGCGGCGATATTCTTCGCGGGCAGCGTCGGGGCTGAGGGTCCATAGCGGCGCGGCTCTCGGGGAGGACGCCCAATGGATCAGCGCTTCGGTTTCGCGATCGAGCTTCACTGTTCTCGTTCCGCTGGATCCTCTAGGTCCTGTCGATTCCCAAGGCTTCCCTATGAGTAAGGTCCTCTGAGCTCCCATCGCAAGGGAGGGGAGCCATGGCGGCCCCTGCCATTAGCAGGACACAAACCATTGCCATGACAGCTTTACGACTTTGAGGGAGCGCAGAGGCCGCCTCGCTTCGTGGGAGCCGGGGGGAGGCGGCCGGCGCAAAAGTTGCGGCGGGGGAGAGGCAGTGACCGACCTCTACAAGATCCTGGGCGTCAAGCGGACCGCGGCCCGGAAGGACATCCACAAAGCCTACCGAAAAAAGGCCAAGACCGCGCACCCCGACAGTGGCGGCTCGGTGGAGGCGTTCAACGAGCTGGTCACGGCCTATTCCGTCCTGGCCGATGCGGACCGCCGCACCAAATACGACGAGACCGGCGAGATCGATCCGCCGCGGCCCGACAATTTCGACGGCGGCGCCATCGAGATCATCGCCGAGAAGCTCGGCCTCGTGATCCACGCGGAGCACGACTTGGCGAGCATGGATGTAGGCTCGCTGATCGAGCAGGCGATCCGTGAGGATATCGATGCACGGAAGGGAAGCGTTGCCCATCAGAAGCGCGCAAGCGAGCGGCTGACGAAGCTGCGCGCCCGGACCAAGCGCAAGGGGCAAGGCGACGACAATCTCGTGGCGCGGGTGCTCGATTGGCACGAGCTCGCCATCCAGAACCACATCAAGAAGCACGAGGAGTCGATCCGCTTCCTGGAGCGGGCGCTCGAGATCCTGCAAGACTATTCGTTCACCGACGATCTCGTCGTGGCGCAGACCGAAGAAGTGACCGGCGCCTTGAACGACATCCTGGTGGCCCTCGACGAACTGGCGGCAATCCTCAACACGAGCCCGGCCCGCGCCGAGGCGATGCCGCAAGGGGCGGGCCCGACCGCCTTCGGTTGACGTCGCCACCAGGGGTGGCCGAACGGCGCCATCTCGCGTAAATTTCCGGGCAGTCTCTGAGGGATAGGGGATTGCGCGGAACCTTTCTCATCGCGGCTGTGGGTTGCCTGGCCGGGCTCTCGGGCTTGGCAGGTGGAGGCTTGGCGCGCGCCGAAGCCGAGACGGCCTCGGTGCTGCCCTGGGAAAGGGCGGCAAAGCCCTCGAAGCCGGCACCCCAACCCTCTGAATCCTCATCGGAAACTGCCCCGGTCCCGGCGAAGCCGGAGGCCAGTAAGGATGCCGGGGTGACACCGACCGCGCCGCCACATCCGGTGGTGGCGATCATTCGCGACAAGCTCGCCAGCCCCGATGCCGGGAAGGATGCCGATGCGGCCGACGTGGCGGCTCTGCGGGCCTTCTACGGCGGTTGGAGCAGGCCTCCGCTGTGGACCACGGACATGGGGCTCTCGGCCAGGGGACAAGCCGTCGTTTTCGAGATCGAGAAGGCCGACGATTGGGGGCTCGATGCCAAGGCCTTCGCGCTGCCGGACGCAGGCGCGCTGCCGGCCAATGCCGAGGCCGAGGCGTCCGCCGAGATCAAGCTCGATCTCGCCATTCTGAAATATGCGCGCTTCGCCCGGGGCGGCAGGCTCGTCCCGACCGAGATCAGCGACGTGGTCGATCAGACGCCGCCGTTGCGCGATCCGCAGGAGGTGATGGCGGAGATCGCCGTGACGGCTTCGCCCGGCGTCTATCTCCAATCGCTTCATCCGCACCATGAGCAGTTCGTGCGGCTGCATCAGGCCTTGCTCAAGGCGCGCGACCAGGAAGGGGAGGACGCCAAGACCGACGAGACCGCCATCAGGCGCATCATCGTCAACATGGAGCGCTGGCGGTGGATGCCGGAGGATCTCGGTCCGCTCTACGTGTGGCTCAATACGCCTGAGTTCATGCTGTACGTGGTCAAGGACGGGAAGACGATCTTCAAAGACAAGACGCTCGTCGGCACGATCGGCTTCCCGACGCCGGTCTTCTCGGCCGACATGCAGACCATCGTGTTCAATCCCGATTGGGTCGCGCCGCCGTCGGTCCTGGACGAGAAGCTGCTGCCAGCCTTGCGGCAGGAACACTACAGCATCATCACGTCCAACAAGCTGCTCGTGAGCTATAACGGCAAGCGCATCGATCCGACCAAGGTCGATTGGAACCGCGTGAACATCCACAATTTCACGTTCACCCAGAAGGCCGGGCCGAAGAACGTTCTCGGCAAGGTCAAGTTCCTCTATCCCAACGCGCACATCGTCTACATGCACGACACGCTTCCCTATCGGCAAAAGGTCTTCAAAGAGAAGAAGCGCGACATCGGCTATGGCTGCGTGCGCATCCAGAAGCCGCGGCAGTTCGCCGAGCTGCTGCTCGCCGAGAACAAGGACTGGCCGGCAAGCAAGGTCAAGGCGCTGTGGGACAAGGGCACCGACAACCGCGTGGAGCTGGAGAATGGTCCGCCGGTGCACACGACCTATTTCACGGCGGTGGTCGACGACGAGGGTAAGGTCGCGACCTTCGGCGACCTCTACGGGCTCGATCGCAAGATGGCCGTCGCCTTGTTCGGCGACGCCAAGGGCTTTCCGGAGCCGCCGCCGGAGCCCGAGCACCGTGACAGCACCGTCGCCTCGAGATCCTCCAATAGCCCCGGTGGGGTCGGCGGATTTGCGCGTGCGCTCGGCTTCCTCGACGACTAGCCAAGCTCCGGCACCGCTACGCCGTGCTCCAATAAGGCTTGGCGCGCAGGCGCTCGATCCATGCGGCGATGTTGCCATAGGGCGCAACGTCGAATTTCAGGATGGCGGGGCTTCGCTCGAGGCGCGGTCCAATGAGGAAATCGACGATGCTGAGTGGACCGATGACGTAGTCGAGCTGCCGGTCGAGCACGGGCAGGAACCGCGCGATGCGCGTATGGGCGTCGGCGATGATGTTCGGATCGTTGCCCGGCTGCTTCAGTACCTTCGGCTTGATGAACTGTTCCCAGGCAAGCGCATCGATCGCCGGCTCGGGGCCACCCACCCACCAGAACAGCCATTGGTCCACATGGGCCTGGTCTTCAGGGTCGCGCCGCTCAAGCCCCGTTCGGGCCGCTTCGCGGAGAGATATTTCAGGATGGCGGAAGACTCCCACAGCGCGAAGCCGTCTTCCACGAGCGTGGGCACGCGGCCATTGGGATTGAGGGCAAGATAATCGGGCCCGCGCGTCTCGCCAACCCGCGGGTCGCGGGCGACCAGCGCGAGCGGAATATCGAGCTCGGCGGCCAGCAGACGCACTTTGCGGGCATGGGGGGACTCGTGCATGTCGTAGAGCGTGATGGGCATGTTCACCGGCCTTTGTTGAAGAAATCGATCACCGCTTCGTTGAAGCGCTCGGGGCTGTAAAGGGCGAGCATGGCTCCAAGGCAAATCGCGCGAATCGAATGGCTCATGGGTCCCAAATGGGTGCACTCAGCGGCGCCTGTTCAAATCTGGCGCGAACGTTAACGCTGGGGCGGGGCTCAAACGCGGCGTTCGTGCCAGTTTCCAAACCGTCCGGGGGCTGCTATCCGATAGCCGAGCCCTTGTCGTGGGCGCATTTTCGCCCCCTCCCGAGGCTAGAAGCCTGTTCCCCTTTCGTCGTCGTACTGTCACGGAGCCAGGGCAACACCCTTAACGGATCATGATCAAGCGCTTCGTCATTGCCGCCGTCATTATCGGCCTGTTCCTCGCGGGGGTCGGGTGGTTCAATCTCATCTTCAAGCCGAAGATGATCGCGGACTTCGTGTCCAAAATGGCGCCGCCCGCCGCCACGGTGACGGCGGAGCCGGCGAAGCTCGAGGATTGGACCGACCGCGTGCATTCGGTCGGCACGCTGCTCGCCATCCAGGGGGTCGAGGTGGCGCCCGAGGTGGGGGGCATCGTCAGCGACTATTATTTCGACAGCGGCCAGGACGTGAAGAAGGGCGAGAAGCTCGTTCAGCTCGATATCTCGGTCGAAGAGGCGGACCTCAAGAACAACAAGGCGCTGCTGAAAGAGGCTGAGCTCAACTTGGAACGTCAGTCCAGTCTCGTGAAGCGGCAGGTGACCTCGCAGGCGACGCTCGATTCGGCGCTTGCCAAGCGCGACTCCGCACAGGCCAACGTTCAGCGCATCGAAGCGCTGATCGCGCAGAAGACGATCACCGCGCCGTTTTCGGGCCAGCTCGGGTTGCGGCGGGTCGAGAGGGGGCAATATGTCTCGTCCGGCAACGCGCTCGTCTGGCTCCAGGCGCTCGATCCGATCTGGGTCGATTTCCCGGTGCCCGAGGGCGAGATGGCGGACTTCAAGGTCGGCGCCAAGATCGAGCTGACCGTCGATACCTATGACGACCAAGTGTTCGAGGGCGAGGTTGAGGCGTTCGACGCCCGCCTCAACCAGGACAGCCGCACGCTCATGGTGCGCGGCAGGCTCAAGAATCCCGACCGCAAGCTCTTGCCGGGCATGTTCGCGCAAGTGTCGGTGCTCGCCGGCTCTCCGAAAGAGATGGTGACGGTGCAGCGCACGGCTGTGACCTATACGCTCTACGGCGACAGCGTCTGGGTGGTGAAAGAGGGAAGCGCGGAGCCCGTGCCCACGCCGTCCGCATCTGCCGATGCGGGCGCGGCCGTGGCCGCCGATGCGCCGCCGTCGCAAGAGCCCGCGCTCACGGTCGAGCGCCGCTTCGTACATGTCGGACCGGCGGAACAGGGCAGGGTGGCGATCCTCGACGGCGTGAAGGCCGGAGAGCAGGTGGTGACGAGCGGCCAGCTGAAACTGCATCCCGGCGCCACGGTGAAGATCGATAACGCCGATGCTCTGAAGCCTCCGGCGGTGATGCCGAAGCAGTAGGGGCGCATGCATTTCACCGATCTCTTCATCAAAAGGCCGGTGCTGGCTACTGTCGTCAGCCTGCTGATCCTGCTCGTCGGCGCGCAGGCCGGGTTCAAGCTGCCGATCCGGCAGTATCCCGAGCTGTCAAATACGACGATCACCATCCTCACGACCTATCCGGGGGCCAACGCCGATCTCATTCAGGGCTTCATCACCGTGCCGATCCAGCAGGCGGTAGCGAGCGCCGAAGGCATCGACACGCTGACGGCGTCGTCGACGCAGAATGCGAGCACCGTCACGCTCAATCTGAAGCTCGACGCCGATCCGGACCGCGCCATGACGGACGTGTTGTCGAAGCTCGCCCAGGTGAAGAGCATCCTGCCGCGCGAGGCGAATGACTCCATCGTCACCAAGAAGACGGGCGAGGGCTACGCGCTGCTCTATCTCTCCTTCAACTCGAAGGTGATGAGCTCGTCGCAGATCAGCGACTATCTCCAGCGCGTGGTGCAGCCGAGGCTGCAGACCATCAACGGCGTCGCCCAAGCGGAGATGCTCGGCGGCCAGGTGTTCTCCATGCGCATCTGGCTCGATCCCGACCGCATGGCGGCGCTGGGGGTGACGCCGCTCGACGTGCGAAAGGCGCTGGCCGACAACAACTTCACCTCGGCGCCGGGCCAGGTGAAGGGCGACTTCACCCAGACCAATATCGACGCCAAAACCTCATTGAGCGATCCCGATGCGTTCGGGCGGCTCGTTGTCTTGGCGCGCGGCGACTCGCTGGTGCGGTTGAGCGAGATCGCCGACATCGAGCTTGGGCCGGAAAACGCGGATTCCTCGTCGGTGTTCGACGGACTGAAGGCCGTGTTCATCGGTATTTACGCGACGCCGACGGCCAATCCGCTGACGGTGATCACCGATGTGCGCAAGGCGTTTCCGCAGATCCAAGCCGAGTTGCCGCCGGGACTCGACGCCGCGATCGCCTATGACGCCACCAACTTCATCCGCGCCTCGCTGTGGGAGGTGCTGAAAACGCTCGGCGAGGCGGCGATCATCGTGATCGTGGTGATCTTCCTGTTCCTGGGCAATCTCAGATCGACCTTGGTGCCGATCGTCACCATTCCGCTGTCGCTGGTCGGCGTGCTCGCCCTGCTGATGGCGCTCGGCTACTCGATCAACCTCATGACGCTGCTCGCGCTGGTGCTCGCCATCGGGCTCGTGGTGGACGACGCCATCGTCGTGGTGGAGAACATCTATCGCCATATCGAGGACGGGAAGCGCCCGTTCGAGGCGGCGCTCTTGGGCGCGCGGGAGATCATCTATCCCGTCATCGCCATGACCATCACGCTCGCCGCCGTGTTCGCGCCCATCGCATTCGTGTCGGGACTGACGGGTGCGCTGTTCCGCGAGTTCGCCTTCACGCTGGCCGGGGCGGTGATCGTGTCGGGCGTCATCGCGCTCACGCTGTCGCCGATGATGTGCTCCAAGCTGCTGAAGAGCCATACGGGGGACAGCGGCGGCCTCACGGCGTGGCTCGACCGCAGATTTGAAAGCCTGAAAAACCGCTATCAGCGGCGTCTCCACGGCACGCTCAAGTACCGCCCCGTCACGGTTCTGGTGCTGGTCGGCGTGATGGCCGCCACCGGGCTTCTCTATATGACGACCCAGCGGGAACTCGCGCCGGAGGAGGATCAGGGCATCCTGTTCACCCTGGTGAAGACGCCGCAATACGCGAACCTCGACTACCTCGAGGATGCTACCAGCCAACTCTACAAGGCCTATAGCAGCGTGCCGGAGAAAGACCACGTTTTCACCATCAACGGCATGGGCGACGCGCACCAAGCCTTCTCCGGCCTTCTGCTGAAGCCATGGGGCGAGCGCGACCGCAGCCAGAAGCAGATTCTCCAGGAGCTCTCGCCGCGCATCGGCAGTCTCGCGACGGCGCAGGCGCTGTCCTTCGCGCCGCCTTCGTTGCCGGGCTCGGTCGGCGGGCCGCCGATCCAGTTCGTCATCACCTCTACGCACGATTTCGAGCAACTTGCCGACGTGCTCGCGGACGTGGAGAAGGCCGCCAAGGCGAGCGGCATGTTCATCTTCACCGACTCCGATCTGCGCTTCGAGACGCCGCAGATCGAGTTCCACATTGATCATGACAAGGCGAACCGGCTCGGCATCAGCATGGCCGATGTGGGCAATTCGCTCGCGACCCTGCTCGGCGGCAACTACGTGAACCTGTTCGATCTCTATGGGCGGAGCTATCGGGTCATCCCGCAAGTGCCGCGCGCGTTCAGGGATACGGCCGATTGGCTCACCCGCTATCAGATCCGCACGAGCGCGGGCGGGCTCGTGCCGCTCTCCAACGTCGCCTCGGTCACGAAAGTGGTGCAGCCGAACTCGCTGACCAATTTCCAACAGCTCAACTCGGCGACGCTGACGGCTGTCCCGTTCCCCGGACGCACGGTGGGCGAGGCGATCGAGTTCCTGAAGAAGCAGGCGGAGACCTTCCCGGAAGGGTTCACCTACGACTGGCAAGGCGAGAGCCGCCAGTTCGTGCAGGAAGGCAATACGCTCGTCTACACCTTCGTCTTCGCACTGGTGATCATCTATCTGGTTCTCGCCGCGCAATATGAGAGCTTCCGCGACCCGTTCATCATCCTGATCGCGTTGCCGACGTCGATCTTCGGCGCGCTCCTGCCGATGAACGCAGGGCTCGCCACCATCAACATCTATACGCAGATCGGCCTGGTCTGCCTGATCGGCTTGATCGCCAAGCACGGCATCCTGATGGTGGACTTCGCCAACAAGCTCCAGGAGAACGATGGCTATTCCCGTGCCGATGCGATCGAGCACGCGGCGGCCATCCGCTTGCGGCCGATCCTCATGACCACGGCGGCGACGGT
>CAZHCN010000057.1:0-12474 GCA_964530895.1 uncultured Methyloceanibacter sp. | reverse complement strand
GGTTCACATCGCGAATCGACTTGCCGAAATAATGATGGGCGGCCGCTTCAACGCCATATGAGCCGCCACCGAGATAGGCGCGATCGAAGTAGAGCTTGAGGATCTCGGGCTTGGTGTAGCGGTTCTCGAGATAGATGGCGATGAACGCCTCTTTGATCTTTCGCGACAGCGCCCGCTCCGGCGAGAGGAACATGTTCTTGGCGAGCTGCTGGGTTAGCGAGCTGCCGCCTTGCACCACGGAATCGGCGCGGGCGTTCTCGGCGAGGGCGCGGAACGTGCCCATGAGGTCGATGCCGAAATGGTCGAAGAAGCGCCGGTCCTCGGTCGCCAGCGTCGCCTTGATCATGTGATCGGGAATTTCCTCGAGGGGCACCGAGTCGTCGCGCAACAGGCCGCGCTTGCCGATCTCGTTGCCGTAGCGGTCGAGGAAGGTGACGCTGTATTCGTCCGAGAGGTTGATCTTGCCTTGGGCGATCTCGAAGGCGGGCAGGGCGAAGCTCAAGACGACGAGGAAGCCGGCGACGCTCAGTGTCAGCGCCTCGCAGGCCAGCTCGTTGCAGGCGCGGGGGAAGCCCTTGATCTCGAAGCGGCCGAAAAACGAGGAGTATCCGCTCCACCAATCGCGGAAGCCCATCCATGCGGCGTAAAGGCCGGAATCGATCCAAGAATCGATCTTCAGCCAGTCGATGAGCTTGCCGCGCCGGTGGCCCAGGAAGTCCCGCAATTTACCCCCGATCTATGAGAAAAATCCCGGTCGTTTGGCTTCCCCAATCCTGCCCAGGGACAGGACAAAATAGCAAGTGCGGGTCCGCAATCCAAGCCGATGTGCGTCATCGGAATCCGGGCCGGTAGAGCAGCGGAAATTTCCCGTCGGCCTCATGATTCCGTCGCCTTGAG
Source organism: uncultured Methyloceanibacter sp. (assembly GCA_964530895.1). Taxonomy (GTDB): domain Bacteria; phylum Pseudomonadota; class Alphaproteobacteria; order Rhizobiales; family Methyloligellaceae; genus Methyloceanibacter. The sequence goes on along the minus strand of CAZHCN010000057.1, from coordinate 11,577 downwards.
GACGATTTTGCCGATATGGGCGGGATCGTCGATGCGCCTATGGGCCTCCGCCGCTTGGGCGAGCGGAAACGTCGAGTCGATCACCGGCTTGAATTTGCCTTGGGCGATGAGCGGCCAGATCTTCTCCTCGATGGCGACGGCCATGTGCGCCTTGGCTTCCGGCGTCTGCGCCCGCAGCGTGGAGCCCGTCAGCGTCAGGCGCCGCATCATCAGCCGCATCAAGTCGATCTCGACCTTGGAGCCGTGCAAGAAAGCGATCTGCACGATGCGCCCCTCGAGCGCCGCGGCCTTCAGATTGCGCTCGATATAGTCGCCGCCCACCATGTCGAGGATGACATTGGCGCCGTGGCCGCCGGTCACCTCGCGCACGATTTCGACGAAATCCTCCTCCCGGTAGTTGATGGCGCGGACGGCGCCGAGCGCCTCGCAGGCTTTCGCTTTGTCGGCGCTGCCGACGGTGACGATGACCTTCGCGCCGAAGGCGGTGGCGAGCTGGATGGCGGTGGTGCCGATGCCGCTCGCGCCGCCATGCACAAGCAGCCACTCGCCCGGCTGAAGCGCGCCGCGCTCGAACACGTTGTGCCACACGGTGAAGACCGTCTCCGGCAGGCCGGCGGCTTCGACCGCGTCGAGCCCATCAGGCGCGAACAGGGTGGTGGCCTCGGGTGCCGCGGCGAACTCCGCATAGCCGCCGCCATTGACCAGCGCGCAGACGAAATCGCCTTCCTTGAACCGCGTGACGTTGTCGCCGACGGCAACGACGGGACCCGCCACTTCGAGGCCGAGGAGATCGGAGGCGCCTTTCGGCGGCGGATAGAGACCCTGGCGCTGGAGCACGTCAGGCCGGTTCACGCCGGCGGCCTCCACGACGATCAGCACCTCGTCCGCGCCCGGCAGCGGTACGGGGCGCTCGCCCGGCACCAGCACCTCGGGTCCACCCGCCTCGCGCTGTTCGATGACAGTCATGGTCTGTGGCAGCATCAGTCCCTCGTAATCAAGAAACGTCATCCTGAGGTGCGAGCGACAGCGAGCCTCGAAGGATGTCCCCGAAGATGTTAGGCATCCTTCGAGGGCCGCGCTTCCACGCGGCCTCCTCAGGATGACGCCGAGCGTTCTTCGAGCATAGAGGGACAGCCGATACTACGTTCGTTGACACGATGCTAGGATGAGGCCCATGGATTTGGACGATCTCACACCGAAGAAGCCCAAGACCCACGAGCTCGGTCAGGATCTGAGCAAACATTCGGTCGCCGAGCTCGAGGCGCTCATCGCCACGCTCAAAGCGGAGATCGCGCGGGTGGAAGAGGCTCTCGTCGCCAAGCAATCCTCGATAAGCGCCGCGGAAGCCGCGTTTAAGCGCTGATAATATCTGCTCACCGTTCCTTTAGGTAAATCGGCGCTTAGTGTTAACTCGTTATTAGGACTTCGCCGGTAGGGTCATCGTTATCCAGTCCTCTGGATCTGAGTGGCCTGTTCCACTCTGTTTGACGCCTCCCTGTTAACTTCCTGAGCCGCCTTTTGGCGGCTCTTTTTTTGCCTGAATCTTCGGCTTTAACCTTGGTTACCGGAAGGCGACCAAAACGCCGTCCTATGGCATACTATGCCGCCGGCTCAGGGGGACGGAGTGGGGCAATGGCGGGGAAGTCGAGAAACGACGACTATGACGGCGTGACCGTGTCGTTCGGCGCGAAATTCGCGCGATCGGACCAGTTCAAGACCGTTTTCCGGGAAGGCATGGCGCTGGTCGAGGCGGCTGCCGCCTATCTCGACGGCGACGGCCGCAAAGAGGCCCGCAAGCTCCGGCCCCCCCATTCACTGGCCTATGCCACGGAAAGCATGCGGCTGACGACGCGGTTAATGCAGCTTGCCTCGTGGCTCCTGATCCGCCGCGCCGTGAGCGAAGGGGAGTTAACCCCTGAGCAGGCCGTGGAGGAGCAGCGCAAGATCAAGCTTCCCGTGGCGGGCGACCAGCCGAGCCGCGATCTCAGCGCGCTGCCGGAGCGCCTGCGCGACCTCATCACCCAGAGCCTCAAGCTTCAGGAGCGGGTGGTCCGTCTCGATCAGATGCTCGATTTCAACCAGCCGGCGCCGGTGGGCGAAGTCGATCACCCCTTGAGCTCGCAACTCTCGCGGTTACGGGAAGCGTTCGGGCCCGAGGGCGAATAGGCCGGCTATTTCAGGAAGCCTTCGTACTTCTTCTTGAAGCGGGTCAGACGACCGCCGCGGTCGATCAGATGTTGCCCGCCGCCCGTCCAAGCCGGGTGGGTCTTGGAGTCGATATCGAGCTTCAGCGTGTCCCCCTCGGCCCCATAGGTCGAATAGGTGACGAACTCGGTCCCGTCGGTCATCACCACCTTGATCTGGTGGTAGTCCGGGTGAATGTCGTTCTTCATGGCGTTAGCCTTGCAAATCCGCAGGTTCTCGTTGAGCGGAGCCTATACTGGAACTTGCGGGGCCGCACAAGCCTGCGCCGGAAAGGCGCGGTCCAGACCCTTTCCGTGGCGGCTTGGGGCCCTTAAAGTCCCCCGTGACAATCCAGCTGGGCATTTTTTGAGCACGTGACAGATCGAAAGTCCGACGGCCAGGATCGGCAGGACTCTGCCTTAGAGGAGTCCTCGGAAGCGAAGCGCAAGCGGGTCCCGCTTCGCCCGCTGATGGCGCTCAAGCCTTATCTTCTCCGCCACCGGGGCATGCTCATTATCGCGTTCGTGGCGCTGGTCGTCGCGGCGGTGGCTACGCTGGCCGTGCCGCTCGCCATGCGGCGCATGATCGATCTCGGCTTCTCGGGGATCGATCCCGACCTGATCGACACCTACTTCGCCACGCTGATGGGGGTCGGCCTCGTGCTCGCGGTGGCGAGCGCCGTCCGTTTCTATTGCGTCAACTGGCTCGGCGAGCGTGTGGTCGCCGACATCCGGAGCGACGTGTTCCGCCATCTCACGGGCTTGAGCCCCGCCTTCTACGAGGTGTCCCATTCCGGCGAGGTAATGTCGCGGCTGACCGCCGACACGACGCAAGTCAAAGCCGCCGCAAGCACGGCGATCTCCCAAGCCATCCGCAACACGCTGCTGCTCGTTGGCGCCGTGATCATGATGGTGGTGACGAGCACCAAGCTGTCGCTCGCGGTGCTCATCGCCATTCCGATCATCGTGCTGCCGCTCGTGGCGTATGGCCGCTCGGTCAGGACGCTGTCGCGCCGTGCCCAGGACACGCTGGCGCAAGCCTCGGCCTTTGCGAGCGAGAGTCTCGGCCAGGTGAGGGTGCTGCAAGCCTTCACCCACGAGGACGTAACGGCGGCGCGCTTTAGAGAGGCGGTGGACCGGTCGTTCGAGGCCGCCAATGCGCGGTCCAAGGCGCGAGCCGGGCTGACGGCGATCGCCATCTTCCTCGTGTTCGCGAGCGTCGTCGGCGTGTTGTGGTACGGCTCGCAAGACGTGCTGTCCGGCGCCATGACCGGCGGGACGCTCGGCCAGTTCGTGCTGTATGCGGTGTTCGCCGCGGCGTCGGTCGGCAGCCTCAGCGAGGTGTGGGGCGAGGTGGCGCAGGCCGCGGGCGCGGCGGAGCGGCTCGGCGAATTGCTCGAGGTGCAGTCGGAGATCAAGTCGCCGGCGAATCCCAAGGCGTTGCCCGAGCCGCCGCGCGGCGAGATCGCCTTCCGCGATGTCTCCTTCACCTATCCTTCGCGTCCCGAGACGAGCGCGCTCGACCATGTGAGCTTCGCCGTGAAGTCCGGCGAGCGGGTGGCGCTGGTCGGGCCGTCGGGCGCGGGCAAGACCACAGTGTTCGCGCTTCTCCTCAGATTCTACGACGCCGCCTCGGGCCGGGTCGAGGTCGATGGCGTTGCGGTGAACGAAGCGGACCTCAATGGCTTGCGCTCGCGCTTTGCCGTGGTCCCGCAAGAGACCGCGCTATTTGCCGATAGCGTCGCCGCCAACATCGCTTACGGCGCGGACGGCGCGACCCGGCGCGAGATCGAGGACGCGGCCAAGGCGGCGTTTGCGCATGAGTTCATCGCCGATCTGCCGCAGGGCTACGACACGATGCTCGGCGAGGGCGGCGTTCTGCTTTCGGCCGGGCAGCGCCAGCGCATCGCCATCGCGCGCGCCGTGCTGCGGGACGCGCCGATCCTCCTGCTCGACGAGGCGACCAGCGCGCTCGACGCCACGAGCGAGACGCTGGTGCAGAAGGCGCTCGACAAGGTGATGGAAGGGCGCACGACGCTCGTCATCGCCCACCGTCTGTCGACCGTGGTCGGCGCTGACCGCATTCTCGTGTTCGATCAGGGGCGGCTGGTGGAGGAGGGCACGCATCAGACGCTGTCGCGGAACGGCGGCATCTATGCGCGGCTTGCCGAGCTTCAGTTCGCGCCCGACGCTGCCGAGTAATCTACCGTTCGGTCAGCTTCAGCTCGATGCGCCGGTTCTTGGCGAGCGCCTCTTCGCTGGTGCCGCTGTCGATGGGCTGGAACTCGCCAAAGCCCGCCGCCACGAGATGCTGCGGCGCGATGCCCTGCTGCATGAGGTAGCGCACGACGGAGATGGCGCGGGCACTCGACAGCTCCCAGTTCGACGGAAACTCGGGCGTCGCGATCGGCCGGATATCGGTGTGGCCGTCGACCCGCATCACCCAAGGAATGTCGGGCGGGATCTTGTCGCCGATGTCCTTCAGCGCCGCGGCGAGCTTGTCGATCTGGGGCAGGGCTTCGGGCTTCAACTCCGCCGAGCCGGGATCGAACAGCACGTCGGAGGGGAACACGAAACGGTCGCCGACGATCTGGAAGTCCTCGCGCCCGCCCAGGGCCTCCCTCAACTTGCCAAAGAAATCAGAGCGGTAGCGGGCGAGCTCCTGGACCTTCTTGGCGAGGGCCACGTTCAGCCGCTGGCCGAGATCGGCGATCTTCTGCTGGCTCTCCTTGTCCTTCGCCTCGGAGGCCTCGAGCGCCTCGTTGAGCGCGGCGAGCTGAAGCCTGACCGCGGCGAGTTGCTGGTTGAGAAGCTCGACCTTGGCGAGCGCGTCGTTGGTGATCTGCTTCTGCTCGTCGAGCTTGGCCGAGAGGCCGGAGGCGCGTGCTTCCGCGCTCTCCGTCGCGCCGCCCGCGGTGCCGAGAAGGCCGGTGAGGCGCTGGTTCTCCTTGTCCTTGTCGGTGAGCGTCGCCTGGAGCGCGGAGAGTTCGTCCGCGGCGTTCTCGTTCTTGGAGCGCTCGAGCGCGAGAAGCTCGGTCAACTCGGAGAGCTGACGGTTGAGGCGCGACAGCATGGTGTCCTTGCCGCTCGCCGCCTGGGTGATGATGTAGTTGGTGATCATGAACAGAGACATGAGGAAGATCACCACGAGCAGCAGCGTGGACAGCATGTCCACGAAGCCCGGCCAATAATTGGGGGCGGATAGGCGGCGGCGGGCGCGGGCGAGAGCCACGATTAACTCCCTTCGCGGGCCGGCACTTTGGGCTTGCCGGTGATCTGGCGGAGCACGGTGGCGAGCTCATGCTGCTGCTGAGCCTGCTCGTCGGCCCATTCGCGCACCACCTTCTGCTCGGCGCGCATCTGGCGAATGAGCTTGTCGACGCCTTGGGCGAGGTCCTTCACCGCGTCGCCCGTGTTGTCGTTCAGGATGCGCATCTCGACCTTCTCGCTCAGGTCGGTCAGCGAGCGCTGCATGTCGAGGAGCGCGAAGCGCATTTGCGGCGACACGTCCTTGACGCCCTCGTCGGCCGATTGCAGCTCGGTGATGTTGGAGAGCCAATCCTCGAGCTCGTTATAGAAGCGGCTTTGGGCGTGGCCGGCTTGCAGATCGAGGAAGCCGAGGATCAGCGAGCCCGAGAGACCGAACAGCGAGCTCGAGAAGGCGATGCCCATGCCGGAAAGCGGACCGGCCAAGCCCTCCTTCAGCTGATCGAAGATCATCACGTTCTCGCCGCCCGACGTGTCCAGCGCACTGATCGTGCTGCCGACGGAGCTGACCGTCGTGAGCAAGCCCCAGAACGTGCCGAGCAGGCCGAGAAAGACGAGGAGACCGACGAGATAGCGCGTGGTCTCGCGCTGCTCATCGAGGCGCGAGGCGACGGAATCGAGCAGCGTGCGCGTGGAGCCGGTCGCGAGTGACAGATGCCCGGTGCGGTCGCGCAACATGGTGGCCATGGGCGCGAGCAGCACCGGCTGCTTCTCCACGGTGAGGCCCGGATCGGAGATGCGGAAATTGTTGACCCACTGAATCTCCGGGTAGAGCCGCAAGACCTGGCGGAAGGCGTAGACGACGCCGACCACCAGCACGCCGATGATGAGGCCGTTGAGACCTGGATTGGCCATGAAGCTGTGGCGAAGCTGCCCGGTCTGGCCGTCGAGGATGATGGCAAGCAAAACGGCGAGGATCAGGAAGAGGGACATCCTCCAGAGAAAGACCTGCGGGCTGTTGAGCTTCGTCTTGTACTGCTTTGGTGCCATTTCGTGCCGTTGCCGCGTGGTGTGCCCTCGCGCGTGAGATTAGCCGAATAGTTTGACGGGCAAAACGGCAACCTCAGGGCGGACAATCGACGAATTGCCCGTTGCACATTACCGATGCGTCATGCCGAGCGAGCGGTTTATTTGGTCGCCGCCGCCTTCGTCTTGGGGGCTGACGCGACGCTTTGTGCGCCCGCAGCCCTCAAAAGTTTCAAGAGCTTGGCGTGAATGGTCTCGTTCCCGGCGACGATGCCGTCGTCTTCCAGCATGCGGTCCTTGCCGACGCTGTCGGTCACATAGGCGCCCGCCTCGCGCAAGATGACGATGCCGGCGGCGATATCCCAGGCGTGAAGACCATGCTCCCAGAAGCCGTCGAAGCGGCCTGCCGCCGTCCAGGCGAGGTCGAGTGCCGCCGCGCCCATGCGGCGCACGCCGGCCGAAGCCGCCATGACCGCGCGCATTTCTCTCAGGAACATTTCGTGGTTCGGACGTCCCGCGTGCGGAATGCCGGTGCCGATGAGTGCGGTCGCAAGCTCGGCGCGGGCCGCGACCCTTATGCGCTTGTCGTTCAGGTAGGCGCCCTTGCCCTTCTCCGCCGTGAAGGTCTCGTGGTTCGCGGGGTTGTAGATGATCCCGGCGACGAGTTCCCCGTCGCGCTCGAGCGCGATGGAAATGGCGAAGATGGGGATGCCGTGCAGGAAGTTGGTGGTGCCGTCGAGCGGATCGACGATCCAGCGATGGGTGGCGTCAGCGCCTTTGACCTCGCCGCGCTCCTCCATCAGGAAGCTGTAGCCGGGGCGCGCCCGGGAGAGCTCGGTGAAGAGGATCTCCTCGGCGCGATGATCGGCGGCGCTGACGAAATTCCCCGGGCCCTTGAGCGAGACCTGAAGCTGCTCCACCTCGCCGAAATCGCGCGCGAGGCTGCGGCCCGCTTTGCGGGCGGCGGCGAGCATGACGTTCATCAATGCTGATGCAGGCATCGGTCTGGCCTAATTGCCGGCGTGACGCCGGTTCTTTACTCGGCGCGCCTGACGTAAGTGAGCTCGTTGGTGTCGACCACGATGCGCTCGCCGGCTTCGACGAAGGGCGGCACTTGGACGCGAACGCCGTTCTCGAGCATGGCGGGCTTATAGGAGGACGCGGCGGTCTGCCCCTTCACCACGGGATCGGCTTCGACGACCTTGAGGGTAACCTGGTCCGGCAGGGTGACGCCGATGGGTCGGCCCTCGTGGCTTTCCACGGTGACCGTCATCCCGTCCTGCAGGAAGGCGGCGCGGTCCTCCAAGAAGTCGCGCGGAATCTGGATCTGGTCGTACGTGTCGCTGTCCATGAAGGTGAGCATGTCGCCTTCGGCGTAGAGATACTGATAGTCCTTCTGCTCAAGGCGCACGCGCTCAACGGTCTCCGAGGCGCGAAAGCGCTCGTTGAGCTTGGTGCCGTCGATGAGGTTCTTCAGCTCCACTTGCGCATAGGCCGGGCCCTTGCCGGGTTTCACGGCTTGGGTCTTGACCGCAGCCCAAAGGCCGTTCTTGTGCTGGATCACATTGCCGGGCCGGATCTCGTTGCCGTTGATCTTCATAGAATCCCTTATGGGTAAAAGGTCGGATGGGGTGGCAACCTTTAAGACGTGGGGCCCTGCCGCTTGTCAAGGGGAGGCCGCAAAAGCCGGCCGCCTACCGAAGCGCTACTCGGTCAGGCGTCCCGACTCCCAGGCATCCACCGCACGTTCCGCGGCCACGCGCTGCTCCTTGGTGAGCTTGGACAGCATGATATCGAGGGAAAAGTCGCTGACGCCGGCCTGCCGGGCGAGGAGGTGCCATTTGGCCGCCTCTACGGGATCGGCCTTCACCACCACGCCGTTGGCGTAGAGGCGGGCGAGGCGATTCTGGGCCACGGGATTGCCTTGCTCGGCCGCCATGCGGAAAAGCTTCGCCGCCTTCTTCTCGTCCTTCGCCACCCCCCGGCCCTTGAACAGCATCACGCCATACTCGACTTGGGCCTCGGGCAGCCCGGCGTCGGCCGCCTTGCCGGTCCATTCGGCGGCCTTCTCCTGGTTGATGGGGACGCCGCGGCCGAACTGGTAGAAGGCGCCGAGATCATATTGTGCCTGCGGATTGCCTTGCGCGGCCGCCTTCTCCATCCATTCGGCCGCCTTGACGTCGTCCGGAGGGCGGCCATTCCCGTTCAGATAGAGCAGGGCGAGGTTATATTGCGCCGCGGCATTCCCGGCCTCGGCAGCATGCTCGAAGAGATCGCCGGCAATGCGGAGATTCTTCTTCACGCCCAGGCCTTCGGCGACGAGAAGCCCCAAGGAAAGCTGCGCGTTGTTGTCGCCGAGATCGGCGGCCTTGGCGTAGGCGTCCGCCGCCTTGGCGTAGTCTTGCGCAACCCCGAGCCCTTCCGAGTAGATCTCGCCCATGAGGGTATAGGCCTCCTTGGATCCCGCTTCCGCTTCCTTCTTGGCGAGATCCAAGGCCGTCAGATATTTGCCTTCAGCGAAGGCCGTGTAGGACTCGCTTTCCTTGGCGTGGGCGGGCGCGCCGGCTGCCAAGCAGGCACCAACGATCGCCAACGCACCCAGGAGCGGTCTCACGCGGCCCTCCTCGCGCGGCGGATCGCATCATCGATGCCGGCGATCAGCGTGGCGGCGTTTTCGTCCTGCCAAATCTTCGCGGACGGCGCGACGAAATCGGCGCCGAGTCGCGCGAGCCGTTCTGCTTGCGTGGCGTCATCGATGTTCCAAGCGACGCAAGGCACCACGAAGATCTCAGACCACCAAGCGACGAGTTCCGCACACTGATCGACGGCATCAATATTGGCGCTCGGCTCCGGCCCAAAGGCGACGTAGTCGGCGCCCATCTCTGCTAGACTCATCGCGTTATGTTTGAACAAGCCGTACCCAACGCCGATGTTGGCGCTTTCGCCCAAAGTTGCGCGGGCGTGCCGGTAGAGTTCCACATCGGCCGGGATATGAACGCCGTCGGCACCGAGACGCTCGGCACGCGCGACGTCGTTTTCGATGAGGCAGGCAATGTTAGCCGCTTGAATAATATCAATAAAACGGTCGGAAATTTCGTCCGACTGCTGATCGTTATTGCAGAGGAGGACGCACGCCGCCGAGGTGTTCGCCAGGCTTTGGCTGAGTTGGGCTTCGAGCTTTGCCGTCAGCGGCGCCGGAACCTGTAAATAAAGTCGGCAACTCGGTTTGGCGTCAGCCATGATCATGGGTTCCCACGGCGTTTCGCATTGACCAGTCGTTAAGAGCGTCCGTCTGAAAAACACAGGCCTTGCAGCACTGTCAAATCCGCGGAACGAAGTGGCCTCGAGAAGAGTCTTGTGAACGGGTCGTTGAAGGTCGAACATAGGGCCACCACATTCTTGCCAGGCTGCTGGTTCAAATGGCGAGACAGCCAGGGGGAACGAATTGGTAGCGCCTGAGCGGGGAGGGGCGAAGGCAATGAACCAAACAGATGCTCTGCAACGGCTCGACGCGGCGGTTGATGAGCTTGAGAGTCATCTGCAACAGGTTTTCGCCGAGGGCGACGGCGAGGTTTCGCTTGAAGCCCTGAAAGAGCAAGTTCGTTTTCTGACCGAAGAGCGGGACCAGCTTCTTGCCGATCTGGACGCCGAGCGCAGCCGGGTCAGGCGCCTCAAAGCCGCGAATGACGAGGTCTCCAGCCGACTCGAGGCCATGATGGGAACGATCAAGGATATGATGCCGGCGATGCCGGGCTAGTGCCTGTGAATGGGGGGATGGAGTTTTCATGGGTCAGGTCAGTGTCACTCTCAACGGCCGCACCTATCGGCTGGAATGCAGCGAGGGCGAGGAGGCCCACCTCGTCGAACTCTCCGAATATCTCGGCTCTCATGTCGACACGATGCGGCGGAAATTCGGCCAAGTGGGCGACGACCGTCTGATTCTGATGGCCTCGCTGGTGGTGGCCGACGAGCTGTGGGAGCTACGACGCGAGCTGGAGGAGATGAAGAACGCTCTGGCCGTGGCCCAGCGTGACAAGTCCGCCGCGACTGAAACCGCCAAGACGGCACAGTCCGACATCGCCACGAGGGTAAGCTCCGCCGCCGATCGCCTGGAGCTGCTCAATGCGCAGTTCTTCCACGGCGGAGTGCCGGGCGATGCGGCCAACCGCCGCTAGTCGTCCTGTTCGATTTCTTTCGCTATAGTCTGCGGTTGGCGGGCTGCGAGGTGCGTTAGGAGCATTTATCCCAGGACCCTATACGATCCTAAGGGAGCTGACCCTGGCGGGGACCCTGGTCTCCGTCACTCGGCGCCCACCTACTTAATGTAGGGAAGACCGGGATCTACGCTCCGACGGCCATCGTGGCCCGGCCATCTTTCTCTTCTCGCGCGACCAGATCGTTCACCGCCTCTTGCCGTGAAGCTGGCGAGCCGCACCGCCATTCTGTATTGACGCTCGCATGACGAATTCTCAGCATCCCAACGTCGGCTAATGCGCATTCTGTTCCTAGGCGACGTGGTCGGCCGGTCGGGGCGCGTGGCGGTGCTCGAGACCTTGCCCAAATTGCGCGAACGCTACCGCGCCGACTTCGTCGTCGTGAACGGCGAGAATTCGGCGGGCGGCTTCGGCATCTCCGAAGCGATCCTGACGGAGTTGCTCGATGCCGGCGCCGACGTCGTGACCACCGGCAATCATGTTTGGGATCAGCGCGAGGCGCTCGTTTTCATCGAGCGGTATGATCGCCTGCTGCGCCCCATCAACTTTCCGCCAGGCACGCCCGGCAAGGGGGCCGGGCTATTCAAGGCGGCGAACGGCATGGACGTGCTCGTGATCAACGCGCAAGGGCGTGTCTTCATGCAGGATCTCGACGATCCGTTTCCGGCAGTGGAGCAGCAACTTGCGGCCTGCGGGCTCAAGTCGGGCGCCGACGCCATCCTGATCGACTTCCACGCCGAGGCGACATCGGAGAAGGAGGCCATGGCGCATTTCGTCGACGGGCGGGCGAGTGCGGTGATCGGTACCCACACCCATGTGCCGACCGCCGACGAGCAGATTCTGACCGGCGGCACCGCCTATATCAGCGACGCCGGCATGTGCGGCGATTTCGATTCGGTGCTCGGCATGGACAAGGAGGAGCCGATCAACCGCTTCCTCACCAAGAT
>CAZHCN010000056.1:0-12515 GCA_964530895.1 uncultured Methyloceanibacter sp. | reverse complement strand
GCCCGCGAAAGCCATCAGCACGCCACCTCGCGCAAGCACCGGACGACCCGCTAGCGGCGAGAGCACCATGTTGAAAAGCGGGACTACCAAACACCCGCACAAAAAACTGATTTTGGCCTCGCCTTCCGCTTTGCTTAGCTAGCGCCATGAGCGCACTGATTCGTCCTGTCCCCGAAACACCAGTTTTTCGAGAAGCTCCGAAAAATGCCGAGGCCGAGCAAGCCCTGCTTGGTGCGATCCTTGTAAACAACGAGGCATTAGACAGAGTATCCAACTTCCTCAAGCCTCATCATTTTAGCGATCCTCTCCATGGACGCATTTATGAGAACGCATCAAAGCTCATTTTCGGTGGCAAGCGCGCCACGCCCATTACACTAAAAACTTACTTCGAAAATGAAGTGCCCGTTGGTGACCTAACAGTCCCACAATATCTGGGGCGACTTGCCGCTAACGCAACAACTATTATCAATGCCGAGGACTACGGTCGAACCATCTATGACTTAGCGCTACGTCGCCAGTTGATCGAAATCGGCGAAGCTATGGTCAATGTAGCCTACGATTCACCGATTGACGCGCCGCCAGCCGCCCAGATCGAGGAGGCGGAGCAGCAGCTCTATGAGCTGGCCGAAACCGGAAAATACGGCTCCGGTTTCGAGCCGTTCGCCTCAGCGCTCACCGACGCCATCGATATTGCCGCTCACGCCTATCAAAGAGACGGAGGGCTTTCGGGACTTGCAACAGGATTTACGGACTTAGACTCGAAAATGGGAGGACTGCAGTCGTCGGACCTCATTATTCTCGCTGGGCGCCCCGCTATGGGAAAAACTGCACTCGCTACAAATATCGCCTACCACATAGCGAAGGCCCATACGGCCTACGCAGAGTCTGAGAAAGCGCTCGACGGCGCCGTGGTGGGATTTTTCTCGCTCGAAATGTCGGCGGAGCAGCTCGCCACGCGCATCATTTCCGAGCAGGCCCAAATACCATCAGAGCAGATACGCCGTGGTCGGATCAATTCCGCTGATTTCGACAGGATCGTCGAGGTTTCCCAGGACCTCCAGAACCTTCCGCTGTTCATCGACCAGACCGGCGGTATCACCGTGGCCCAGCTCGCCGCCCGTGCCCGACGCCTGAAGCGCCAGCGCAACCTGGGCTTCATAGTGGTCGACTACCTCCAGCTTCTGTCGGGCTCACACAAACGCGCGCAAGAAGGGCGCGTGCAGGAAGTCACCGAGATCACGACGGGCCTCAAAGCCCTCGCCAAGGAGCTGCACGTGCCCATCCTGGCCCTGTCGCAGCTCTCCCGCCAGGTGGAGCAGCGGGAGGACAAGCGGCCGCAACTGGCCGATTTGCGTGAATCCGGCTCCATCGAGCAGGATGCCGATGTGGTAATGTTCGTGTACCGTGAGGAATATTATCTAGAGAATAGAGAACCAGCCCCGAACACCGACGAACATGTCAAGTGGCGAACGAACATAGAAAACGCCCACGGCAAGGCCGACGTGATCATCGGCAAGCAGCGGCACGGGCCGACCGGCACGGTGACGCTCCAGTTCACGCCGGAGTTCACCCGGTTCTCCAATCTTGCCGCGTCGGAGCGCCTGCCGGAGCGGCAGGAGTGAGCCACGCGCCCCCGCGCGATGGCACTCAAGAAATCGAGCCGGATGACACCGCTGTTCTGACCATCGACCTCGACGCGCTTGCCGCCAACTATCGTCACTTGTGCGAGCTTGCCGCGCCCGCCGAGTGCGCCGCTGTGGTCAAAGCCGACGCCTACGGCATAGGTGTCGCGCACGCCGCGCCGGCCTTGTGGCGCGCCGGCTGCAAGACCTTCTTCGTGGCGACCCTGACCGAGGCCGAGACCTTGCGCGGCCTCCTCCCCGAGGCCGTTATCTACGTCTTCGGCGGCCTCTTGCCCGGCACGGCTGAGACATTCCATGAGCTTGGCGTCCGCCCCGTTCTGAACAGCAGCGCGGAGATCAGGGAGTGGGCGGACTATTGCGCGCGTGCCGGCGAGAAGCTGCCCTGCGCCGTCCACATCGACAGCGGCATGAACCGGCTCGGCCTTCCCGCGAGTGAAGTTGATGCGGTCGCGCAAGCAGCCGATCTCTGGCCGGCTTTCACTCTCTCTTTGGTGATGAGCCACCTCGCCTGTGCCGACGATCCTGCCCACGCCAAGAACGAAAGCCAGCGGCGCATCTTCGACAATTTGCGAGCACGCTTGCCTAAGGCGCTCACGAGCCTCGCCAACTCCGCCGGCATCTTGCTCGGCCCCGACTTCGCCTATGACGTGGTGCGGCCGGGCATCGCGCTCTATGGCGGCCACCCCCAACGGCGCGGGGAGAGCCCGTTCCGCCGCGTGGTGCATCTCAAGGGCCGCATCCTCCAGGTGCGCGACGTGCCTGTTGGCGACACCGTCGGCTATGGCGCCACGCGGACGATTCGGCGCCCCTCGCGCATTGCCACCGTCGCAGTCGGTTATGCGGATGGGCTCTTCCGCGCACTCTCCACCGAGGACGGAGAGGAGGGCCTGTTTGTCTATGTGGGCTCCCACACCGCACCCATTCTCGGGCGCGTCTCCATGGATCTGATCACCATCGACGTGACCGGCATCCCCGAAGCGCTCACGCAGCGCGGCGCGTGGGTCGAACTCCTCGGCCCCAATGTCAGTGCCCATGAGCTCGCCCGACACGCGGGCACCATCGACTACGAGGTGCTGACCAGTCTCGGACCGCGCGCCGTCCGGCGCTATATCGGCGGGTAGCGTTCCCGATGGCCAAAGCCTCCAAAGCCTATGTCTGCCAGTCCTGCGGCGCGGTCACCGCCCGCTGGTCCGGCAAGTGCGCCGCCTGCGGCGAGTGGAACTCGATCATCGAGGAATCGGCCCCCACGACGAGTTCCCCTGCCCTCGTCGCCATCAAAGGCGGCAAAGGACGTCTGGCCGCCTTCGAGACGCTGTCCGCAGAGACCCTCGACGCCCCCCGGCTCAAGACCGGCATCGCCGAGCTCGATCGCGTGCTGGGCGGCGGCCTCGTGCCCGGCTCCGCCGTGCTCGTCGGCGGCGACCCCGGCATCGGCAAGTCGACGCTTCTCCTTCAGGCGGCGGCCGAGCTCGCCCAGGACGGCGCCCGCGTCGTCTATCTCTCGGGCGAGGAAGCGCCGGCCCAAGTCCGCATGCGCGCCGTGCGCCTCGGGCTTGCGGAAGCCCCGGTGGCGCTCGGCACCGAGACCAATATCGCCAATATCATCGCCACGCTCGGCAGCGGTCCGGCCGCGGGGCTCGTCGTCATCGATTCGGTGCAGACATTGTGGTCGGAAGGCGTTGAATCCGCGCCGGGCACGATCTCGCAGTTGCGCGGCTGTGCGGCGGCGCTGATCAGCTACGCCAAGGCGAGCGGCTCCACGCTCGTGCTGGTGGGCCACGTGACGAAGGACGGCCAGATCGCGGGCCCGAAAGTAATCGAGCACATGGTCGACACGGTTCTCTATTTCGAGAGCCTCAGCGGCCATCAGTTCCGCATCTTGCGCGCGGTCAAGAACCGCTTCGGCCCGACGGACGAGATCGGCGTGTTCGAGATGCGCTATGAGGGGTTGAAGGAGGTGGAGAACCCGTCCGCCTTGTTCCTGAACGAGAGCGACCGTGGCACGCCCGGCACAGCCGTGCTCGCGGGCATGGAAGGCAGCCGTCCGATTCTCGTCGAGATCCAAGCGCTGGTCGCGCCGTCTGCCCTCGGCACGCCGCGGCGCGCCGTCGTCGGCTGGGACCCCAACAGGCTGTCCATGCTGCTCGCGGTGCTCGAGGCACGCTGCGGGGTACGTCTCGGCAGCCATGACGTCTATCTCAACGTTGCCGGGGGTTTGCGCCTGACGGAGCCCGCCGCCGACCTGGCCGCGGCGGCCGCGCTCCTCTCCTCCTTTGCCGGTCGCCCGGCGCCGGACGACACTGTCTATTTCGGCGAGGTGAGCCTGACCGGCGCGGTCCGCGCCGTAGGTCATACGGACCAGCGGTTGAAGGAGGCCGCCAAGCTCGGCTTCTCCCGCGCCATTCTGCCGGCCGCCTCCTTCTCCGGCGACCGCGAGACGGAGGGCATTGCGCTCAATCCGGTCTCTCAGCTCGACGAACTGGTGGCTTGGTTCGCAATGCCGTCAGAATAGCCACACCACCTGCGACAATGCGGCAAGTGTCACCCTTCGGTCATTGCCCGCCGGGGCCATTTATGCTTCATCCCGGGAATCGTGATAGTCTGACGCCACCGCCCGAGGGAGCCTCGCGACATGCCAATCTCCTGGCTCGATATCATTTTGGTTGTCATCATGCTCGTCTCGGGCTTCCTGGCCATGGTTCGGGGCTTCACCCGCGAAGTCCTGTCGATTTTCTCCTGGGCCATGGCCGCCGTCGCCGCTCTCTATTTCACGCCGCGCTATTCCAGCGTCTTGAGCCCCTATATCGACAATCCGAGCATCGCCCAGATCGTCTTCGCCGCCGCCGTCTTCATCGTCACCCTGATCATCGTGAGCCTGATCACCTTCCGGATCTCCGACAAGGTGCTCGACAGCCGGGTTGGTGCGCTCGACCGGACCTTGGGCTTCGTTTTCGGCCTGGCGCGGGGATTTCTCCTGGTCGCCATCGTCTTCATCCTGTTCACGGCACTTGCCCGCGACCAGCCGGAATGGGTCCGCAACGCGCGGTCCTACCCCATTCTCCAGAAGACCCAGGTCGCCATCGAGTCCCTGCTGCCGCAGCATCCTGAGGAGTATTTGCCCGGCCACGACGGCGGCGAATCGGACCAGCAGCCCGACACTCAGCCGGGCACGGAGAGCGCGCCGGCTGCGCCCGACAAGCCGTCGTAAGCGCGCGCGTAAGGTAAAGAGTTGCGTGGCATTGAAGCCCTCGCCAGGGCGCCTATTTAAGGGGAGAAGAGGCATGCCCGTGACCGAACAGGCCGAGGTTGAAGAACCCGTTTTGAGCTGGCTCGAGGAAGACCGGCTGCACGAGGAGTGCGGGGTTTTCGGGATTTTCAATCATCCCGACGCCGCGGCGCTGACGGCGCTCGGCCTGCATGCGCTCCAGCACCGCGGCCAGGAAGCCGCAGGCATCGTCAGCTTCGACGGCGAACACTTCCACACCGAACGCCGGCTCGGCCTGGTCGGCGATCATTTCACCTCCCGACCCGTCATCGACCGTCTCATGGGCGACATGGCCGTCGGCCACGTCCGCTACTCGACCTGCGGCGATCCGGTGCTGCGCAACGTCCAGCCGCTCTTCGTCGACCTCGCATCCGGGGGCTTCTCTCTTTGCCACAATGGCAACCTCACCAATGCCCTGCTCTTGCGCGAGCACCTCATCGAGAAGGGCGCCATTTGCCAATCCACCACCGACACCGAGGTGATCCTTCACCTCGTCGCTCGCAGCGAGAAGCGCCTCTTCGTCGAGCGCTTCATCGAGGCCCTGCTCCAGGTGGAAGGCGCCTACGCGCTGGTGGGCATGACCAATAAGAAGCTCGTCGGCGCGCGCGATCCTTACGGCATCCGCCCCCTCGTCCTCGGTCGGCTCGGCGATGCCTGGGTGCTCTCCTCGGAGACCTGCGCGCTGGATATCATCGGCGCCGAGTTCGTACGCGAGGTTGAGAACGGCGAGGTCGTGGTCATCACCCGTGACGGGCTAGAGAGTCACAGGTTCGTACCGAAGCACCCCCCACGGCTCTGCATCTTCGAGTACATCTACTTCGCCCGTCCCGATTCCATCATTGGCGGCCGATCAGTTTACGACGTGCGCAAAGAGATGGGACGGCAATTGGCCCGCGAAGCGCCAGCCGACGCCGACATGGTGGTGCCCATTCCCGATTCCGGCGTGCCCGCGGCCATCGGTTATGCGCAAGAATCGGGCCTGCCCTTCGAGTTCGGTATCATCCGCAACCACTATGTGGGCCGCACCTTCATCGAGCCCGAGCAGCGCATCCGCCAGCTTGGCGTAAAGCTGAAGCACAGCGCCAACGAACTCCAGGTAAAGGGCAAGAGCATCGTGCTCATCGACGACAGCGTCGTCCGCGGCACAACATCGGTGAAAATCGTGCAGATGATGCGCGAGGCTGGCGCCAAAGAAGTGCATATGCGCATCTCGAGCCCCCCTATCACGCATCCGGACTTCTACGGCATCGATACGCCGGATCAGGACAAGCTGCTCGCCGCCCACCGCACGCTCGAGGAAATGCGTGCCTTTATCGGCGCCGACTCCTTGGCATTCATCTCCGTCGACGGCATCTACAAGGCGATGGGCTTTGAAGGCCGCGACAACGACCATCCCCAATTCACCGACCACTGCTTCACTGGCGAATATCCGACCCGGCTCCGCGATCGCGAGGGCCCGCCCCAGCAGAAGCAGCTGTCGTTCCTCGCTGAGGTCGGTTGAACGACCAGCGTCTCAAGGATCGCATCGCGCTTGTCACCGGCGCCTCGCGGGGCATCGGTCGTGCAACGGCGGTTGCGCTTGCCCGCGAAGGCGCGCACGTCCTGCTGCTCGCGCGGACGGTAAAGTCACTCGAAACCACGGACGATGAGATCAAGGCGGAAGGGGGCAAATCTTCCCTCATCCCCCTCAATCTAGAAGACGGCAAGCTGATCGACGCGCTCGGCCCCACCCTCTACGAGCGCTTCGGCAAGCTCGACATCTTCGTCGGCAACGCCGGCATTCTCGGCGGCTTACGCCCCCTGACTCATATCCCCTCTGAGGTCTGGGAGCGCGTGCTCGCCGTCAATCTCACCGCCAATTGGCGCCTGATCCGCACGCTCGATCCGCTGCTGCGCCGCTCCGACGCAGGTCGGGTGGTCTTCGTCACCTCCTCCGGCGTCGCGCAGTCGGGCCGCGCCTATTGGGCGCCTTACTCCGTCTCCAAGGCGGCGCTCGAGACGCTCGCCAAGACCTACGCCAACGAGACTGCTGACAGTCTTATCAAGGTCAACATCGTCGATCCCAGCGCCACGGCGACGGCCATGCGTGCCGAAGCCTATCCCGGCGAAGATCAAGCGACCTTGCAAAGCCCCGAGCAAGCGGCGGAAGTCATCGTTCGCCTCGCCATGCCCGACCATACGGAGACCGGTCAGATCATCGATGTGTGAAGGCTCACGGCGTGGTCAGCACCATGCCGTCATAGCCGGGCTCGACTCCGTTCGGCAGCTGGCGCGCCAATTCCGCGT
The DNA here is from genome assembly GCA_964530895.1 of uncultured Methyloceanibacter sp. Taxonomy (GTDB): domain Bacteria; phylum Pseudomonadota; class Alphaproteobacteria; order Rhizobiales; family Methyloligellaceae; genus Methyloceanibacter. The sequence goes on along the minus strand of CAZHCN010000056.1, from coordinate 5,321 downwards.
AGTCGAGATCCACGTGCATATGCGTGAGCACGGCCCGCTTCGGCTTGAGCCGCTCGATCCAGGCCAGCGTCTGCTCCACCGAAAAGTGACTCGGATGCCCTGTGTAGCGTAAGGCATCGACGATCCATACATCGAGACCGCCGAGAAGCGGTAACGTCTCCTCCGGCAGATCGCTCACATCCGGCGAGTAGGCGAGACCGCCGAAGCGAAAGCCGAGCGACTCGCCGCTTCCGTGGCGCTGGCGAAACGGCATCGCCTCGATCGTGCCGCCCGGCCCGTCGATGTGGACCATCTCGCCGGGAACGATCTCATGCGGTTTCAGCACGGACGGGTATTCGCTTCCCGGCGGGGTCTCGAAGCAATAATCGAACCGCTGACGCAAGACCCGGCCCGTCGCCGCGTCGTGATAGACATTCACCCGTCGGCGCCCGTTGTAGCAGACCATGCGCAGATCATCGATGCCGTGACAGTGGTCGGCATGCTCGTGTGTGTAGAGCACGCCGTCGAGGAGCCCGACGCCCACATCGAGCAGCTGCTCGCGCAAATCTGGCGGCGTGTCCACGAGCACGCGCGTCACGCCGCCGGCGCCCTCACGCTCCACGAGAACGGCGCAACGGCGCCGCCGGTTCTTCGGATTGTCGGGGTCGCACGCGCCCCACTCGCCGCCGATCCGGGGCACGCCGCCCGAGGTTCCGCAGCCGAGAATGGTGACCTTCAGGTTCATGCGGCGTTCGAGGATTCTCTCAGCGCCGAGCGTGGCACCTTCTTGAAGAGACGGAAGAAGTTCTCCGTGGTGTCTCGCGCCAGCTCCGCCTCGCTGAGCCCCCGCAAGGCCGCAAGACGCGTCGCCGTCTTGACCACGAAGGACGGCTCGTTGGTCTTGCCGCGGAACGGCTCCGGCGCGAGATAGGGCGCGTCGGTCTCGACCAGCACCCTGTCGTACGGAACGGCCATGGCGATGTCGCGCAAGGCTTCCGCTTTCTTGAACGTCACCACGCCGGAGAACGAGATATAGCCGCCAAGCGTCAGTCCGCGATGGGCGAGATCGGCCCCGCTCGTGAAGCAGTGGAGCACGAAAGGAAAGGGTCCCTCAGCCGTCTCCTCTTCGAGGATCCGGGCGACGTCGTCATCGGCCTCGCGCGCATGAATGACGAGCGGCAATCCGGTCTTCCGCGCCGCGGCGATATGCGTCCGGAAGCTTTTCTTCTGCACGTCGCGGGGGCTGTGGTCGTAATGATAGTCGAGCCCCGCCTCGCCGATCGCCACCACCTTGGGATGACGCGAGATGTCGACGAGCTCCTCGACCGTGATGTCCGGTTCCTCGGCGGCGTTGTGCGGATGCGTCCCGATCGAGCAGTAGACGTTGTCGTGCGCCTCCACGATCGCCTTCAACGCGTTGAACTGCGCGACCCGTGTCGAGATGGTCACCATCAGCCCGACATGGGCGGCGCGCGCGCGCTGGAGAACAGCGTCGAGGTCCGACGTCAGCTCGGGAAAATCGAGGTGGCAATGGCTGTCGATTAACATGACGGAAAGTTAAAATACCGATGTTGAGTCAAGCTGCTAGTTTGATCGGGGGTCAGATGCCCTTATGTGCAGCATCTGGGCCTAGGAAACAATAGGGCCACCTACGGACCGCAGAGAGGATCGAATGCCAACACGGATTTGCCGCGCGCTCCTTGCCGCACTCGCAGCCGCCCTGCTTGTTTTCGCTGCGCTTCCTGCGGAAGCCGGCTGCAGCAAACGCGTCTACCTCTACAACACCGATTGGTGTCCCTATTGCAAGCAGGTCAGAGCCATCCTCGCGCGCAACCACATTAAATACACCAGTCTCGACGCGGAGAACCCGATCGTCCAGGCCGACATGCAGTGGCGTTTCGGCGATACCGCCGTTCCGCGGATCCTGATCGGTGGCGAGGTGGTCGAAGGCGTCGACGAGGCGCGCATCAAATGGCTGTGCCGCTAGGCTGAACGCGCTACGAGGCCGCCGCCTCGCTGCCCGCCTCCACGTGACGGGGAAAGACGGGGCTCGGCGCGGGCAGCGCCGTCCCCGGCGTGAGCCGACCGCCCGGCCCGAGCGCCGCGAAGTCGCGGGCATCAGAAGAGACACCGAGCTGATCGAGCAGCTTGGCTGCGCTCTCCGGCATCACCGCCTGCACCAGAATCGCGATCTGGCGGGTGACCTCCGCCGTCACGTACAGAATGGTCGCCATGCGCTCCGGGTTCGTCTTCTTATGCGCCCAGGGCTCCTCGCCGGCGAAATAGCGGTTGGCGTCGGCAATCAGCGCCCACACGATCTCGAGTGCCCGGTGGATGGCAAAGCCATCGATTTCCGTCTCCACGCGCGGCAGCACGCCATCCACGGCGGAGAGGATCGTCTCGTCGGCAGCTGTGAGCTTGCCGGGCTTCGGCACGGTGCCTCCGCAGTTCTTGGCGATCATGGACAGCGAGCGCTGAGCGAGATTGCCCAGATCGTTGGCGAGATCGGCGTTGATGCGTTGCACGATGCCGTCGCGGCTGTAATTGCCGTCCTGGCCGAACGGCACCTCCCGCAACAGGAAGTAACGGATCTGGTCGACGCCGTAGTCGGAGGCGAGCACGAAGGGATCGACCACATTGCCGACCGACTTCGACATCTTCTCACCGCGGTTATAGAGGAAGCCGTGGCCGAACACCTGCTTTGGCAGCGCCACCCCGGCCGACATGAGAAAGGCCGGCCAATAGACGGCGTGAAAGCGGATGATGTCCTTGCCGATAATGTGCACATCGGCCGGCCAGTACTTTTTGAACGTCTCCGACGCCTCGTCGGGGAAGCCGACGCCGGTGATGTAGTTCGTCAGCGCGTCGACCCACACATACATGATGTGCTTGGGGTCGCCCGGCACGGGAATGCCCCAATCGAACGTGGTGCGCGACACGGAGAGATCTTGAAGCCCGCCGCGCACGAAGCTCTTCACTTCGTTCGCACGGGTCTCGGGGCCGATGAACTCGGGGTGCGCCTCGTAATGAGCGAGCAGCCGGTCTTGGAACGCCGACAGCCGAAAGAAATAGCTCTCCTCCTCGACCCACTCGACGGGCGTGCCTTGCGGCGAGAGCTTCCTGCCGTCGGGCCCTTCCTTCAGCTCGCTCTCGTCGTAATACGCCTCGTCGCGCACCGAGTACCAGCCGGCATATTTGTCGAGATAGATGTCGCCCGCCGCTTGCATGCGACGCCACAGCTCCTGCGTAGAGTTTGTGTGGCGCGCCTCGCGCGTGGTGATGAAATCGTCGTTGGAGCAGTCGAGCACCCGCACCATCTCGCGGAATTTCGGCGTGTTGCGATCGGCGAGCGCCTCCGGCGTAATGCCCTGGGCTCGGGCCGTCTGCAGCATCTTGATGCCGTGCTCGTCGGTGCCGGTGAGGAAGAACACATCCCGGCCTTGCAGGCGCCGAAAGCGCGCCAGCGTGTCCGTCGCGACGGCCTCATAGGCATGACCGATATGAGGGGCGTCGTTCGGATAGGAGATGGCCGTGGTGATGTAATAGGGCCGCTTGTCAGCCATGGGGGACACATAGCCTCGCCCGCCTCCCCCGGCAAGCGTGCTCGGCCGATGCCCTAAACAGGATGCTCATGCACGAGTTGCTGGAGGCGGAACCAGATGTCCAGGACGAGCAGGCTGCGGTCGAGGTTGAGTGCGAACGCCTCCGCCCGCGCCTCTGAGAGGGCTTCCCAGGTCTCCGCCCAACTCGCCAAATTATTATGTGAAATGAGGCGGTTGGCGAGATCTTCCTCGGCGTCGCCAGCGCCCTCGGCCGTAGCACCATAGCGGATCAGCCGCTCGATCAGACCGAGCAAGAGCGAGAGGTAGAGCTCAAGCCGCTCGCTGTCGCCTGCGCCGGTCAGCCGCTCCACTTGCTTGTGCAGCGCCGCGCCGTCGAGCCGGGGCAGTGCAGCGAAATTGGCGAGGATCTCGTTATAGAGGGCGATGCCCTCGCCCGAGACGAGTTCGAGCGCCCGGCGCACGCTTCCTTGGGCGAGCGTTAGAGCCACCTGCAACGTCTCGGCATCGGTCTTGAGCCCGGCGCGGTCGAGCGCCGCGCGCACCGCGCGCTCCAGGTCGGCCGGGTCAAGCCCCGAGAGGCGAAGGGTCCGCGCCCGCGAACGGATGGTGACCGGGAGCCGGCCCTCGGCGCTCGACACGAGCAAAAAAAGCGTCTGCTGCGGGGGCTCCTCGAGCGCTTTGAGGAGCGCGTTGGCCGCGTTCTGGTTGAGCTCGTCGGCACGGTCGACGATGACGACGCGCCATCCCCCCTCGCCCGCAGTGTTGCCGAGAAACGCGCGCAAGCGCCTCACCTCGTCGACGCCGATCCATTGCGAGTAGCGCTTCGATTTCTCGATCCAAGAGCGTCTGATGAGGAGCAGGTTGGGATGCGCTAGGCTCGCGACTTTGCGGAACACGGCATGGTCAGCATGGACATCGCCCGCCCGTTCGCCTTTTTCGCCATGGGCCAAGACAGTTCGGGCAAACCGATAAGCCAGTGTCGCCTTGCCGACCCCCTCCGGCCCGACGAGAAGCCAGGCGTGATGCATGCGGCCGCTCTTGAGCGCGCTTTCAAACTCGGCGGCCGCGTCGTCATGGCCGAACACGCGATCCACCTCGCGCGGGGTGGAGAACGGGTCGAGACGGTCGGGCTCGACGGAGGCGTTGCGCGAACGCTCGGCCGCGAGGCTCATGGGTTCAGTCGCTGCAGGACCGCTTCCCACACATCCTCGGCCACCATGGCTTCAGGCTGGCTCGCATCGACGACAATGCAGCGGCCCGGCTCCTCCTCGGCAATGTCGAGAAACGCCCGGCGGATTCGCTCATGCATCATGACGTCCTGGCCCTCGAAGCGGTCGGGCTCGGCACCCTCGTCCCTCTCCCGCGCGCGGGAGAGCCCCTCCTCGGCCGGAATGTCGAGGATGAAGGTGATGTCCGGCGACAGAGGCCCCACGGTCAGCCGCTCGAGCGCACTGATCAGCGCGCGTGGCACGCCGGCGGTCGCACCCTGATAAGCGCGCGTGGAATCGAAGAACCGATCGCACACCACCCACCTGCCCTGCTGGAGTGCGTCCCGGATCGCGTAGTCCACATGGTCCGCACGCGCCGCGGAAAACATGACGGCTTCAGCCAGAGGTCCGAACTGCGCGACCTGGCCGGAGAGCAGCACCTCGCGGATTTCCTCCGCGGCTGGAGAGCCGCCCGGTTCCCGCGTAGAGAACACGGGCCTGCCGGCCCGCGTGAGCCGGTTGGCGAGGATGCCGGCTTGGGTCGATTTGCCCGAGCCTTCGCCGCCCTCGA
>CAZHCN010000055.1:0-13308 GCA_964530895.1 uncultured Methyloceanibacter sp. | reverse complement strand
AGGTAGAACGCGATCATGCCCATGTCGACAAGCGAGCTGAGGGCAAAGTCGACCGTAGTTCACAGTCGGATCGGCCATTCGTCTCGGCTGGGAGACGTTCAAGACGCGCCCGTGGTCGCAACCGCCGCTCTGATGTATGGAAAAGGGCCCGCTAGGCGGCGAGCCGCGCATCCACGGGGACCGCAGTCGGCGCACGGCCCGACAACACCCGGTAGGCATGGGTGAAGGCGAGCGCCGTGACCGGCATGGCCACGAGCAGTCCGACGAAGAGCGCAATCACCCCCGCCAGCGCGATGAGCGAGAGAAGCACGATGAGGCCGAGCAGCGGCCACCGATAGCCTTTGGTGATCCTCATGCTCTCCTTCATCGCCTCGATCGGGCCGAGCTCCTTGTCGATCACGATGAACATCGTGAACATGAAGTAGAGCGCGGCGATAATCCCCGGAACGATGAGCAGAACGAAACCAATACCGATCGCGAGCCCGACGAGGATGGACGCACCGAGGAACTTCCAGAACGGTTGGGGATGCCACAGTGTCGAGAGATCCACGGTTTCGGGATTGTCGTGTGCGGCCAGATAGAACGCCGTCACGCCCATGCCGACGAATGTGCTCAGCAGCAGGTTGATGAGGCTTCCAATGATGGAAGGACTTTCCGGCGTCGCCCCGAGTGCCGCGTCGATGCCGCTCGTGATCCCACCGACGACCCCGTAGGCGAACAGAATAACGATCGTGGTGCCCACGAAGAACCACGGGCGCGACTTGAACGTCTCCCACCCAAATCTGATCGCCGACCCGACAGTGAATCCCATAGCCGTAGGCTAACACAGCCGAAGACGGTAAGCCCCACCACGGATTCCGCATTGCACAACTTTTGTGGCCTTCTCGGGCTGTCGTGGCCCGTATTCGCCAAGAAGCGCCCCATTTGCCGTGGCAAACGCCTATGCCAAGTTCTCCTGCCCGGGTTTCCACCTTGCAATGCCTATTTCTTTGTCGATACCATCGGTCCCGATAGCTCGGCTGGCCCCTTCTAGACCGACCCGGCGAGGGCCTTCTGGGTTCCACCACGCCCCGACAAGCCGCGTCACCGGTCCGATCACCATGAACCTTGCGTCTCTCGCCTCTTATTGTCGCCTCGGCGGGTTTGTCCTGCTCGGCGCCCTGGCCGGGCTGATTCTGAGCTCCCCGCTCGCCGCCGAGGATGCCGCCAAGGAGCGTCCCGCAGGCGGCTTCGATGTGCAGCTTCCGGGGTCGCCCCCCATGGAGCCGCTGCCGATCGGTTACATTCACGAGCGTGTGGACCAACCGCGTCCAGCGTCGCGCCTCGACGTCGAGCCGAAGGACGCCGGCGTCGCGGGCGCCAAGATGGCCGTCGAGGAGAACAATGCCGGCGGCAGATTCACCGGCCATGCCTACTCGCTCGACGTGGAGAAAGTGTCATCACCGGAGAAGGCGCTTGCCGCGCTTCAGACGCTCTACGAGTCCGGGCATCACTACTTCATCGTCGATGCCTCCGCCCCCACCCTGGTCAAGCTGGCCGACTGGGCGAAAGGCAAGGACATTCTTCTGTTCAACATCCGCGCCACCGACGTCTCGCTCAGACAGGAAGACTGCCGCGCCAACGTCATGCACATCGTGCCGGACCGCTACATGCTCGCCGACGCGCTGGCCCAATATCTCGTCAAGATGGATTGGAAGAACTGGCTGCTCATATACGGCTCGACGGACCCCGATCTCGCCTACGCCAAGGCGATCAAGCGCGCCGCCGGCCGCTTCGGTGCCACCATCGTCGACTCACGCGAATATGTCGACGTCTCGGGCGGCCGGCGTGATGGCGTGGGCGTGATCCCGCCGCACACGCCCGGCAAGCAGGCGAGCGCCGGAGATACCGTGGTCGGAACCCCTCCTTATGACGTGATCGTCGTCGCCGACGAGGACCAGGTGTTCGGCCCGCTCCTTCCCTATCGCGGCGGCGGCGCGCCGCAAGTGGTGGCGGGCACGACGGGCCTCACCGCGACGACCTGGAGTCCAGGCCATGAGAAATGGGGCGCCACCCAAGCCAACAACAATTTCGAGAAGGACTTCCACCGCCTGATGTTGCCCATCGATTATCAGGCCTATGTGGCGGCGCGCACGATTGGCGAAGCGGTGACCCGCAATGCGGGCGGCGATTTCGCCCAAATTTCGGCCTTCGTCCACGGACCGCAGCTTCAGCTCGCACCGTTCAAGGGCGTTAGACAGGAATTTCGTCCCTGGGACGGTCAGTTCCGCCAGCCGATCCTGATTGCGACCGACAAGGTACCCGTATCGGTATCGCCGCAGCGCGGGCTTGCGGACGCGAGCGAAAACGAGCTGGACACGCTCGGCATCGACAAGTCCGAAAGCGTCTGCAAGATGTAGCCTCAGCGCCCGGCGGTGCCGGACGCGATCAGCTCGCCCTCCTGGGTGAGAAGCGGCACGTTATAGCCTTGCAAGATCACGTTGATGTCGTGCTGGTTCTCGGCCAGCACCTTGTTGATCTTGTGCTTCCACTGGGGGTCGTCGGGACTGACCCCGAGCGTGATGCCGTAAATCGTGCTCGGGCCCGCATTCTCCTTGACGAGCGGCACGACGGAAAGCGGCACCTTGGCGCGCTGCGCATAATAGCCACCGACAGGACCCCACAAGATTCCCGCATCGAGCTTGCCTGAGGCGATCTCGTCGATCATCTCTTCTGCCGCCTTTGTCGCGCTCTCCCCCGCAACGGTCTCGAACGGGTGGGCGTTCGGCACGAGCCCGTGCATGGCAAGAATGCTCGCCGGCGGTGTCCTGGCGAACACACCGATGCGCTTATCCTTCAGCCGGGGATCGGCGAGCGACTCCACCCCCTTGAGGTCCGCGTCATCCGCACGGGTGAGAAGCACATAAGATGTGTAGTAATAGGGATTGGTGTCTTCGATGAGGCCGGTCCCTTGCGCGTAGCCCATAACGAGGTCGCAGGCGTCCTTGCCAATCGTGTTGGGGACGTAGCCCGTGGTCTCTTGGAACCACGTATAGTGGAGGTCCTCCCCGAGCTTGTCGGCGATAAGCTCGGCAAGCTTGTTCTCGAAGCCCTCCCCCTTGTCGTTCGAGAACGGCATGTTGTCGGGATCGGCACACACACGCAGCACAGGAGTGGCACGCACGGCGTCCGTCCCACAAGTGAGCAGCACGAGCGCCGCCACTGCGCCTGTTAGGCCGATCAGCCAGGCTCGAGTCCATGCCCGTATCGATGCGCTGCCGCTCAAGGCCGCCTCTTCTTCTTCATCTCGGAACGAGCACCATACCATGCTCGCAAGGCTAAGCCCGCATCCCACCGCGAGCGGATAATCGCAGCAAAGCATATGGAGATTGGGAGGTGGCACCGCCAGGGCTATTCGTTCCCGGCCGCCCACTTCGCGGCGCTCGGCCCGGTCCTCGCCGAAGACGCCGGCTGTTCAGCGCCGGTTCATATGGCCCTGGGTAAACGGAAAACCACGCACGCATCCCGCTTGCGGTTTTTCGCCGATGCAGCCCTCGTTGAACTGGCACGTCCGGCTCCCTACATGAGCGCCGTGCCGCGGATTGGCTGCCAACGCCTGGAGCCAAATGGAGGTCTTCCATGATCAAGCATCTCACTATCCCGGTTTTTGGTTTTGCCGTTCTCGTTGGCGCGGCCGCCCCTGCTGCCGCCGATCATAGCCGGTCTTATTGGGTCACCCCCCGCTACGACTACACCTACCAGGTTCCGCCGCAGAAGAAGGCTACGAACCGGTCGCAGTATCGCAAGTTCAACCCCAAGCTCGATTTCGAGACCGAGGCGGTTTGGCGTAATCTGCGCCCAGAGTGGTTCGCCGAATAGACCCGTCCCGGGTCCTTGACGAAAGACCGAGGCCGGTCGTTTGGATAGTTTTCACCGGCCTCGGCTAGGCAGAAAGCTCATACGGCGCTGCTTCTCTAAGGCGGCGTCTTCCCATTGAGGGCTCATGCTTAGGCACCTCGCCACAGGTCTTTTCAGTCTCGCCGTTCTCGCCGCGAGCTCCGATGCCGCGCTCGCCGAACGGCGTGTCGCGCTCGTCATCGGCAATTCGGCCTATCAGAATACCGCGCCCCTCAAGAACCCGAGCAACGATGCGGCCGACATGGCCGCCAAGCTCAGAGAGCTCGGCTTCGAGGTGATCGACGGCACCGATCTCTCCAAGCGCGAGATGGAGCAGCGCATAAGGACGCTCGCCGACAAGCTTGCCGGCGCCGATGTCGGTCTTTTCTTCTATGCGGGTCACGGCCTTCAGGTCGACGGTCGCAACTTTCTGGCGCCTGTCGACGCCGCGCTTAAATCCGACACCGATCTCGATTTCGAGGCCGTCGAGCTCAACCTCGTGCTCAAGCAGCTCGAGCGGAATGCCCGTGTCTCGATCGTGTTCCTCGACGCGTGCCGCGATAACCCGCTCGCCAACAATCTCGCGCTGGCGAGCCGCTCGCTCAGCATCGGGCGCGGGCTCGCCCATGTGGAGAAGGCGGTCGGCATGATGATCGCGTTTGCGACCCAACCCGGCAATGTGGCCCTCGACGGCGCGGGCCGCAACAGCCCGTTCACCACGGCCCTGCTCCGGCACATCGCCACGGAAGGCGCGGGCATCAACGACGTGATGATCGACGTCCGCCGGGACGTGCTGGAAGAAACCGGCGGCAAGCAAGTGCCTTGGGAGAATTCCTCGCTGACGGGGCAGTTCTACTTCAAGCCGTCCGCACCGAAGACGGCCGAGAGCGGCTCCGCAGGCACGGCCGCCGAGATCGCCGCGTTGCGCGAAGAGATCGCTCGGCTGCAAGCCAACCAGAGCGCGCTTCTGAAGTCGCAAAAGGACGACCTGGAGACGCTGCAGCAGAAGCTCAAAGCCGAGACCGGCGAAGAACCGCGTGACGCCTCTCAAGCCCCCGCCTCGAGCCGCGTCATCGCTGTCGAGCCGGCGGCACCCGCCAAGGATGCGGCAGAGACGAAGACGGCCAATCTCGCCCCGGGCAATCTTACCGGCGTGGAGCAGCCTCCTCTCGCGCAAGCCGCGCCCACGCCTGCCCGCGCGGCCGATCAGGCAGCTCTGAGCCGGGACATTCAGACCAAGCTCAAGACCCTCGACTGCTATCGGGGAAAGATCGACGGCGACTGGGGCGCCGGCACGCGCCACGGCGTCGAAGGCTTCAACCAGATCGCCAATCTCGACCTGAACGCCGATAAGCCGGAGCAGGCGACGCTCGATGCGCTCGCGGCCTGGAAGGGCGAGCGCTGCCCGGCCAGGGTGATCGTGCACCGGAACCGGGCGCCCGCCCCCTCGGCGACGACGCCGAAGACACAAGCCAAGACGAAAAAGGTCTACCCGGCGAAGCCGAAGCAAGCACAGCAGACAGCGCCACACGACTTCGAAACCGACGCAGTGCACAAGAACTTGCGGCCGGCGCGCTAGCGACCGTCCAATCGAGAAATCTTGAGCCGGTCGACGAGGATGTCGCCACGCATCCAGCTTTTCAGCTGGTTGAGATCGAGCGCGCTTTCGCGCCGGGCCGCAATCAAGGGTACGTTTCGTGAACATCTGTTTGATTGGCGCGTGCAGTGCTCCGGTTGAACGCCGGGGCCGGGACCAAGCCTAGGGCAAGTTGCCACTGGAGCGGCTCAGCAGCAGCGGCTAGGGTCTGCCGGCCGGGTCTCAGCTGTCGGCCAAGATAGGCAAAGAAACGCAACGGGATGGGTCAACGCTTCCTCTATGTCCTCCTGGTGGGGACGGTGATCGTCGCGTCTCTTGCCTTGCGGGTTTGGGACCCGAGCCCGGTCGCGCGCTTACGCGCGCTCGTCTTCGATGCCTATCAGCGCGTGGATCCGCGCAGCTTCGATCCATCGTTGCCGGTACGGATCGTCGATGTCGACGAGGAGTCGCTCAAGAAGATCGGCCAGTGGCCCTGGCCGCGCAGCGTGCTCGCCCAACTTGTCCAGAAGCTCGGGCAAGAGGGCGCGGCCGCCATCGCTTTCGATATCGTGTTTCCCGAGCCCGACCGCATGTCGCCCGCCAATGCCGTGAAGTATTGGCCGCCGTCGCCGGCGCTCGACAGCCTCAAGGCGGAGGTGATGAAGCTTCCCTCCAACGATCAAAAATTTGCCGAAGCGATCGGCAAGGCGCCTGTCGTGCTCGGCTTCATCGCTTCGCCGAATAACGACACGCTACCGGAAACCAAAGCCGGATTTTCCTACGGCGGCGACGACCCCCGGCTTTTCGCGCCCTACTATCCTGGCGCCGCGGCAAGCTTGAAAGAGCTGCAAGACCCGGCGCAAGGCGCGGGCGCACTGAACTGGATTCCGGAATTCGACCAAATCATCCGCCGCATGCCCATCGTGGTGCGGATCGGCGATACGCTTTACCCGTCGCTTGTCGCCGACGTGCTACGCCTTGCCCAAGGGGCGTCCACCTACGTCGTCAAGTCGTCCGGCGCCAGCAGTGAGAAATCCTTCGGCGAGAAGACCGGCATCGTCAAAGTCCGCATCGGCGACTTCGAGATCCCGACCGAAGCCAACGGCCAAATGTGGATTCGTTTCACGCCGCAGTCCAAGGAGCGCTATCTCCCCGCCTGGAAAGTGCTGAACGGCAAGATCGGCCAGGATCAGATCGAGGGCCGTATCCTCCTTGTCGGCACGAGTGCTGCGGGCCTGCTCGATCTTCGCGCCTCCCCGCTCGAGGCCTCCATTCCCGGCGTCGAGCTGCACGCCGAGGCCATCGAACAGATTCTGCAAGGCGCCTTTCTCTTAAGGCCAGACTTCGCCACCCCCGCCGAGCTTCTCTATATTCTCGTGCTGGGCACCCTCATTGCCGTTCTCATCTACCGCACCGGCGCGCTCGGTGGCGCTGTCCTCGGCGCTATCGCGATCGCGGGCGTGATCGGCTTCTCCTGGTATGCGTTCGATATGTTGGGCTGGCTTGTCGATCCCATCTATCCGGCGATCGCGCTCTCGGCCATCTATCTCGCCGGCTCATTGTTCATGTTCTTGCGCACCGAGCGGGAGCGGAACCGCGTGCGCAACGCCTTCTCGCACTACATGGCGCCGGCACTGGTAAAGCGGCTGGCCGACGATCCCGGCAAGCTCAAGCTCGGCGGCGAGACCCGCGACATGACGCTTCTCTTCAGCGACGTGCGCGGCTTCACCACCATCTCCGAAGGGCTCGACGCGGAGGAGCTTACGCGCTTCCTGAACGGGCTCTTCACGCCGCTCAGCAACATCGTCCTCGACGAGCAAGGCACTATCGACAAGTTCATGGGCGATGCGTTGATGGCGTTCTGGAACGCGCCGCTCGACGATACCAATCATCCAGGCCACGCCTGCAGCGCGGCGCTCCGCATGATGCGCGAGATGGACATCTTGAATGCACGCTGGCGCGACGAGGCGGCGGCGAAGGAGCGGCCGTTCAAGGAGGTCAAGCTCGGCATTGGCCTCAACACCGGCCTGTGCTGCGTCGGCAATCTCGGCTCCGATACCCGCTTCGACTATTCGGTGATCGGCGACAACGTCAACATCGCCTCGCGCCTGGAGGGCCAATCGAAGACCTACGACCTGATGACGATCGTGGGCCCGGAGACCACAGCTCGGGCCCCGGACTTCGCCTTCTTGGAGATCGACCTCCTGAAGGTGAAGGGCAAGACGGCGGCGACGCGCATCTTCACGCTTCTCGGCGATTCCGCTCTCAAGGAAAGCCGTTCGTTCATCGACCTCACAGCCCGACACGGCGAGTTCCTGGCCAAGTACCGGGCTAGGGACTGGGATGCGGCCGAAGGTTTGAGCCATGAGTGCGAGAAGTTAGACGGCGTCCAGCTCAACCGCCTTTATGCGCTCTATCGCGAGCGGATTGCGGCATTCCGCGTCACCCCGCCCCCGCCCGATTGGGACGGCACGGCCGAGGCCTTGTCGAAGTAGCGCGATGCCACAGACAGCGATCCTCCTCCTCGCCGCGGTCGGCGTCCTCATGCTGAAGCACACGGCCGCCGACTTCTTCCTCCAGACCCCGTTTCAGTATTGCAACAAGGGGATTTACGGCCATCCGGGCGGCTTCTTGCACGCGGGCATCCACGTCGCGCTGACGCCGCTCGTCTATCTCGTGATCGCGCCGGCTTCGCTGCTGCTCGCCGTTTCCATCGCGCTTGGCGAGTTCGTCGTGCACTACCACATCGATTGGGCCAAGGAGCAGATCACCCGCCGCCGCGGCTACACGCCCCAGACGCCACGCTTTTGGCACGCGCTCGGCATCGACCAGCTCCTGCACGGGCTGACCTATCTTGTCATCGTCGGCGTGTTGGTCTGGGCTGCGAGCTAGAGCAGAGCCGAGATCTCGCGATTGGCGAATTCGAGCCGGTCGGAAAGCAGCCGGATGATCAGCTTGTGGAGCGCCGCGGCCGCCGCGGGGTCCTTCTCCTGCATCTGATCGAACGCTTCGCGCGTCAGCCGGTAGACCAGGGTCGGTTCCTCGGCAACTACGTTCGCCGTGCGCGGCATATGCCGATAGAAGCCCATCTCGCCCACGACCGTGTGGCCGATCATGCGCCGGAGCCGGATGGGACGGCCATGCTCGCCGATAATGGTGATGGCCACGCAACCCGACGCCTGGAAGACCACCGAGTCCGACGGTTCCCCCTGCTTGAACAAGAACTGCCCGTTGTCCAGCTCCTGGCGCTGCATGAAGGGCGCGATACGGTCGAAGTCGATCTTCCCGCCAAACTCTTTTTGCAACCACGTCTCGAAGCTGTGCGTGGAGGCATCGCCGACCTCGTGATAGAGGAGCAACATGTCCTCGCACCATTCGACGGCCTCGTTGCGGGTACCGAATTTCTGATGCGGCCGCGCGGCGCCGAAGAAGCCGGCGCGCTCGAAGCCCGTGCCCATGGCATCGCTCAGCCCGGAAAATGCCAGCGTCACGCCGTGCTCCTCGCAAAAGTTGCGAAGTTTGACCAGACTCAGCACGGCCGAGGTGTCGAGGCCTTGCACCGCGCCGAAGTCGAGCACGATGTAGCCGACTGGCTTCTCCGTCTGGTCCTCGATGACCCGCTTGATGCGCTCGAACAGGCCGTTGGACGAGCCGAAGAAGATGAAGCCGGAGAGCCAGAACACGTGGACGCGCTTGCCCTCCTCATGCAGAAGGCGCGTTTGCTCCGGCGAGCGCTCCACATTGCTCGCGAACTCGTAGCGCGTGAGGTGACGGCGGATCACGCCGATGCGGCTATAAGAGAGTGCAAAGAGGAGACAGGCGCCGATGACGCCCAGCACAACGCCCATGAAGTAGCCGAAGTTGATGATGACGAGCATCATGGCGATGGCGAGCGCCCCGTCCGCCCATGAGCGCTGAGCCGGAGATGCGGTGAGCTCGGCGAAGATGACCACGCCGAGATAGGCGAGCATCCCCCCGAGTATGGACTTTGGTACGAAACCGCCGACATCGACGCCGGAGAACAGGATGATGGCGGCGACGATGCCCACGATCGCGCCGGCCCATCGGGTCGTGGCTCCCGACTCATCGAGCAGCAAGCATGCGTTCATGGAGAGAGACCCACCAAATCCGCCGAACACCGAGGCGAGGAAGTTGGCGAGGCCGTTGGAGCGAAATTCCTGGTCGAGGTCGCCGCTCTTTTGGCGCGCGACCTCGAGACTCGATACATCGAGCAGAAGCGCGATGGCCATGACGCCGCAGAACGAACCAATTTCGGCACTGCTCTGGGCAATCACGCCCCAATCGACCTGCTCACCGATCATGGCGCTGATCGGCCACCACAGCGTGAGCTTGCCGAGGCTCGGCAGGAACCAAGCCTCGCGCACGGCTTCGTCCTGGACGAACCCGAACAGGACTACGTCAAGCACAAGGAGGAAGACGAAGAAGGCGATCGGCAGAGCGAGGTAACTCGGCAGAAACCGCGCCAATACTGGGATCGATATGGCGAACAAGACCCCGACCACGATCTGCGGGCCGTAGTTCCACGAGTAGAGGGGCTCCCAGCTCTCGGGCGACAGCGACAGATTGGTTTGAGTGACCACCTCCACGCCGCCAGTGATCAGGAGCCAGCCGGAGGCCGCAAGGAAGCCGCCGATAACCGGATACGGGATGAAGCGCAGCCACTGGCCAAGCTTGAGCGCGCCTATGCCATAGAAGAGGACGCCGGTGAGGAATGTACTGACCGAGAGCGCGACCAGGATATTGATGATGATCTGCGCGTTGCTCGCGCCCTTCGCGGCGAGCGCCGTGGAGATCGACGCCGCGAGCACGCTCATGACCGCGACAGCGGGCGAATCAGGTCCGCCGATGACCGGAGAGAAAGTCGAGGTCAGGGCGATAACCACGCAGGTCACCACCGTTCCCATGATCAGCCCGGCAAGTCCGAGAGAAAAGCCGCCCGCGATGTCGCCCGTAAAGATCAGCGCAGCAAAGGAGATACAATAGGCGATCTGCACCACGGCAGAGATGATGCCGGCCAAAGCATCGCGCCCGAGCGTTGACGCTTCGATGTTGCGCGGGCGCTTGAGCGCCAAATTCGCGAGGAGCGACAAGGGCGTTATGTGGAAAGTTTAAGGGTTGGGCTACGGCCGATCATGGCCGTGGGCTGCGACAATGCAAGGCAAAAATGGCAAACAGAGGGTGCCCGACCCGGCGACAGATCAGCGTTGCGGCCCCGAACGCCTGAGGCGCTCGGCCAGCGTGCGCATGACCGCAATGGCGAAGAACGGCGTCTCGTGCACCAGGAAGAGAAAGCTCTTCTCGTTGATGGGCGCGAGCTCGCATGCCGTCTTGGCGCGGGCCGTGGCGCTCCGTGGCTCTCCGTCGATTAGGGCCATCTCCCCGAAGATGCCCCCGCCGGACAGGGTCTCGACCACCTCGCCGCTCCGCTCGATCTCGACGTCGCCGGAGTGGACCACGTACATGTGCTCGCCCTTGTCGCCTTCCGCGAAGATCACCTCACCGGAACCGTAGGTGGTCAGCGGAAAGCGCGCATTGGCGAGCAGACTGAGATCGATCCCAGGGATGATCATGGCGAGACGTCCTCTTGCCGTGGATCTCGATAAGCGATGCTATTCTAAGCTAAGAGGGGAGCGTGAACAGATCGAGCGGCGCCCGCCCGCCTGGCGTTGCCCGGCCTGTGCCCGCCACTTTTGGGTTCCACCGCGCCGGGTCCAAACCCATCTCCACCGTCCACTTGCCGTCGCGCGTGGGCTCTTGCGTCGCTTTCGACAAGAGCCCGTTGAACGCGAAGCGAGGGACCACCATGAAGCCGAGCTGGCTCAATTGTCCCGTCATGCGCTTGCCGTCATTGAGCGCGAAGCCCCAATGCTGGAGATGGCAGCTCAGCGCGACGAAGCCGACATTCGCAGCGTCCCGCTCTCGGGAGAACATGGCGTCGGTGAAGAACGCCTGCCCGATGGCGAGCCCGTAAAGGCCGCCGGCGAGGCGTTCGGAGCGATCCCAAACCTCGATTGAGTGGGCATAGCCCGCTGCGTGAAGCGCGATGAAGGCGTCTGCGACTTCGGACTCCGGCGCGCACGCGCGCACGACGCCGGCAAAGTCCTCATCGAAGGACACGCCGTAAGTTCGGGTCTGCAACAGCCGCCATACGCGCGGCGACACGTAGGCGTTCTCCGGGAACGATACCATGCGCTCCGCAGGCGCCCACCATCGCCCCTCGGAGGGGTAGAGACCTTTGGCATAGGCCGCGATCAATGTCGGCACACTCAAATCCGTGCACGTGCCTGCCAGCCCTTCCGGATGCGGCAGTGCCTTGTCCGGGTCGGGCAGCCCGCGGCCGTACCCGACAAAGTGCCTGGCGAGCATCGCCAGCGCTGCCGGCTTGCCCGAAAGCCCCGAGGTCACGAGGCGACGCGATACTCGACTGATCACTCGTCAGCTCCCTACGCACAGCCGGAGGCCAGGCACAGCCGACCTGCCGAGCCCGGAGCTTGCCTGCAAAAGGATTCCTAACGGGTTAACACTGAGGCACCCTGGCATTCGGGCCGGCCGTCACGCCTTGCCGCTCCGCACCCGCGCCACCGCCTCGAGCCAGCCCGCATAGCGGGCCTCGCGCGCATCCGCGCTCATCTGCGGCTCGAAGATCCGGGACGGCGTCCAGGCATCGGCCAGCGCTGCATCGTCGCCGTAGAACCCGACCGCCTGGCCCGCGTGATAGGCCGCGCCGAGCGCGGTGGTCTCTGGCATCGCTGCGACCTCGACCCGCTCCCCCAGGATGTCGGCAAGGCGCTGCATCGCCCAGGCATTCGCCGTCATGCCGCCGTCGACGCGCAGCGCGCGCGTCGGCTCGATGCCGCTCACCGCCATGTCCTGGCGCATGGCGGTCAGGAGATCGCGGGTCTGGAATGCGACGGCCTCGAGCCCCGCGGCCACGATGTCGGCCTTCGACGCGGCGCGGCTCAATCCGACAATAGCGGCCTTCGCTTCCGCATCCCAGAACGGCGCGCCGAGCCCCTGGAACGCCGGCACGAGATACACCCCTGCATTCGGATCGGCATTTCGCGCCAGCGTCTCACTCTCCTCGGCCGTGGCGATCAGGCCGAGACTGTCGCGCAGCCACTGGACCGTGGCACCGGCCATGAAGATCGCGCCTTCGAGCGCGTAGGCGCGCACGCCCTCACGCTGATGCAGGATCGTCGACAGCATGCGCGTTGCCGATGCCAACTTCTCGCCGCCCGTGTTGGCGACCACGAAGCAGCCCGTGCCGTAAGTCGCCTTCAACATGCCGGGTTGAAAACACGCTTGCCCGTAGGCCGCGGCCTGCTGATCGCCGGCTACGCCCCGGATGGGCAGCGCCACGCCGAAATGCTCCGCGGACGTCTCCCCGAAATCGCCCTGGCTGTCGCGCACCCCGGGCAACATTGCGCGCGGAATCCCGAGCCGGTCGAGCAGGCGCGCGTCCCACGTTCCGCTTCTGATATCGAACAGCTTTGTGCGCGCGGCGTTCGTCGCATCGGTGATGTGCAGCGCCCCGCCCGTAAGCTTGAACAGGAGAAAGCTGTCGATGGTGCCAAAGCACACCTCCCCCCGCGCCGCCCGCGCGCGCAAGCCGGGCACGTTGTCGAGCAGCCATGCGAGCTTCGTCGCCGAGAAATAGGGATCGATGACGAGTCCCGTGGTCTCGGCCACATGCGCAGCCCAGCCTTCCCGCTCGAGCGTGTTGCAGAGCGGTGCCGTGCGCCGGTCCTGCCACACGATGGCGTTGGCCAGCGGTTTGCCCGTCGCCCGGTCCCACACGACGGTGGTCTCGCGCTGATTGGTGATGCCGATGGCGG
>CAZHCN010000054.1:0-13324 GCA_964530895.1 uncultured Methyloceanibacter sp. | reverse complement strand
CTTGGTGTAGGGATGGTTAGCGAGTGTGGTTAGCGCTCGCCAGAGGCTTAGCTTTTGTTAACTATTGGCCATTAATTTGTTGATTCGAATTAACCAATCTGCGTCCGACGTAATGGGTCAGGGGATAACCAGGAACTTTGAGAATACGGGGGATTTGAAATGCGGGTTCTTCTGATCGAGGACGATAGCGCCACCGCTCAGAGCATCGAGCTTATGCTCCAGTCGGAAGGCTTTAACGTCTACAAGACCGATCTGGGTGAAGAGGGCGTAGATCTCGGCAAGATTTACGACTACGACATCATTCTTCTCGATCTAAACCTTCCGGATATGAGCGGTTACGAGGTCTTGAAGACTTTGCGCGTGAGCAAGGTCCAGACCCCGATCCTGATCCTCTCCGGATTGGCCGGCATCGAGGATAAGGTCCGGGGTCTCGGCTTCGGGGCCGACGACTACATGACCAAGCCCTTCCACAAGGATGAGCTCGTCGCCCGCATCCACGCGATCGTGCGCCGCTCCAAGGGGCATGCCCAATCCGTCATTCAAACGGGCGGCCTGAAGGTCAATCTCGACACCAAGACGGTCGACGTGAACGGCCAACGCGTGCATCTGACCGGCAAGGAATATCAGATGCTTGAGCTGCTCTCCTTGCGCAAGGGCACGACCCTGACCAAGGAGATGTTCCTGAACCATCTCTATGGCGGCATGGACGAGCCGGAGCTCAAGATCATCGACGTCTTCATCTGCAAGCTGCGCAAGAAGCTCGCAGCGGCGACCGGCGGCAAGCACTATATCGAGACGGTCTGGGGCCGCGGCTACGTGCTGCGCAACCCCGAGGACGAGTCGGAGACGGACGAAGCCGCCGCCTGACGCCGTCAAGTAGAGTTCAAGACGCATGGTGTGGCCGGGCTCGTCCCGGCCACTTTTTTTGGACCACCGGTTCGTGCCGGCCGGGCTAGATCTTGGGGCGCGGGCCCTGCCAGTTCTCCGGGTCGGGAATGCCGGAGGCGGCGTATTCGGCCAAGAGTTCGGCCACGCTCATGCCCCGCGCCCGGGCGCGCGCTTCCAGCAATTCGGCGGTCGCTCTGTCAAGCTCGACCGGCCGGACCTTGTCGTCCCGTGCTGGGACACTGCCGGTGCGAGCGTCTCCTTGGTGGAAATCGCCCGCGGCAGGCTCGTGGCGCTGCTTCGCGATATTGTGCGATCGCGCGGCGACCGCAGCCGGGCTCAAGCAGAAGATGCCGTGATGGCCCTCCGGCACCGGCATGAGGTCGGGCGAAAGTCCGGTCGTGGTCTCCGCCGAGCCAAGCACAAGGTAGCCGTCGCTGGCGAGCTGCCGCGCGAGACGCCCGAGCACGGCGCTCTTCAAGCGCTCGTCGAAATAGATCAGCACGTTCCGGCAGAAAATAATGTCGAACGCGCCGAGAGCCCGGCAGTCATTGAGGAGATTGTGCTCGCGGAAAACGATTCTGTTCCGTATGCCGGGCTTGACCTGCCAGCCATTGCCCGCTTTCTGGAAATATCTGACGAGCAGCGACACCGGCAGGCCGCGCTGCACCTCGAACTGGCTGTAAAGTCCGGTGCGGGCTTTACGCAGCGCCTCTTCGGAGAAATCCGTCGCCACGATCTCGATGCTCCAGCCATCGATCTTGGTCCCGGCCTCGGCCAGAAGCATGGCGAGCGAATAGGGTTCTTGACCGGTCGCCGACGCCGCGCACCAGATCCTGATGCGCCGCGAGCCGCGGCGCCGCTCCATCAGCTTCGGCATGACGTCGTCGAAGAATTTGAACGGCGTCTTGTCGCGGAAGAAATACGATTCGAGCACCGCGATGGACTGCGCCACGCGCGAGCGCAAGCGCTCGGCGTCGGGTTTGATCAATGCGAGCATCAGATGCGCAAAGGATGGAAACTCAAACTCCTTGAGCAACGGCCTCAACTTCGCTTCGACGAGGTCCATCTTGTCCTGGCTCAGCTCGATGCCCGAGCGCTCCTTCAGGATGCGGCGCAACAGATTGAACTCGTGCACCATCATGGCCGCAGCCCCCCAATAAGCTTCACAGCCGTGTCGGCGATCTCTCGCGGCGGCAGAAACGCCGCGCAGGCGCCGGTGGCGGCGGCCGCTCCCGGCATGCCCCACACCACGCTCGATGCTTCGTCCTGGGCCATCACGCTGCCGCCCGCATCGGCGATGGCCCGGACGCCGGCAGCGCCGTCCTGTCCCATGCCGGTCAACACAATGCCGAGCGCCGCGGGGCCAAACGCGGCGGCCACGCTCGCGAACAGCGGATCGACCGCGGGCCGGCAGAAATTCACTGGCGGCCCCTTGGTGATGGACAATTGAGGTGGAACCGACCGATGGACGGTCATATGGCGTTCCCCCGGCGCCACATAGATCGTGCCCGGGCGGAGCGGCTCGCCATCTACACCCTCCTTGGCTTCACGGCCGGTGGCGCGGGCCAAGCGCTCGGCCAGGATCGTCGTGAACATCGGCGGCATATGCTGCGCGACGAGGACCGGGATGCGGCCGAGCGAAGGCGCCAGCGTTTCGAACAGGCTCGTCAACGCCTGCGGACCGCCGGTGGAGCTACCGACGGCGATCACCCGCGGCGGCACCAGGGAGAAGGCCCGCTGCTTGAACGGAACCACGGCCCTTCCGGCATCGGCGAACGCCGCGGCGCCGCGGCGCGGCGCGCCAAGTGCCTTGATCTTGCGGATCACCTCCTCGCGGAAGTCCGGGAGGGTGGTGATCTCGCGATTGGTCTCGGGCTTCGGCACATAGTCCAGCGCGCCGAGCGCCAACGCCTTGAAGCTGATCTCCGCGTTGCGCTTGGTGAGCGTGGAGACCATCAGCACCCGGGCTTCCGGCCGCGCGCGCAGCAGAAGCGGCAAGGCCTCGAGGCCGTCCATCACCGGCATCTCGACGTCGAGCAGGATTATGTCCGGAGCGCTGCGCGCCACGTCCTCGACGGCATACTTGCCGTTGGCATGGCGCGCCGCGACCGCGAGCCCCGGTTCCTCTTCGATCCAGCGCGCGACGAGGCCGCGCACGACCGCCGAGTCGTCGACGATCATCACCCTGATCGGCCGATCCGCGGGGGATTGCTCAGCCGGAGCGGCTGCCGCTTCTTGCACGATGGCACTCTGGCCGTATTGGGACATTCTTATTGGGGCTAGATCAGCCCGACCTCGTGAAACTTCGCCTCGATGATGTCGCGGTCAAACGGCTTCATGATGTACTCGTTGGCGCCAGCCGTGATGGCGCGGGTGATGTGCTCAACGTCATTCTCCGTCGTGCAGAAAATTACTTTGGGTTCATCACCGCCCTGCTCCTTGCGCAGCGCTACGAGAAAGGCGATGCCGTCCATCACCGGCATGTTCCAGTCGAGCAGCACCGCGTCGGGCATCGACATGCGGCATTGATCGAGCGCCTCGCGCCCGTTCTCCGCCTCCGACGACGTGAAGCTGAGCTCGTCGAGAATACGCCGCGCGACTTTGCGGATGACGGCGCTGTCGTCCACGACCAAACAATGCTTCATGTTTTCTCCTCCGCGGACCTGCCGCCTAATCTGCCGTTAGGCCGCCGCGCCGAACTGGCTGAAATCGAGCACCTTGTCGACATCAAGCACCACCATGAGATCGCCATCGAGCCGGTAGACGCCGGAACACACTTGCGCCCAGCGCGGGTCGAGATTTGCCGGATTGGCCTCGTATGTCGAAGGCTTGAGCCACAACACGTCGCCGACCTTGTCGGCGATCAGCCCGTAAAGCTCGCCGCGATCCTCGATACCGACCGCGACCGTCCCCTTCCCCACCTCGCGGGGCGGAAGCCCGAGCCTCTTGCGGAGATCGAGCGCCGTG
Source organism: uncultured Methyloceanibacter sp. (assembly GCA_964530895.1). Classification (GTDB taxonomy): domain Bacteria; phylum Pseudomonadota; class Alphaproteobacteria; order Rhizobiales; family Methyloligellaceae; genus Methyloceanibacter. Next base: position 9,469 of record CAZHCN010000054.1, on the reverse strand, counting down.
ACGATGCGGCCGCGCAGGTTGAGAAGCCCGGCGACCTCCGGCGGCGCGAGCGGCACGGCAGACAGGCCCTGCGGCACGAACACATCGCGCACGCGATCGAGCTTGAGCCCGAAGAGCTGGCCGGCCGTCACCACCGTGACGAACCCGTCGGTCGCTTGCTCGCCATTCCTCTCGCCGTTCATGCCGCCGTACCCCAACCCTTGAAGCAATCCTGAAGCGTATGCATCAACGTCTGCCGGTCGAACTTGCCGACATAGCTTTCGAAGCCCGCCGCGCGGCTCTTCTCCACAAGCCGCGGGCTCGCATGCGAGGAGAGCGCGATCAACGGCACCTTGCCCCAGTCCGGATCGGCCTTGATGCGCTTGGCGAGCGCCAGCCCGTCCATGCCGGGCATATCGATGTCGCTGATGATCAGATCGAACCGCTCGCCCTTGTCCTTCAGCGCAAGCGCCTCCTCTGCGGACGCGGCGAGTTCGACCTCATAGCCGCTCGCTTTGAGGAGCGGCGCCAGCATGTTGCGGAAGAACTGGCTGTCATCGATGAGCAGCAGCCGGAGCGCCCGCTCCGACTCGTCGAAACCACTCATGCGATGGGAGTCGAACACAGGCCCCAGATAGTGGGACACATCGACGATCTCGACCGCCTTTTCGCGAATGATGGCGGCGCCGACGACGCCCGGCTCCTCCGCTTGGAGATCGATGGTCAAGGGCTCCTCGACGATGTCGACGATCTCGTCGATGGCGAGGCCCGCGGGATGGTCCGCCTCCGAGAACACCAGCACCGGCTGGACTCCGCTTTCGGGCGGCCTGTGATCGGCTTGCATATAGACGAGCGGCATCAAGATGCCCCGATACTGCACGACGTCCTGGTCGTTGCAGCGCTCGATGGCGTCGAGCGGGATCTCCTCCAGCCGCGTGATCAGGGAGAGCGGCACGGCCTTCAAGGTCTTGGAGCCGGCGCGGAACAGGAGGAGCGCCGTCCGGGCTTCGTCCGCCTCCTCCTTGGTCTTCTTCACCGACGCCGCGTGCGCGAGCGCCGCTTGCGTATCGATCGATCCCACCGCAGAGCTGAGCGCATTGGGGTCGATGATCATGATGACGCTGCCGTCGCCGAGGATGGTGTTGCCGGAGAACATGGCGACGTGGCGCAACACGCTCGACATTGGCTTGACCACGATCTCCTCGGTGCGGAAGACCTTGTCGACCAAGAGGCCAAAATAGGTCGCGCCGACCTGGATCACCACGGCGGTGAGGCTCGTGTCCTTCACCTTCACCGAGCTTGCATCCTTTCCTTTCAGGCCGAGCAACGCCGCAAAGTCGAGGACCGGAAGAAGTTTGTCGCGCAAGCGCAGAACGGCCGTGTCGTTGACCATCTCGACCGGATGACCCGCGGCCGCGCCGGTGCGGACCAACTCGACCACGCTGAATTGCGGTATGGCGAAACGCGTACCGGCGACTTCGACGATGAGCGCCGCCATGATCGCCAGCGTCAGTGGAATCTTGATGACGAAAGTCGTCCCCGCCGGCGAGGTGGACGTAAGGTCGACCGACCCGCCGATCAGCTCGATATTGCTGCGGACCACATCCATGCCGACACCGCGGCCCGAGACCGCGCTGACGGCGTTGGCGGTCGAGAAGCCCGGCTTGAAAATGAACTTCGCGATGTCGGCGTCGCTCATGCGATCGAGCTCGGCCAGAGTGGTGAGCCCGTTCTCGATGGCCGTGGTCCGAACCTTCTGCACGTCGAGGCCGCGCCCGTCGTCGGTCACCTCGATGACGATATAGCCGCCTTGCTGATAGGCGCTGAGCTTGATCTTTCCGGTGTGAGGCTTGCCGGCCCGCGCCCGCTCGTCTGGCGTCTCCAGCCCATGATCGGCCGAGTTGCGGATCATATGGGTGAGCGGGTCCTTGATCATCTCGAGGACCTGCCGGTCGAGCTCTGTCTCGCCGCCGGTCATGTCGAGCTCGATCTTCTTGCCGAGCTCCAGCGACAGCTCGCGCACCAGCCGCGGCAGCTTCTGCCAGGCGTTGGCGACCGGCTGCATGCGGGCCTTCATGATCCCTTCCTGCAACTCCACGGTCACGTTGGAGAGCCGCTGCAAGGGAGTCTTGAACTCGCTTTCATCCGTGCGGCGCACGAGGTCGAGCAATTGATTGCGGGTGAGCACGAGTTCGCTCACCGTCGTCATCAGGTGCTCCAGCGTATCGACGGAGACACGCACGGTTTGCGTCCGCGTGATGAGCTCCTTGCCCCCGTTCTCGGCCGCATGATCGTCGTCGGCTGGAAACAGGGCCGGCCCGGGTTCGGGCTTGCGCGCGGGTACGGGATCCGGTCCTGGCGCCTCCCGCCAGGCGCGCTCAAGCTCCTCGAGCGTGGCGTGGATGGGCGGAGCGCGCCCAACCCCGTCGGACTCCACACGGATCCAGGACGTCTCATCTTCCCCGCTGCTGTCGCCACCAACTTGCGCGAGTGCGCTCGCCTCGGCGAGGCTTTGCAACGCGGAGATGAGGTCGTCGTCGGAGCCCGCCGGCTCGGCTCCCTCGCGATCGAGTCCGGCGAGGATCTCCTTGATGCGATCGATGCTGGCCAGGATGACGCTAACGCCCTCGACCGTGACGGCTGCGCCGTCGCGATACTGGCCCATGAGCGTCTCGGCCGCATGCGCGAGCTGGGCAAGCCGGTTCAGGCCGAGAAACCCGCAGGTGCCTTTGACGGTGTGGACGAGCCGGAAGATGGCGTTGAGCATCTCGGCATCGTTGGGCTCCTGCTCGAAACGCACGAGATTGGCGTCGAGCTCATCGAGCCGCTCGCCCGTCTCGGTCAGGAACTCTGACAGTAATTCGTCCATCGCCCACCATTGACGCGAATCGGGGTGATTCGCGCCTCATGCCCCTGCACAAGCTTGCGCCGGGATTGTCGGCGAATTCTGGTTTACGCTTCGTTGACCAGACCGGGAATTGCGCCTTGGATTGGCGGAATTCCGGGGATCAGGCGGCCTTGAACGTCACCTCTTCCCCGTGCGCGTCCGTGCTCACGGTCATGCCGGCGGCCCTCGCCACGCGCCCTGCGTAGTAGGGCTGGATCGAGTGGGCGTCGATCTCAACGCCGTTGGCCCCGGACAGCAGGGTCTTCACCTGATCGGTGAGGCGGGCCGCGGTGCCTTTGGCGTGGACCGTGAAGGTCACGTCCGGCGGCGTGCCGCCAATGTCGACGCTCACCGTGCCGCCGCGCGGCAGGGCCACCATGCCGAGCGCCACGAGGTTGAGGAGGAGCTTGACCTTGTTCTTCGGCAGCGTGACGGGAGGCCCTTGCCAGATAACCTCGTGCTTACCCGTCCCTTGCAGGAATTCGCGTGCCACCTTCTCCGCATCGCGGAGATCGATCTCGGCACCCGCCGACCCGGCAGCGCCGAAGGCAAGTCTTGCGAATTGCAGCTTGGCGGTGGCCTGAAACGCGCTCTTGCGGATGAGATCCATGGCCGCGTCACGCATGTCCTGGTCCGGCTCCTCGCCCAACATCTCCAGACCGTTGGAGATGGCCGACACGGGATTGATGATGTCGTGACAAATGCGGCTCGAAACGAGCGCCGCCAATTCAAGATCGCTGAGTGCCGTCGGTTCGGTCATGGCCTCCTCCTTCGCTTCCGCGCGCCCCCCGCGGAGATGGCGTGGCCCTCACGAAAATTTCTGTTACAGGAGGGGCGCATCGTCACCGTCCCGCGAAAGCGCCAACGAATCAGCATCCCCTTGGAGCATCTTGCCTTGTCAGCACCAAGACACACAACCGTGACCAGCACCAAGCCCGACTTCGACTTGGGGGCCGGAGCTCAAGCACTCACCGACGCCGCCGCCAAGGCCGGCGCGGCCATCATGGCGCACTATGCCGGCCCAACCGAGGTCGAGACCAAGGAGGATGCAAGCCCGGTGACCAAGGCCGACCGCGATGCGGAGACGGTCATCCTCAAAGCGCTGAAGGCGCTTGCGCCCGACATTCCGGTCGTCTCCGAGGAGACCGCAGCGGACTGCACCGCCGCGCTCGGCCCGCGCTTCTTTCTGGTCGATCCGCTCGACGGCACCAAGGAATTCATCAAGAAGCGCACCGACTTCACCGTGAACATCGCCCTGATCGAGAACGGCTATCCGTGCTTCGGGCTCGTCTACGCGCCGGCACGCGCGCTTCTGGCGGTGACGCCCGCCGATGGGATTGCGGTCGAGGCGACGCTTCCGCCGGATGCGGTCGGTGCCGATCTCCGTGCGCTCGATCAGCGGCGGCTGCATGCCCGGAAGGGCGACCCGAACGGTCTTACGGCGCTCGTCAGTCTCTCCCATCTCGACCCTGAGACCGAGCAATTCCTCGAAGGCTTGACCATTGCGGAGCGCATGAGCGCCGGGTCCTCGGTCAAGTTCCTGGAGATCGCCCGCGGGCGAGCGGACGTCTATCCCCGCTTCGGGCCGACCATGGAGTGGGATACGGCGGCCGGCCAAGCCGTGCTCGAGGCCGCCGGCGGCCGCGTCGTCGATGCGCACGGCGCGCGGTTCCGCTACGGCAAGACCGCCGACGGCTTGCGCAATCCCGGCTTTATCGCCTGGGGGCGTCAGGTCGTGGCGTCTTCTTCGAAGACGGGCGCGGCCAAACCACGTGCGTGATCGCGCACATCCGGCGGCCACGTCTGGATCTGCTGATCGAAACGCTCCTTGTTCCCAGCGAACAGCGCGCGCGCTGCTTCCTCGAAGCCGGGTTCATTGCCGGCCATCGCAACCATGAACCGGTAAGCCGCTTCTTGTGACCGGCGCATGCGGTCCTTGGCGCCATTTCCGCGCCGCGCCTCCTCGACCAGCTTGCGCAGGGTGACGGAAGCGCCGCCCGGCTGCTTGCTCAGCCAGTCCCAATGCCGCGGCAGCAATGTCACCTCGCGCGCGGCGACGCCGAGCTTCGGACGCCCTGGACCCCGACGCGGTCTAGCGGGTTCAGCTTTGGCAGAAACGTCTTTCTCTAGTCGATTGAGCACGTCAGTCGGTGTGCCACGAAAATCCACCTCGACCGGGTGCGCGGTGGCGTCATCGAAGATCAGAATCTGTGCGGTCGCATCTGCGTCGATGACGGCCTTCGCTTTCAACGCCACGTCTCTCAAGGCGCCCGAAGCGATCCGGACCGTGCCGCCGAAGGCCGTGCAGGGCTGCTGTCGCATAGCTGAGGACCTCCCACTCAAGAAGGATCCTTTTTACCCGGATAAAACATTCCAGTCAATATAACCCGGATAAAATTATCCAAGGCCGGGAATTACCCCCGAGCCCAGGATATCAATTGCGAGGGACCGCACGGTTTTAACGCCGCGGTAACCCAGCCAGAGTTTGGTAACCGTTTAGGCAAATCATACGGTTGCGGGAGATGCCTACCCGCCTCGCCGGCAGGGCACGCCGGCCTTAGAGCCCGAGGGCAAAGTCATGCGTATCAGCACCACTGCGATTGCCGTGGCGTCGGCGATCCTCTTCTCCTGTCTCCTGTTCCCCGCGGCATCGGCCCAAGAGGGCCCGATGGTCATCACCCCGCAGCCCCAAGGCGGTTCGCCCTATGGCGGCGCGAGCCCCTCTGGTCAAAACGCCGCGCCCCAAGACACCTATCCGCAAGGCAATGCCGGCGTGCCGAGTGAATCCTACGAGCCGGCCCGAGGCTTTGCCTCCGAAAAGCTCCCGGAGAGCAGCGAAGGCACCTTCTCCGTGGACGAGATCAAGAACGAGGGCCACCACTTCTTCGGCAAGGTGTCGGTGGGATTCGCCAAGGTCGTCGAATACGCCTTTCAAAGGTCCGGACGTCCGAACGGCTATATTTTGGGCGAGGAAGCCGGCGGCGCACTCATCGCCGGGCTGCGCTATGGCGAGGGCGTGCTCTACACCAAGGACGCGGGCCAGCACCGGGTTTATTGGCAGGGGCCTTCGGTCGGCTATGACTTCGGCGCCGACGGCTCGAAAGTCATGGTCCTTGTGTATAATCTCCACAGCCCAGGCCAGATTTACAACACCTTCGCCGGTGTCGACGGATCGGCCTATTTCATTGGCGGCGTCGGCATCACATATTTGTCTAGGAACGACCTTTCCCTGGCGCCGATCAGCTCGGGAGTCGGCCTTAGACTTGGCGCAAATATCGGCTACTTGAAATATACCCGCCAACCGACCTGGAATCCGTTCTAGTTTGGCGCTAAGGAAGCCTGGCCGAGGTGTCTTTGCGTGGGCGCGGAACGTGCCGGATTCGCTGGGCTGGCCCGAGGAGCGTCGGATAGGGTGACGCGCATGGGCGCCAATTTCGGGTGGTCTCGATGATCGAGTGGTTCATGTTCGGGGCGTTGGGCTTCTTCTTGGGATGCCTGCTCGCCCTCATGCTTGCCCCGCCTCTGTGGAACCGCGCCGTGAAGCTCACCACGCGGAAGCTCGAGGCGACGATGCCCATGTCACTCGCCGACATCCAGGCCGACAAAGATCAGCTCCGCGCCGAGTACGCCATCGAGCTTCGCAAGGTCGAGGTCGCGCTGGACAAGTCCAAGGACAAGGCCGCGCGCGAGCTGATCGAAGCCAATAAGCGCCGCGTCGCGATCCAGGGGTTGAACACCGATCTCGCCGGCGTCAAGAGCCAGCTTCAGGAAGCGCAGAACGCGAACCGCGTCTTGCAGCAGACCATCAAACGGCGCTTGCCGGATCTCGACAGCCGCTTGAAGGCGGCCAAGAAGGCACTGGCCGAGCTCGAGACCGTCAATGCCGAATTGCGCAACACCGTGGCCTCCCAGTCGGAAGCGCTAAAGATCGCGCGCGGCACCGTTCACAATCAGCGCGCCGACATCGACCGCTTGCGCATGGCGCTGGAAAGCGGGAGCGCCGCCTCGGGACGCGGCTCCTCCAAGTCCGATGCGCGCGCCCTTGCCGAGACGCAACGGCTCACCGCCGAGCTGTCACGGACGCAAGAGGAGCTCGAGCGTGCCAAGACAAGCGCGCAGGAGAATGCGTTCCTCCGCCGCGAGCTGAGCCGTCTCGCCTCGCAGATTTTGACCGCGGCGCGGAATCAAGCCGTGCGGCCGCAGCCCGGTACCGCCGAAATGCATCCCCATTACCCGGAGGTCGAGATCACCGCGGAGGTCATGGAGCAGGAGGCCGCCTGGCACGAGGCGCGCGCTGGCAACGGCGCTGCACCGCACGAGATGGAACAAGCCGACACGGAGATGGAGGCCGTCGCCGTCGAGACGGTCGAGACGGAATATGCGGAAGGCGAATACGCCGAGGAACCTGCCGCCGTTTCCGCGGATGAAGAATACGCCGAAGTGTATGCCGAGGAGAACGCCGCTGCGCCGGAGGAGGTGCCGGACGGGGCGGAAGTACAAAAGTCCACTCTGGCACAGCGCTTCGCCGCCCGGCGGGCAAAGCGCCAGGCGGACAAGTCCGGCGGCGGCAGCCTCACCAGCCGCTTGCGCGGCCTCGTCGCCGAATCGTCCGAGACACGGACCTAAAGCTCAGGTCTCGAGAAATCCCCGTTCCCCGTTTTGCAGGCGGAGCGCCGTCAGGCGCCCGGTGAACACCGCGCCCGTGTCGATGCCGATGCGGTTCGCCAGCACGACGGGCGCGCGCACCGGCGTGTGTCCATGCACGACCACTTTGCCGAAGTGTTCATGCGCGTCGAGAAACGCCCCTCGAATCCAGATCAAATCCTCCTCCCGCTGCGCCTCGAGCGGCACGCCGGGTCTGACGCCCGCATGGACGAACAGATAATCCCCCACGGGGATTTGCAGGCGTAACCGCCGGAAGAAAGAACGATGCGTCTGCGGCAATACCGCCGCGAACGCCTCGCGCCACGCCTCGGGGCCTGCGCCCGCTTCATCGAGCCTGCCAATGTCGACGCCATAGGAGGCCATGGTCGCGTCGCCACCGTTCAAGAGCCAGTGATCGAGCCGCCCTTTGCCATCGAGAAAGTCGAGCAGCAGCGCCTCGTGATTGCCCTTGAGGAAGTGCGCATCGAAACCGGCCGGGAGACCGTCGAGCAGCGTCTCGATCACGCCGCGGCTGTCCGGCCCTCGATCCACATAGTCGCCGAGAAAGATGAGAGTCTTCTTCGCAGCCGTCCGGCCCGCGGCATCGGCCTCGATCTCGCGGAGTAGTGTGGCGAGCAGGTCCGTCCTGCCATGGATATCACCCACGGCGTAGAGCAGTTCGCCTTCTGGCAGTTTCGGGATCACGTGAGATCTCATCACTCCGCGGCACGAACAAAGCGCCGAGCCGAGGATCGAACACGCGGCACGTGCCGGCAAGTCCAACCGTCACGCTGCCGCTGATCTTTACCGCCCATGCGGAGATGAATGCGGGCGCTATGCGGGCCCCGGGACAGCGGCGAGTTCGCGATAGAGCCGCCCTGGGAAGGTGAACACCGTGCTCACGCAATTTGCCTTGAACCCAATGAACAGCACCGTCTCGCCGTCGCGGAGCTGATCGTCCGCGGTAATGACGTAGACCTGTTCGACGCGGAGCGGCGGCAGACCTTTCAGCAAGGCCGCCCGCTGCTCGAACGCCTTGAGGCTATCGCCTTCGAGATGATCGAATGCAGCGTGCACCCGAGCGATCGCCGAGCGGATCTCGCTCTCGGACTTGCAAGCCACCGCCGGCGCCGGCGGACCTTCGCCATCATAATAGGTCGTGCCGTAGGCCTGGACGAGCGGACCCCGCCTCTCGGAATAGGCCTGGAGGCCCGCAAAGCCGAGCAACGTGACGGCAAGGGCAACGCCTACCGCAATTCGCGACCAGAGTGGCATGGCCAGTCCTCCACTGACCAGGCAGAGATCTATGACGTTGGCGTCTTAGATCGCTGTATCAACCTCGCAGACTACTATATCCTGGTGGCCGCATTCTGGCATCTTCCAAGCGATAATATCCTCGGTTCCGTCCGGGTTCTTCCTGACGATGGGCACCGGACATGCTACGCGCCAGGTACGATAAGCCGAGCCCTTGTGCTGAGCGTCCCACTCGCTCCCGAGCATGATGCCCGACCGCTGGCACCGCTGCAGGTTGAACGGTTGGGACTGGGCGCCCAGGGCCTCCGCCTGATCGAAGAGTTGGACCTCCTGGCGCCGGCAGACCATCATGGAATGCTCTGTGGCCCAGGTCCGATTTTCATAGCCGGTATAGGCCGAATTCTGATCCGCCGGTCCGGCGATCATGGTCTTGCAGACGATCAGGACGACCGCGGCTGGCATGGGAACAGGCATGGCTAAGCCTCCCACGCTGGCGCGGAGCGAGAGACCGGGGAGAGCCGGTCAGCCGTCCGCAAACGATTGTTGGTGTGAGATGGCGCTTTTCGCAGCTGCTTCACAGCGCGCACAAGGAGGAGCAGGCTCGCCATCGCGGCTAGGGTAAGAGTTGTCGGCATCACGGCCCCCTCTCAAAGGTTGCACTAACGCCACTCCCTGGGGTCCCTAAGGACCGAAATCGTACCTCCC
>CAZHCN010000053.1:0-13368 GCA_964530895.1 uncultured Methyloceanibacter sp. | reverse complement strand
GAGCCGTCCATGCTCATGTCGAGCAGGCCGCCCCAGGAGCGCAGGACTCTCAAGCGCCCGATGACCGGCATCAGCGCCATGCCGCCCTCGGCCACGTCCTCGACCACCGGCAGGTTGCCGCGCTGCGCATAGGTATTGTAGCCGTCGATGTCGCCGCCGAAGACGAGCCCGCCTTTGTCGGACTGGCTGACATAGAAATGTCCGGCGCCGAACGTCATGACGACGTCGATCAGCGGCTTGATGCCCTCGGTGACGAAGGCCTGCAAAACGTGGGCCTCGATGGGAAGGCGCAAGCCCGCCATCTGGGCGACGCGGCTGGAGCTGCCGGCAACCGAGACGCCGACCTTCTTCGCGCGGATAAAGCCCTTCTCGGTCTCGACGCCGACGATGCGCCCCTGCTCGACGCGGAAGCCCGTCGCGGCGCAGTTCTGGATGATGTCGACGCCGCGGGAATCCGCCGAGCGCGCATAACCCCAAGCGACCGCGTCGTGGCGCACCGTGCCGCCGCGCGGCTGGAACAGGCCGCCGCGCACGGGGAAGCGCGCATTGTCGAAATCGACGAAGGGCACGAGCTTCCGGACGCCTTCGCGGTCGAGCATCACGGCGTCGGCGCCGTGGAGCAGCATGGAATTGCCGCGGCGCGCAAAGGCATCACGCTGGGGATCGGAGTGGAAGACGTTGAGCACGCCACGCTGGCTGACCATGGCGTTGTAGTTGAGATCCTGCTCCAGGCCCTCCCAAAGCTTCATCGACCATTCGTAGAAGGGCTCGTTGCCGGGAAGCATATAGTTGGAGCGGACGATGGTGGTGTTGCGCCCGATATTGCCGGAGCCGAGATAGGATTTCTCCAGGACGGCGACATTGGTGATGCCGTGCTGCTTGGCGAGGTAATGGGCCGTGGCGAGGCCGTGGCCGCCGCCACCGACAATGACCACGTCATATTGAGCCTTGGGCTCGGGCTCGCGCCAGACCGGCTTCCAGTTCCGGTTGCCGGTCACGGCGTTGGCGAGGAGGCTTCCAAGCGAATAGCGCATGGACCAAGTTTGCGCCGTATGTCAGAGGTAGATTGACATTTCCCGCCGCTTATTTGACATTTTGCGTCATGGCCGCATACCCCAAGAGAGATACCAAAACGGTGGGCTTTCTGCTGGTGCCGGGCTTCGCGCTGATGTCCTACGCCGCCGCCATGGAGCCGTTGCGCGCGGCCAATCTGCTGGCGGGCCAAGAGCTCTACCGCTGGTGGCATGCCGGGCCGAGGGACGAGCCGGTTCCCGCATCGAACGGCGTCGCCATCATTCCCGAGTGCGGCACAGACAGCGACCGGCGCGCCGACATGGTGTTCGTGTGCGCCGGCGGAAACCCGGCGACGTTCGACGACAAGAGGACCTTCGCCTGGCTTCGACGGCTCGCACGCAAAGGCACGACCATCGGCGGCATCTCAGGCGGCCCTTACATCGTCGCCCGCGCCGGCCTGCTGCAAGAGCGCCGGGCGACGCTCCATTGGGAGCACATGCCCGCCTTCCGCGAGGCGTTCCCCGACATCGCGGTGGTGTCGTCCCTGTTCGAGATCGACGGCAACCGAATCACATGTTCGGGCGGCATCTCGGCGCTCGACATGATGGTCGCCCTGATCGAGCGCGACCACGGGCGTCCGCTCGCCGCCGCCGTCGGCGATTGGTTCCTGCATACGCATATCCGCGAGGGCTTCGGGCCGCAGCGCATGGATCTGCGCTACCGGCTCGGCATCGCCGACGACAAGCTCTTGCGCGTGCTTTCCGCCATGGAGATGAGCCTCGAGACGCCGCTGGCGCGCGGAAGCCTGGCGCGCGAGGCGGGGATCTCGCTCAGACAGCTTGAGCGACTGTTCCACCGCCATGTGGGTCACGGCATCCACCAGCATTACCGGTGGCTCAGGCTCGAGCGGGCGCGCCAGCTGCTGCGCGAGACGACGCTACCGGTGCTCGATGTGGCGCTCGCCACGGGCTTTTCCTCGGCGAGCCAGTTCGCCCGGGCTTATAGAGAGGCGTTCGGCGAGCCGCCGAGCCACACGCGAGCTAGCGCCTAAATTCTGCGTACATCAAAATTTTTGGTGCTAGGGTCGTTGCATTCAGGCGGTTTCCTCGCGATGAGATGTCCCCTCCAGGAGGCTTGATGGCGACGCGGCTTTCTTCCAAGAAACTTCAGAAGCGCTCCTTGGAGCGGCAGCGGTCCACGACGACGGCCGCCAAGCCGCAGGAGCCCGAAGAGGCGAGAGAGCCGGAGTACGCTACCGGCTCCAACGCGCCGACCACGGGCGAGCTCAACCTCGAAGTTTCGATCGGGCGCCGGGTGCGGCTGTTGCGTCAGCGCTTACAGCTCACGGCGACGGAGCTCGCCGCGGAGGCCGGGCTATCGCCCGGCATGCTGTCGAAGATCGAGAACGGCGGCACGTCCCCGTCACTCTCGACCTTGCGGGCCCTGGCGCGGGCGCTGAACGTGCCGATGACGAGCTTCTTCGCCGATTTCGAGGAGCGGCGCGATTGCTCCTACGTCCGCGCCGGGCAAGGCGTCCTCATAGAGCGGCGCGGCACCAAAGCAGGCCACCGCTACGAGCTGCTCGGGCACACACTGTCAGGAGACATCGTGGTCGAGCCCTATCTCATCTCTCTCTCGGAGGACGCAAACCCCTATACCCAGTTCCAGCATGACGGCATGGAGTTCATCTACATGCTGTCCGGAAAAGTGATTTACCGGCACGCCGACAAGCTCTATCCCATGTCGCCCGGGGACGCGCTGTTCTTCGACGCGGGCGCGCCGCATGGGCCCGAGGAGCTTATCGAGCGGCCCATGACCTATCTCTCCATAATTATTTATCCCCGCCCCTAACTCTCCTCTGGACTTTCCCCAAAGGAAAAATTATTTCACCTGGGTTGACGCGACCCACGGCGCCGTAGCATGGTGAACGGCGCGTAACCCGGAGCTTTTCAGCCATGTGCGGCATTGTCGGACTGTTTCTCAAAGATCCTGCGCTCGAGCCCGAGCTCGGCCGGCTGACGGCCGGCATGCTTGCCACGATGTCGGATCGTGGGCCTGACAGCGCGGGCTTCGCCGTTTATGGCGCCGGCCAGGCGGGGCAAACCAAGCTCACCTTGCGTGGCCCGTCGGCCACGGCGATCGAGGAGACCGTGGCCGAGATCGAAGATGCCTTTCCCGGCGCCGAAGCCAGCTTGCACGACACCCATGCGGTGGTGGCGCTGCCAGACCAGGAGGTGGAGGCACTCGTCAAATGGCTGGAGCGCGAGGCGACCGACACCGAGATCGTCGGGCGCGGCACGCGCATGGAGATCTTCAAGGAGGTCGGCCTGCCGGAGAAGGTTGCCGAGCGGTTCGGGCTTGCCAGCATGAGCGGCACGCACGCCATTGGTCACACCCGCATGGCCACGGAGTCCGCCGTGACGACGGACGGCGCCCACCCCTACTCCACCGGCAACGACCAGTGCCTCGTGCACAACGGCTCGCTGTCGAACCACAACAATCTGCGCCGAGAGCTGAAGCGCGAAGGCCTCGAATTCGAGACCGAGAACGACACGGAGGTCGCGGCCGGCTATCTCACCTGGCGCATGCGCGAGGGGCTGTCGCTCGGCGATGCGCTGAAAGTCGGCCTCGACGACCTCGATGGCTTCTATACCTTCGTGGTCGGCACCGAGAACGGCTTCGGCGTGCTCCGCGACGGCATCGCCTGCAAGCCCGCCGTGATGGCCGAGACCGACCAATACGTGGCGTTCGGCTCCGAATACCGCGTGCTCGCCACCCTCCCCGGGATCGAGCAGGCGCGCATCTGGGAGCCCGAGCCCGCCACCGTCTATTTCTGGGAACGCTAGGACATGCCTGAAGTCGATCTCGACGTCACGCCGCTCCGGGAGCTCAACGCGGCGCTGCACCGCCTGACGCCGGAAACCAACGAGCGCCACTGGGTCATCGACCATCCGGCCGGACGCCATGCTATCGCGTCGGGCCTCAATGTCCCGATCACCGTCGAGATCAACGGACCCGTGGGCTATTACTGCGCGGGCATGAACAAGCTCGCCACCGTGGTCGTAAACGGGAGCGCGGGCGTCGGCGTGGCCGAGAACATGATGAGCGGCTTCGTGCACGTGGCGGGCGATGCGAGCCAATCCGCCGGCGCCACGGGGCGCGGCGGGCTCTTGCGCATCGACGGCAACGCGTCGTCGCGCTGCGGCATCTCCATGAAAGGCATCGACATCGTCGTACAAGGCTCGGTCGGGCATATGAGCGCATTCATGGCGCAGGCCGGAAATCTCGTGGTGTTCGGGGACGCCGGCGACTCTCTCGGCGATTCCATCTACGAGGCGCGACTCTTCGTGCGCGGCAGCGTCAAGAGCCTCGGGGCCGACTGCATCGAAAAGGAGATGCGCGACGAGCACAAGCGCGCGATCCATGAGGTGCTGACCCGCGCCGGCTTCGACGGCGAGGTCGATCCAAACGAATTCAAGCGTTACGGCTCGGCGCGGAAGCTCTACACTTTCAACGTCGATCACGCGGGAGAGTATTGATGGACGCGACGCCCAGGACCACGCCTCGCAAATCCGCGACGTTCGACGACTACACGCTGTCGGAGATCCGGCGGGCGGCGGCGAGCGGCATCTACGACATCCGCGGCGGCGGCGCGAAGCGGAAGGTGCCGCATTTCGACGACCTCCTGTTCCTCGGCGCTTCCATGAGCCGCTACCCGCTCGAGGGCTATCGCGAGAAATGCGCCACCGATGTGTGGCTCGGCACCCGCTTCGCCGAGAAGCCGCTCCACCTAAAGATCCCGATCACCATCGCCGGCATGAGCTTCGGCTCGCTGTCGGCGCAGGCCAAGGAATCGCTGGGCCGCGGCGCGAGCCAGATGGGTACCTCGACGACCACGGGCGACGGGGGCATGACGGAAGAGGAACGTGGCCATTCCACGATCCTGGTCTATCAGCTGCTGCCGTCGCGCTACGGCATGAACCCGGACGATCTCCGGCGCGCGGACGCGATCGAGATCGTCATCGGCCAGGGCGCCAAGCCTGGCGGCGGCGGCATGCTCTTGGGTCAGAAGATCTCCGACCGCGTGGCCGAGATGCGCACCCTGCCCAAGGGCATCGACCAGCGCTCGGCCTGCCGGCACCCGGATTGGACGGGGCCGGACGACCTGGAGATCAAGATCCAAGAGTTGCGCGAGATCACCGACTGGCAGAAGCCGATCTACATCAAGGTCGGCGCCTCGCGGCCCTATTACGACACGGCGCTCGCGGTGAAGTCCGGCGCCGACGTGGTGGTGCTCGACGGCATGCAAGGCGGCACGGCGGCGACGCAGGAAGTGTTTATCGAGCATGTGGGCCTGCCGATCCTGGGTGCCATCCGCCCGGCGGTGCAGGCGCTGCAAGACCTCGGCATGCATCGCAAGGTGCAGCTCATCGTTTCCGGCGGCATCCGCTCCGGTGCCGACGTCGCCAAGGCGCTCGCGCTCGGCGCCGACGCAGTGTCGATCGGCACGGCGGCGCTTGTCGCGCTCGGCGACAACGATCCGCTTTACGAGAACGATTATCAGGACCTCGGCACCACCGCCGGCGCATATGACGACTGGCACGAAGGCCGCTGCCCGGCGGGCATCACCACGCAGGACCCGGGGCTTGCCGCACGGCTAGACCCCGTGCTCGGGGGGCGGCGCCTCGCCAACTATCTTTCGGTTCTGACGCTGGAGACGCAGACCATCGCGCGCGCCTGCGGCAAGAGCCATGTCCACAATCTGGAGCCCGAAGATCTGGTGGCGCTCACGGTCGAGGCCGCAGCCATGGCCAAGGTGCCGCTCGCCGGCACCGACTGGATTCCAGGATCGAAATCTGACCGGTAGGAAGAGGCAGCGGGCCTCGAAGTTGTAACGAAGGGGAGTCCCATGGCGGTTGATCTTGCAGTCGAGGCCCGCGAGCGCGGGATCAAGTATTTTCTGATTTCGTTTGTCGACTTGTTCGGCACGCTCAGGGCCAAGCTCGCGCCGGCCAGCGCCATCGCCGACATGGCCAAAGAGGGGGCGGGCTTCGCCGGCTTTGCCAGCTGGCTCGACATGACGCCTGCTCATCCCGACATGCTGGCCGTCCCCGATCCCTACAGCCTGATCCAGATCCCGTGGAAGCCGGAAGTGGGCTGGCTCGCCGCCGACGCCTATATGGACGGCAAGCTTGTCGACCAGGCGCCGCGCAATGTTCTGAAGCGCATGCTCAAGAAGGCCGAGGACGCAGGCTTTACGCTCAAGACCGGCGTCGAATGCGAGTACTTCCTAGTGAGCCCCGACGGGTCGGCGATCAGCGACCCCGCCGATATCCAGTCGAAACCCTGCTACGACCAGGCCGCGCTGATGCGGCGCTACGACGTGATCAGCGAGATCTGCGACTCCATGCTCGAGCTCGGCTGGGGGCCGTACCAGAACGATCACGAGGACGCCAACGGCCAGTTCGAGATGAACTGGGCATTCGACGATGCGCTGACCACCGCCGATCGCATGGTCTTCTTCAAATACATGGTCAAGGCGATCGCCGAGAAGCACGGGCTTCGCGCCACGTTCATGCCGAAGCCGTTCGCCCATCTCACCGGCAATGGCTGCCACGTGCATGTGTCGCTGTGGCAGGGAAACAAGAACGCGTTCGACGACGGCAATGACGGCTTGGGCCTGTCGAAGGACGCCTACAACTTCATCGGCGGGTTGATCAGCCATGCCGACGAGATCTGCTCGATCACCAAC
Source organism: uncultured Methyloceanibacter sp. (assembly GCA_964530895.1). Classification (GTDB taxonomy): domain Bacteria; phylum Pseudomonadota; class Alphaproteobacteria; order Rhizobiales; family Methyloligellaceae; genus Methyloceanibacter. The sequence goes on along the minus strand of CAZHCN010000053.1, from coordinate 6,602 downwards.
CCGACGGTGAACTCCTACAAGCGCATCAACGCACCGGTGACGCTGTCGGGCGCCACGTGGTCGCCGAACACGGTGACCTTCGCGGGCAACAACCGCACGCACATGATCCGCGTGCCGGGCGGCGGCCGGTTCGAGTTCAGGCTCGCCGATGGCGCGGCCAACGCCTACCTGTTGCCGGCTGTGGTGCTCGCCGCCGGGCTCGACGGCATCGCCAAGAAGACCGACCCGGGCAAGCCGCTCGATATCGACATGTATGCCGAAGGTCACAAGGCGCCGAAGGACGTCAAGAAGCTGCCCTTGAACCTGTTGGATGCTCTGAGGCTCACGGGCAAGTCGGACCTCTTGCGGCGCGATCTCGGCGATGAGTTCGTCGATTCCTACGTCAAGCTCAAGACCAAGGACTGGGACGAGTATTCGCGTCAACTCTCCCCTTGGGAGCGAGCCACGACGCTCGACTGCTAGATTGGACGGCACGGCCGTGGGCTTCGCGGTCTCTATGATCCGGAGCCGCAAGTCCCACGGCACAAAAAAAGAAGGCGTCAGCACCAGGCCGACGCCCCAGAGGGTTAGTGTGTTCGCTTAGGTTGGCTTAAGACGGATGCTCGTCGAGGGCCTTCTTGATGCCCTCTTTGCCGCCGTACTTCTTGATGTCCTCGGCGTACTCGTTCTCCTCCTCCTTGATTTGAACGATGTGCCAGAGGATCCAGGCGACGATTGCAACGATCACCATGATGAGCTCGGCCCCAACCCAGGGGTAAACCGGCCCAATATTGGCTAGGTCGACAGCCCAAGTGCTACCCATTTCGGTTCTCCTTTATCCGATCTGTCGCCTGCGTCACACCATCGCCTTTTCGGCGTCGCGGACTTCCTGGCGAGCTTCCTCTTCCTCGTGCAGCGTCCTGAAGTCGAGACCCATAAGCTCGACCTCACGCGGCACGCGCAGGAGACCAAGTCCATCGAGTATCTTCGCTGCTATCCATCCCGGAATGAAGCCGAGTACGAAGAACATGATGACTCCACCGATCGTGTTCCCGAGCGGATTGATCGTGGCGAAGCCCTCATAAGGCGACGATGGGTAGCCCCAGAGCAGGAAGCCGGCAAAGACGCAGCCGAGGAACCCGCAATAGCCATGCACGGCAACCGCGCCCACGGCATCGTCGATCTTGAACTTGTTCTCCACCCAGTAGTGCAGTTTGTAGGCGATGAAGATACCGAGACCGCCGATAAAGAAGGCCTGAATCGGATGGTAGAGATCGTTGCCAGCCGAAGCCGTGATGACGCCGGCAAGGCCGCCCGAATACGTCCAGAACGGATCGCCTTTCGAGAGGATGTAGGCAACCATCAGACCGCCCGACAGCGACATCAGGAAGTTGATCGTGATGGCGCCCAGCGTAGTCGGCGTCAGATAGATCGTCGTTGCCGTCCACGTCCCGCCGGTGATCTGTCCGCCGATTGTCTCCGGAGAGATGATCGGCACGTTGCAGGCCGCGTAGAAGCCCCAGAAGCCGGTGTAGATCAAGAACAGACCGATGGTCACCAGCCATGGGTTATGCGGCACGAATACGCGTGCCCTGCCGTCCTTCGTGAAGCGGCCGAGCCGCGGCCCGAGCACGATGAGGACGCCAAGCGCGGTGCCGCCGCCGATGGCGTGGATCACGCCGGAGGCGTAGGCGTCGTGATAGCCAAGCACCTTCACCATCCAGCCGAGCGGATGCCAGCCCCAGGCCGCATCGATGATCCATGTCACCGATCCGATCATGATGGCGATGATCCAGAACGCTCCGGACTTGACCCGCTCAATGAGCGATCCGGAAACGATCGAGGCCACCGTCCACGAGAACAGCAGGAACGCCGCCCAGAACACCCCGGTGATGTGGTCTTGTAGGTTGGGCGCCATGGTCGGCGACGTTGGAAGGTTGGGCGCCCCGGCGTCGAACAGGAGCGGTCCCGTGATGAACGGTCCGTTCGGCAGCGCCCAGTAGAGCCACCACCCGAAGAAGTAGAACGTGATGGTGACCAACGGGATCAGCATCGTGTTCTTCATCAGAGTGTGGAGATGGTTTCGTCTGCGGCTTACGCCGACCTCATACATGCAGAACCCCACATGGATGAGAAACATGAAGACGACCGTCACCCAGTAATAGAACTCGGTGAATATCGTCGTCAGCGCGTCTAAGTTATTGCCCATTGATAAACCCCCGTAAGTTCACCCCCGCGGCACGCCGGCTGCCCGGCATGGTCCCGCGTCCCGATGGATGTTCAGCGACTTCACCCGGCTACGCCGTTTTCCCAATAGGAAATCGTCCCTCCGAAACCCCGCCATCGTACCAGAATGCTAGGCTCTCCCCCAAGCCGGGTCAACCGAGGTGAAATTGTCTTTCCTGTAAGGAAAGCAATGGCTTGTCGTGCCGAGTTAGCGTTTTTCTCATATTAACCAATGGTTTACTATCGTTAGCCAATGGCTTACACGATCCAGAGTTCGGCTTACTTATGCACTCGCAAAGCAAATTTGCGCGGCGTAAGCGCTCTAAACTGCTGATTCCGGAGCCAAAGCGGGCCGGAGCCGAAGCGGTTCAGCAGTCCGGAGGCGAGGAAAAGGCCGGCTTTTCAATCATGGGCTCGGTCTCTCACGCGATGGTTCTGCGGATATCGCGCCGTGTTCCGCGCATCCGATTGACGGCGGCACTCACGACGGGGCAGTGATGCGCGGGTGAGCAAATCGAAGAGCAAAATGCTGCGCGACAAGTTCCTCGACTGGCAGTGCCGGATCCGGCAGGCCGCCATGCGCGAAGACGGCGGCCGTCCCTCACCAGGCATGCGCCCTCGTCTCTTGGATGAGACGGGCACCGAGCTTGCGCCGGCGCTGACCGTCCTTCTCGTACCAAAGGACCCTGAGGAGAGCACCGCCTTCTTCCGGTTCCAGGTGATGAAGTCGTCCGATCCACGCGAGACCTACGAAAAGGCGCTCGCCTATCTGCAAGCCGACTATTTCCAGACGCCAGATGCGTTCCGCGATCGCCTCGTCGCGACGCTGCCGGCCGATGCGCCTCTTGCGGACGCCGCGCTCGCCGGGAAGCGGTGCGTGCTCGACTTCGGGCAAGGGCGCAAGGCCTATCGGCTACCCTGCAAGGTCAAGAGGCTCGACGCCGGCGACGCGGACCGCGATGCCGCGATCTGGCATAACCGGGTGTTCAATCGCACCCTGCCCGAGACGGTGCAGGTTCTGGCGTTCAAGCCGGATTGGAAAATGGCCGAGATCAGAAACTGATCTCGGCCAAGTCAGCAAGCGGGAAAGAAATCTCGCTTCGCTTCGGTTTACGTCCAGAAGATCACGTAGGCGACGAGGGCGGTGAAGATGCCGCCAGCAAGCGCCACGTAGGGCAACATGCCCGCCTTCGGTGCGCTGATGGTTTGCCCGTCGACGGACAGGTCAGACAGCATCTGTGGCGGGAACACGCCCTTGTCCTGGATGAAATGCCGGTAGATGAACACCGGGATCACGATGGCGATGGCGATAATGCCCGCGGTCAACGTGCCCGATCCCCAAACATCGGCGCCGGCCCCAAGCAGGAACGCATTGACGAAGGCAAGCACCACGCCAACGCCCATGATCAGCGTCGGCGCCTTCCATGGGCGCTTCACATGCGCATTGTCGATGCGATGGATCCAGCCGGCGTTGAGGTTCAAGAAGTTGAACACGATGTAGCAGACGTTCGACACGGCCAGCACGAACAGGTAGTCCGACATCATCAGCAGGATCAGGTTGAAGCAGAGATCCGTCGCCATGCCGTGAGTCGGAGCGCCGTTCTTGTTGACGTGGCTGAGATAGCGCGGCAGCCAACCGTCGACGGAGCCCTGATAGAGGGTCCGCGAGCTGCCGGCCATCGCCGTGGTGATCGCCAGCATCAAAGCGAGGATCAGCATGATCACCAGAAGATTGGTGATGATCACGCCACCGCCGACCATGGAGGCCATGGCCTGCGCCACGCCCGACCCGTCGACGATGCCCGGCGCCATCACTCCGGCGAGCCCGAGCGCGCCCTGGAAGGAGAGCGGCACGAGAATGTAGACGGCGATGCAAAGCAGTCCTGAGTAGAGGATCGCCTTGTAGGTGTCCGTTGCCGGGTTCTTGAACTCGCTCGTGTAGCAAATCGCCGTCTCGAAGGCATAAGCCGACCAGGCGGCAATGAAGAGACCCCCTAAGAACAAGGTCCAACCGGCCTTGTCCCACGCAGCCGTGGCAATGTCGGTGCCCGGTGCAAAGGGCTCGAACGCCTTCATCGCCACATCGCCGGTCATCAGCGGTACGATGCCGATGATCAGGAGCGGCAACAGCACGGAAATGGCGACGATGGTCTGCACCTTGGCGGTCGACAGAATGCCGCGGTGCTGGATGCCGAAGGAGATCAGCATCAGAACGGCGCCGATGAAGAACGTCGAGTTCAGGCGAAGGCTCAACCCCTCCTTGAAGAAGGAAAGATCGATGAGTTGGATCTGCCATGTCCTGATCACCGCATCGGCCGGGAACAGCGCCGTCAGCATGTAGCCGGCGGCAATGCCGCAGCCGATGGCGAGCACCGGCGTCCAGGCGAGCCAGTTGCACCACACCGAGAGCGGCGCGATGAACTTGGAGTAGCGCACCCAGGCCGCCGCGCCGTAGACCGAGGCGCCGCCCGACTTGTTCGGGAAAAGACCCGCGATCTCCGCGTAGGTGAAGGCCTGGATGAAGCCGAACAGGACCGAAAGGGTCCAGACCAGCACGGACGGCGTCCCCACCGTGGCGGCGATGCCGCCGATGGAGAAGAGCACGAGCGCCGGGACGCCACTTGCGACCCAAAACGCGTCCTTCCAGCCGATGACTCGATGAAGTTGGGATTCAGACGTGGTAGTGCCGCTGCCGGCACCGGCAGTTGTTTCAACCATTGGTATTCCTCCCTCTGGGGCGCTCCTGGCACGCTGCCGGGAGCACAAGTCGGCCGGATTTTCCGGTCCTTCTTTTCTTATTTATCGAGCAGTCTCAGTCGTTTGGTTCGGCTGTCACCTCCTTCAGAACTTGCGATAGGCTTTGTTGAGCTGGTGGAGCGGGTGGTTGGGCGAGGTCTGGAAGCGAACCAGCATCTCTCGCGCCAGCATGTCGCGATCTTGTTGGTTGCCGGGCAGCTTCATCGATTTCGGGATGCGCACCCAACCGTTGATATTGCGGTCGAAGATGGCGGGCTGGCCCGACTCGTAGCCCATGTGGACATCCTCGAGCCAGTTGAGGTCGTCCCAGCCCATGAACTCCATGTACTCTTTCAGGAACGGCGTGAGCCGCCCGTAGTCGGGTAACAGATTGACGTCGTAGCGGTAGCCGATGTGCTGGCCGATCACCTTCTCGCGGTCGGTGTCGAGGCCGGCGGCATCCTTCAGGTATTTGTCGACGTCGTCGGCACCCTTCGCTGGTTTCGCGTCCTTGCCGTTCTTCATGTCCTTGGCCATGCGCCGCCTCCTCAACCGAGCTTGTGATAGTTCGCGACGCCGACGGTCATGTCGGTGCCGGCGAGCGGTACTTGCGCCATGGCCGACGCCTCCATGGTCAGCGCGGCAAGATCCTCGGGCTCGAGGCTGTGGACGTTTGTCTTGCCGCAAGCCCGCGCCAGCATCTGCGCTTCGAGCGTCAGTGTGTGCAGGAAGTTGTAGACGCGCTCGGCCGCCTCGTCGGGATCGAGCCGCTTCCTGAGCTCCGGATCTTGCGTGGCGACGCCGACCGGGCAACGGCCGGTATGGCAGTGATAGCAACGCCCCGCCGGCACGCCCATCTCGGCCTCGAAGTCCGATTCCGGGATCTCCTTGTTGCAGTTGAGTGCCATCATCACCGAATGGCCGATGGCGATGGCGTCGGCGCCGAGTGCAAGCGCCTTGGCGACATCGCCGCCGTTCCTGATGCCGCCGGCATAGACCAGGCTGATCTGGCCGCGCAGGCCGAGCTCGTCGATGGCACGGCGCGCCTGGCGAATGGCGGCGATACCGGGCACACCGGTATCCTCCGTGGCGATATGTGGGCCGGCACCGGTACCGCCCTCCATGCCGTCGATATAGATGGAGTCAGGTCCACACTTCGCCGCCATGCGCACGTCGTCATAGACGCGGGCGGCGCCGAGCTTGAGCTGGATCGGAATTTCCCAATTGGTGGCCTCGCGGATCTCCTCAATCTTGAGCGCGAGATCGTCAGGACCCAGCCAGTCGGGATGGCGCGCCGGCGAGCGCTGGTCGATACCGGCCGGCAGCGAGCGCATCTCCGCCACCTGGTCGGTGACCTTCTGGCCCATGAGATGGCCGCCCAAGCCCACTTTGCAGCCCTGGCCGATGAAGAATTCGCAGGCATCGGCGAGCCGCAGATGATGCGGGTTGAAGCCGTAGCGCGACTGGATGCACTGGTAGAGCCATTTCGAGGAATAGCGCCGCTCGTCGGGGATCATTCCGCCCTCGCCCGAGCATGTGGCCGAGCCAGCCATGGTGGCGCCGCGGGCGAGCGCGATCTTCGCCTCGTAGGACAGCGCGCCGAAGCTCATGCCGGTCACGTAGACCGGGATGTCGAGAACCATGGGACGTTTCGCTTTGGG
>CAZHCN010000052.1:0-13442 GCA_964530895.1 uncultured Methyloceanibacter sp. | reverse complement strand
ACGGCACGCTCAACGCCGACAAGTCGAACCTCGTCCTCATCTGCCACGCGCTGACGGGCGACCAGCACGCCGCCAATTTCCACCCCGTCACCGGCAAGCCCGGCTGGTGGGACACCATGGTGGGCCCGGGGAAGCCCATCGATACGGACCGCTATTTCGTGGTCTGTCCCAACGTGATCGGCAGCTGCATGGGCTCGACGGGCCCGAGCTCCATGAATCCGGAGACGGGGCGCCCCTACGGGCCCGACTTCCCGGTCATCACCATCCGCGACATGGTCCGGGCCCAGGCGCGCCTCCTCGATCATCTCGGCATCGATCAGGTGCTCTGCGTGCTCGGCGGCTCCATGGGCGGGATGCAGGTGCTGGAATGGGCCGCCACTTATAAGGACCGCGTGTTCTCGGCGGTGCCGATCGCTTGCGCCGCGCGCCACTCCTCGCAGAACATCGCCTTCCACGAGGTGGGCCGCCAGGCGGTGATGGCCGATCCCGATTGGTGCCAGGGCCGCTACATCGAGGAGGGGAAGAGCCCGCGCAAAGGCCTCGCCGTGGCGCGCATGGCCGCGCACATCACCTACCTGTCCGACCACGCGCTGCACGACAAGTTCGGTCGCAATCTCCAGGATCGCGAGAAGGTGACGTTCGGCTTCGATGCCGACTTCCAGGTGGAGAGCTATCTGCGCCACCAGGGCATGACGTTCGTCGACCGGTTCGACGCCAACTCCTATCTCTACATCACGCGCGCCATGGATTATTTCGACATCGCCGCGGACCATGGCGGCGTGCTCGCGAACGCGTTCGCCGGCACCAAGACGCGCTTTTGTCTCGTGTCGTTCACGTCCGATTGGCTGTTCCCGACCGAGGAGAGCCGCGAGGTGGTGCATGCGTTGAACGCGGTCGCCGCCAATGTGAGCTTCGTGGAGATCGAGTCGAACAAGGGCCACGACGCCTTCTTGCTGCACGAGCCGGAGCTGTTCGACACAATTCGCGGTTTCTTGAGCGCCGCGGCGCGCCAGCGCGGCATCAGAGTCCCGGGTGATGGAGTGTGATCGTGAACGCATCGGTCAACCCCCGCAGCCTGCGGCCCACCGAGACGAGCCGCGTCGACCTTCTGCTCATCGCCGAGATGGTGAAGCCCGGCTCGCGCGTGCTCGACGTCGGCTGCGGCGACGGCGTGCTGTTGCGCATCCTCGCCGAGAAGCACGGCATCGACGGGCGCGGCATCGAGCTGAGCCAGGCGGGGGTGAACTCCTGCGTGGCGCAAGGGCTCGCGGTGATCCAGGGCGATGCGGATGACGACCTTGCCTATTACCCGGACCATGCCTTCGACTACGCGATCCTGTCGCAGACCATCCAGGCGACCTATTCTCCGCGCCACGTGCTGGAGCAGCTGCTCCGCATCGGCAAGCACGCGGTGGTGTCCTTTCCGAACTTTGGCCATTGGCGCGTGCGCACCCAGCTCTTGTTCGGCGGGCATATGCCGCGCACCGACAATCTTCCGGAGCGCTGGTACGACACGCCCAATATCCATCTCTGCACCATCAAGGATTTCATCGCGCTGTGCGACGATATCGGCGCCAAGGTGGAGCGCGCCATCGCGCTCAACGCATCCGGCACGAAGCTCGTCGCCATGCCGCTCTTCGCCCAGAACCTATTCGGCGAGCAGGCCGTCTTTCTGCTCTCGCGCTAGGCGCTGGGTGACGGCGCCGGCGGGCACCGGCACGATACGGCGGCGGACTTTGCGCTCCGTCTCGCGCACCGGCATCGCCGCGTAGACCTGCTTCGTCGCCTCGACCATGATCACGCCGGAGAAGGTGGGCCACAGAATGAGCCCGAGCCGCTCCCACAGCGTCGGCCAGCGCGTCAGGATGCGCCAGTTGAAGGGCGGCATATAGAGCGCGTAGTGCCAGCCCTCCGGCTGGAACATGGCCTCTTTGAGAAGCGTGGCGAGCTGCGAGCGGCTGAACGGACTGCCATAGCCGAACGGCGTGGTATCGACCCGCGCCCAGAGGCCCCGGCGGTTGGGGACGACGATCAGGAGCCTGCCGTTCGGCGCGAGCACGCGCCAAAGCTCGCGGAGCAACGTCCGCGACGTCTCGGACCATTCCAGCATATGTACGAGCAGGACGCGGTCGGCGGCCTCATCGTCGAGGGGGAGCTCCATCTCGTCCACGAGCGCGGCGTGGGACGGTCCCCTTTGAGGCCAGGGCAGCGCGCCGAGCCCGGCCGGCATCAGCGCGCCGACCGCGTACGCCTCGCCGCGGAATTCGCCGAGATAGGGCGTGGCGTAGCCGAGCCCGAAGACGCGCATGCCCTTGAGGTCGGTCCAGCGCGCTCTGATGCGGCCCCTGAGCAGGCGGCGTACCATTTGGCCCAAGGGCCTGGCGTAGAAATCCTTTAGGTCGATTGCGTCGAGATGCATGGCTGAATTGTCACGCGTCGGCGTTTAGAGTTCGTTCTCAAGTCCCGAGACCCCGGTTCAAGGCGCGCCGCTCGGGTGCTACGGTCCCGGCCCCTGACGAAACAGACAAAAGAAGAGAGCGTGATGGCGAAGCTCGAGATCTATCAGTTTCCGACCCGGAGCGACAATTACGGCGTCCTGCTCCACGATCCCGAGACGGGGGCCACGGCGGCCATCGATGCGCCCGAGGCGGACCCGATCCTCGCGGCCCTTGAGGAGAAGGGCTGGACCCTCACCGATATCCTCATCACCCACCACCATGCCGATCATACGGCGGGGGTGGAGACCTTGAAGCGGAAAGCCGGCTGCACGGTCTACGGCCCGGCGCGGGAGGCGGGGCTGATCCCCGGCCTCGATGTCGAGGTGAAGGAGGGCGATGCGGTCGCGGTGGGTCACTCGGATGGTCAGGTGATCGAGACGCCCGGACATACGCGCGGTCATGTCAGCTACTACTTCCCGGACGATGCTGCCGTGTTCGTCGGCGACACGCTGTTCTCGGTCGGCTGCGGCAAGCTGCTCGAAGGCGATGCCCCGACCATGTGGTCGTCGCTGTCGAAGCTCGCAAGCCTGCCGCCGGAGACGGCGGTCTATTGCGGCCATGAATACACAGGCGCCAATTGCCGCTTCGCGCTGACCGTTGAGCCCGAGAACGAGGCGCTGCAGGCGCGCGCGGCCGAAGTGGCGGAGAATGACGCGAAGGGCGCGCCGTCGCTGCCGTCCACGATCGGTCAGGAGCTCGCCACCAATCCGTTCTTGCGCGCATCGAGCGCGGCCATCCAGCATCGTCTCGGCATGGAAGGGCAGCCGCTCGATGCGATCTTCGGCGAGGTGCGCCGCCGCAAGGATCGGTTCTAATCATGGTCGAAGCTCTTACCGCGGACGAGGTCATCGCCCATTTCGATCTTCAGCCGCACCCGGAGGGCGGTTGGTTCCGCGAGACCTTCAGGGACGAGCCCGGGCATCAGGGGCGCGCGCATTCGACCGCGATCCTGTTCCTCTTGAAGGCGGGCGAGGTCTCCCATTGGCACCGGGTCGATGCGGTGGAGGTCTGGCACTGGTATGGGGGGGCGCCGCTCCTCCTGGAGGTGGCGGAGGAGAAGGGCGCCCGTCACGAATACAGGCTCGGCTCGGACATCATCGGCGGCGAGCACCCGCAAGGCCTGGTGCCGGCAGGCGCGTGGCAAACCGCGCGTTCGCTCGGCGCGTGGAGCCTGGTCGGCTGCACGGTGGCGCCGGGCTTCGACTTCGCCGGCTTCGAGCTCGCCCCCCAAGGCTGGGAGCCCTAGCCCCCCACCCCGGCGTCGCAACGCGACGCCGGACCTCCCCACGAGGGGGAGGTATGGGCGTTGGTTCTAGCGCTCAAGCCAATGAAAGCAGCTAGAGCTTAGTCCATCAGCTGGCCGCCGTTGATGGTGAGCGTCGAGCCGGTGATCCAGGCCGATTCGTCGGCGGCGAGGAACACCACGCAGCGCGCCACTTCCTCGGCTTCGCCGAGACGCCCCACCGGGATCTGGCCGACGATGTGCTCCATCACCTTGTCCGAGACGTTCGCGAGAAGCTCAGTCGCCACGTAGCCGGGCGCGATGGCGTTCGCGGTGATGCCTTTGCGTGCGCCCTCCAGCGCCACCGTCCGGGTGAAGCCGATCATGCCCGCTTTCGCCGCGCAGTAATTGGCCAAGCCGAGCATGCCCTGCTGGCCGTTGATCGAGGAGATCGAGACGATGCGGCCGAAGCCACGCTCGCGCATGCCGTTGATCACCTGCCGCGTCATGTTGAATACGGAGTCGAGATCGGTGCGGATGACCTGGCTCCACTGCTCTTGGGTCATCTTCTGGAGCATGGCGTCGCGCGAGACACCCGCGTTGTTGACCAGGACTTCGACCGGGCCGACCTCGTTCTCGACCGCGATCACGCCCTGCTCGCAGGCCTGGAAGTCGCCGACGTCCCATTTGAACACCGGGATGCCGGTCTCCTTCTTGAAGGCGTTCGCGGCGTCGTCATTGCCGCCATAGTTGGCGGCGACGTTGTAGCCAGCCTCTTTGAGCGCCTTGCAGCAGGCGGCGCCGATGCCGCGCGTTCCTCCAGTGACCAGAGCCACCCTTCCCATAGCATCCTCCCTTGGCGCTCGTTGGCGCCGGCTTCTTTGGCAATCACGGTCCCCACGTGTGGGCGGCCTTAGGCCGCCCCACGCGGAAACTACACTTCCGAGCCTACAGCAGTTACTCGCGCTCGAGGCACATGGCGATGCCCATGCCGCCGCCAATGCACAGCGTAGTGAGGCCTTTCTTGGCGTCCCGCTTCTGCATCTCGTGCAGCAGGGTGACCAGGACGCGGGCGCCCGAGGCGCCGATCGGGTGACCGATGGCGATGGCGCCGCCATTGACGTTCACCTTGTCCGTGTCCCAGCCGAGATCCTTGTTCACGGCGCAAGCTTGCGCGGCGAAGGCCTCGTTGGCCTCGATCAGGTCGAGGTCCTTGGCGGTCCAGCCGGCATTCTCGAGCGCCTTGCGCGAGGCAGGGATCGGCCCCGAACCCATGACGGCCGGGTCGACGCCGGCTTGCGCCCAGGAGGCGATACGGGCGAGAGGCTTCAGGCCGCGCTTCTTGGCTTCGTCCGCGGTCATCAGCACGACGGCGGCGGCGCCGTCATTGATGCCGGAGGCGTTGCCCGCGGTGACGGTGCCTTCCTTGTCGAAGGCGGGCCTCAGCTTGGCAACGCTGTCGAGGGTCGCCCCTTCGCGGATGTACTCGTCCTGATCGACGACGATGTCCCCTTTGCGGGTCTTGATCGTGACGGGGACGATCTCGTCCTTGAACTTGCCGGCCTTCCTGGCGGCCTCGGCCTTGTTCTGAGAGGCGACGGCAAAACTGTCCTGCTGCTCGCGGGTGATCTGCCACTTCTTGGCGACGTTCTCGGCGGTGTTGCCCATGTGGTAGCCGTTGAAGGCATCCCACAGGCCGTCCTTGATCATCGTATCGATCATCTCGAGATTGCCCATCTTCACGCCGTTCCGGAGATGCGCGGCGTGGACCGACTGGCTCATGCTCTCCTGACCGCCGGCGATGACGACATCGCTCGAGCCGAGGGCGATCTGCTGAGCGCCGCTGACGACGGCGCGCAGCCCCGAGCCGCACACTTGGTTCAAGCCCCAGGCCGGCGTCTCGATGGGAAGGCCCGCATTGATCGAGGCCTGGCGTGCCGGGTTCTGTCCCTGCGCCGCCGTGAGAACCTGGCCGAGGATCACCTCGCTCACATCTTCGGGTTTCAGCCCGGCGCGCTCCATCGCCGCCGTGATCACGAGCTTGCCAAGCTCGTGAGCCGGCAGGCTGGCCAGCGAACCGTTGAACGATCCGACCGGCGTCCGCGCCGCGGCGACAATGACGATATCATCCGCTTTCATTACCGAATTCTCCATTCCCGTAAGGAGCCCAGGTCATACCCTAGTGATTTCCATTGGGAAAGCCCAACCGAGACCGTTAAGCCTTCTGGCAAAGGCTCTGGTGCTACGCACAAGGAACGTGCTAATCATCTTCGCAGGTGCGGCATAGAGTAGCCCAAGCGGGGGCCCCTGGGCTTAGGAGCGAAAGACACGTGGCTAGGGACGCGGAGCAAGAGAGCCGGCCGATCATTATCAAGAAATACGCGAACCGCAGGCTCTATAATACCGACACAAGCACGTATGTGACCCTCGAGGACCTCGCCGAAATGGTGCGAGGCGAGCGGGACTTCGTGGTCTACGACGCGAAGACCGGCGAAGACCTGACCCATGCTGTCCTGACCCAGATCATCGTGGAACAGGAAAGCAGAGGCACCAATCTTCTGCCCATTGGTTTCTTGCGCCAGCTGATCCGTTTCTACGGCGACAGCATGCAGAAGCTTGTGCCGAGCTATCTTGAGTTCAGCCTCGACTCTCTGACCAAGCAGCAAGAGCAGTATCGGCGCCGTTTCGCCAGTGCGTTCGGCACGGCGGCATTCGATGCGATGCAAGAGCAGGTGCGGAAGAATTTCGAGACCTTCGAGCGGGCGCTCGGCATGTTCACGCCGTTCTCGGGCGCTGATGCGCCCAACGCGCTCGGGTTACCGGAGCCGGAGGGGCAGAAGCCCAAGACCAAGCCGCAGAACGCCAAGCCGAGCGAGGACGATATCGACACGCTCAAGGCCGAGCTTCTCGCCATGCAGCAGCGGCTCGAGCGGCTCTCCCGCGACTAACCGCAGTTCTCAATTCCCGAAGTCTGGATTACGCGGCCTTGGCCGTTTGCCGGCGCATATGCGCGGCGACCAGATCCGCCTCGACCAATGCGCGGTCATGGGCGGTGTCGGCCAGGAGGTGGATATGCACCTCATTGGCGCCGCACTTCGCCCCCTCATGACGAAGATGAGCGAGGTTGAGGGAGACGGCGTCGTCCTTGGTATCGCCGAAAGCGAGTGCCTCGCGGGTGCCGTCCTCATGGCGGCGGACCAGGATGTAGTTCGCCTGGGGCAGCGCCGGGCAGCCCACGAGCGTATAGACGCTATGGAGATAGCGGCAGCCCGAAGCGCCACGCCAATAGTGGAAGGCTTGGGCGAAGGCAGCCTCCGCGCAGACCAGCGCAGGCTCGTCGGCCGGCCCCCAAGGGGCAGTCTCAGAAGCGTCTGCTTGGCTCGTCCACATGGAAGTCCCGTCCGTTAACCAGTGTGATCGTACTTGAAATGGGTTGACCGATGACAAATTCAAGACGCCGCCGATCACGAATCTTCATTGGAACAAATGATGAACGTCGCTCACAGGCCCGTCAAGCTTTTAAGTGTTAACAAGGGGTTAACGGCTCGCCGGTGCCGCTTTCGCCTCTGCCAGCAACCGATTAGACGCGGTCTCGATGGCCTCTTGAAGGCGCGTCAGGAACTCCGCCTTCGGCAGGCCCGGCGGGATGGGATCGAGAAACTCGACGACGACGGTGCCGGGCTTCCGGGTGAAGCTGCGCCGTGGCCAAAAGAAGCCGGAGTTCAGCGCCACGGGGACGACTGGCACTTTCAGCGCATTGTAGAGGAGGACGATCCCCGTCTTGTAGTCGGGCGGCGCGCCGGGCGGCCGCCGTGTCCCCTCCGGGAAGATGATGATCTCGCGGCCTTCCTTGATGCGCTTTTCGGCGGCGCGCAGCATGCGGCGGAGCGCCGTGGGGCCCGCCTCACGGTCCACGGGGATCATGCCGAACTTGTAGGAGAACCAGCCGTGGAACGGGATCCAGAACAGCTCGCGCTTCATGAGGAGCGTCGGGTCGCGGAAGAGCGGAATAAGCGCGAAGGTCTCCCACGCCGATTGATGCTTCGAGGCGACGAGGAAAGGGGGCTCGGGCAGCTTGTCCTGCCCGCGGACCTCGAAATCGAGGCCCACGATATGCTTGAGCAGCCAAAGCTCGGTGCGTGCTTGGTGCTTGAGCGCCGCCATGGCCCAGCTGCGCGGCGCGAACAAAAGCGGACTACCGAGCACCACGTAGAGGGCCGTCGTCACATAGAATAGGAGACCGAAGAGGAGCGAGCGGAGCATGGGTCGGGGGCGATCCTTACGGCTCCGGTGCCACCTCGGTGGTGCTCGTGTCGCCGGGCACGACGATGCGCACCAGCCGCGTCGCGCCGAGCCGGGCGAGCGCCGGGAAATATTTCAGGTATTCGGAGAGCAGGAGCCGCGTGGTGCCAATATAGTTCCACCAGCGCTCCACATGCACGTTGTTGTCGACCACCGGGTAGGGGATCAGCGTGACGTCGGGCAGGGCGCGCGCGAGCTCGGCCAGCGCGCGGGGCATGTGATAGTTCGACGTCACGACGATGATCGAGCCGTAGCGGTGAAGCGCCACCCATTGAGCGGTCTCGGTGGCGTTGTCGATGGTGTTGCGCGCTTCCTTGTCGATATCGACGCAGCAGGCGAAATACTGGTCGCCTTGGCTCGCGAGCCGCTTCAACTGCTCGCGCGTCGTACCGCGATTGACGCCGGTGATCAGCACACGTTTCGCCTTGCCGTGGGCCAAGAGCCGCATGGCTTCGTCGATGCGGGAGGTGCCGCCGGTGAGCACGGTGATGCCGTCCGCGGCATAGGCGGGCTCGCGCCGCTCCCGGTCGATGCTGTTGGCGAACACCACGAAGCCGATCACGAGCATGACCAGGAGCAGGATGGCCGCATCGAAGAGGAGCCGCACGGCGCCCGTGAACCCCCGGAAACGCCTGAAATGGCGTGGGCGGTCTGTCGCTTGCTGTTGCTCTGGGACGTCCACGCTCAACCACTCACTCCGAACCTGCCCTGGCGCGGCGCAGAATAGGCAAAATCGCGTACAAGGTGAAATCGGCTTTGCCGGGCGTGTCTTGAAATCGTCACGCGTAGGATTTCAGGACGCGAACGACGCCGAGCCGGGACGTGATCATGCATAGGCCCGCCACCACGACCACCACGAGCACGCAGAGCAGATAGCCGCCGAGGTCGAGCTCGCCGGAGCCGATGAGACGGCGGGTCTCGGCTTCGGTGACCACGCCGCCCCCCAGAAGGTGCATCATCAACGGCAACAGGAGGAAGGCGATCGCCGCGGCCAGAGCGCCCATCAGGCCGGCGCGCACGCCGAGCCCCAAGAAATGGCGCTCGAACTCACCGGAGATGAAGCGCTCCTTGGCGCCGACGAAGTGCAGCACCTCGATGATCTCGCGGTTCGAGGCCATGGCGCTGCGCGTCGCCGAGACGATGACGGCGATGGTGGCGGCGGCGACGAGGCCAAGCACGGCGATGCCCCCAAGCGCCGTCGAGCGCGTGAGGGTGCGGATCTCGGCCTGCCAGCGGCGATGATCGTCGAGGGTGACGCCCTCGAAGTTCTGGTTGAGCGCGTTTTTGATGAGCTCGATGTCCGGCGGGTTGGAACGGTCGATCTCCACGGCAATGAGGCGGGGGATCGGCAGCGCCGACAATGCCGCGGTCGAGCCGAGCCAGGGCTCGAGCAGCTTCGCACTGTCTTCGGCGGTGAGCGGCTTGACGCGGGTGATGCCCTTCTGCTTGGCGAGGAACAACGAGACCAGAGTCATCTTCTTGTCGATGTCGGGCGCGTTTACGGGATCGAGCTCGATGGTGATCTCGCTCGCGATGTTGTTGACCCAGGCGTTTGCCGACTGGTTGACCATGTAGACGCCGCCGGCGGTGAGGCAGGCGAGGAACGTCATGATGGCGATCACCACGGTCAGCGCGTTGCCGGCGATGGAGGCCGAAGGCACGATCTGCGCGGAAGTCGTTTGGAAGCGTCGGGGCAGAAGCGCGGCGAGCCGCGCCGGCAGGATACCGGTCACGAGGCTCGTCCAGGGATAATCCCGGATGTCGGAGAGGAAGGTCACCGTGCGCTCACCTGCAACTGTCCCTCGTAGAGCATGAGCCGCGGTGCCTCGAGCTGTTCCATGAGGGCGTAGTCGTGGGTGGCGATGATCACCGAGGTGCCGAGACGGTTGAGCTCGACGAACAGCCGAAGTAGGCGGTTGCCGATCGCGGGGTCGACGTTGCCCGTGGGCTCGTCGGCAAGGAGGAGCTCGGGCCGGCCGATCACGGCGCGGGCGATGGCCGCGCGCTGCTTCTCGCCGCCGGACAGGACCTCGGGATAAGCGTGGATGCGGTCGCCGAGCCCCACCCAGCGCAGGAGGTCGGTCACGTCTTCGGCGTAGTCGCTCTCCTTCTTGCCCATGACGCGCAAGGGAAGCGCCACATTCTCCCAGGTGGTGAGGTGGTCGAGGAGGCGGAAATCCTGGAAAACGATGCCGATCCGGCGGCGGAGCGCCGCCCGGCCGCTCTGCGGCAGGTCGGCCACGTTCTCGCCGAAGACGAAAATGAGGCCCCGCGTGGCCTTCAGCGACATGAAAAGAAGGCGCAAAAGCGAGGTCTTTCCGGCCCCCGACGGTCCGGTCAGGAAGTGAAAGGACCCCGGAAGCACGTGAAAGGTGACATCGCGCAAGATTTCCGGGCCCGAGCCGTAGCGCAGCCCGACATTGTCAAAGCGGATCACCCGTGTTCCCTAAGCCTCTTAAGATTGCCCACCACTGGCTCTTTATGCTGAACTCCCCGTCCGGTATCAATGGAATTGGGCAATGGCATGGGGCGTCCGTAAAGTCCTCGCGTAACGGGCGATTTTGGCTTTTCAAATGGCAACACTGATTATCTGCCCGGTGTGCGACACCCGCTACGAAGTCAAAGCGGCATTCCCACCCGAAGGGCGCAAGGTCCGCTGCTCCAAGTGCAGCCATGTGTGGCAGGCCAAACCGGTCAGCGCGGAGGCTCAGGCGCCCGCGCCCCGGCCCGCGGCTCAGCCTGCGGCGCCCGCGCCGCAGCCTGTTACCCAGGCTCCGGCGCCCAAGACGCCGCCGCCACCACCACCACCGCCACAGGCGGCGCCCGCGCGCATGCCGGAGCCGCCTCCGCCGCCGCCTCGCGCTGCGCCACCTCCACCGCCGCCTCCACAACCGCGGGCCGCCCCGCCGCCCCCGCCGCCGCCCATGGGCATGCCGCCAAAGCCTCGGCCCGACGCCGAGTTCGAGTCCGACGATGCTCTCGCGGCGCAGGTCGCGCGGATGAACGCGGAGGGCATGCCGTCCCCGCCACCACCACCAGAGCCCGCGCCCGCCAAGTCCGGCGGTCTCTTCGGCAAGCTCATGGGCAAGAAGAGCGCGTCCGAAGCGCCGCCACCACCGCCGCCCGAGATGGCGCCGCCGCCTGAGATAGCTCCGTCTCACGATGCGATGTTCGGCGCGCCGCAAGACGCCTCGTTCGATGCGGGTTATCCCGAGGACGAGACGGAGGACGCGGCTCTTGCCGATCCGGCTCTGGTCGCCGCGGCGTTCGGCGAATCGCTGCCCAAGCAAAAGAAGCCGCGCAAGCCGATGCCCATCGTCGCGGTCGGCTGGGGCATTCTGGCGCTGATCATTGCCGTCGTGGTCGGTCTGTTCGCGTTCGCGCCGAGCACGACCATGTCCTTCTTGCCGGGCGCATCGCGGATCTACGCCATGCTCGGCATGCCGGTCGGCACGCAAGGTCTCGCCTTCGAGGGCGTCCGCTATGGCTGGACCAATGACGGCAGCCAGACGGTGCTCGAGGTCCAGGGCAATGTGAAGAACACGAGCTCGGCCACGATGAGCGTGCCGACCGTGGTCATTGCGCTGCGCGACGAGAACGGCGACGAGATCTCCGAGTGGACGACCGAAGTCGGCACGGCCGAGCTCGGCGCCGGAGAGGAGGCGCCGTTCCTGCGGCAGATCCCATCGCCGCCGAGCAACGTCCGCAGCCTCAAGGTCCGCTTCGCCAAGGCGCAGTAAGCATGGCGGGAGCGCCCGCGGCCGGGAGCGTCAAGCCGCTCTTCAGCGCCGAGACCATCGCGGCGCGCGTCGAGGCGCTCGCGCGCGACATCGCCGCGGCCAAGCTGCATGAGCTGATCATCGTCGCGGTGCTCAAGGGGAGCTTCATCTTCGCCGCCGACCTCGTGCGGGCGTTGCACCGGCAGGGGCTCAAGCCTGAGATCGACTTTATGTTTCTCGCCAGCTACGGCGCGGGCACCGAAGGCGGCGAGGTCAAGGTCCTGCGCGATATCGGCAGCCCGGTCGCGGAACGCGACGTGGTGATCGTCGACGACATCCTCGACTCGGGCCGCACGCTGCTCTTCGCCAAAGAGCTCCTCGAAGGACGGGGCGCCCGATCGGTCAGGACGTGCGTTCTGCTCGACAAGAAGGCGCCGCGCGAGGTCGATATCACGCCGGACTTCTCAGGCTTCGAATGCCCGGCCGTGTTCGTCGTCGGCTACGGGACCGACATCGCCAACCGCTATCGCGAGCTGCCCTTCATCGGCGTGCCGGAAGACTGATTTTCCTAGCGGTCCAGGACGAGCCGAATCTCCACCAGGTTCGAGCGCACCCGCAGGACATAGAAGCCGAGCGTGGCGAGATGCGAGGGCATCAGCCAGCCCGACTCCGCGCCGTTGGAGATAATCGTCGGCTGGATGTTGAGCGAAGCGCGCAGCTGCTGCTCGAGCTCGTCCCATAGGGCGCCGAGCTGGCGCTGTGCGATGACGTCGGCGAAGTCGGCGCGGGCCGCTTTGAGGATGCCGTAATAGCCGTAGAGCTGGCCGTAAGCGAACCAGAAGCGGTCGTCGGCGCGGGTGTCGAACCAGCCGCTGTTATAGTTCTCGGACCGCTCGCGCAGGATCGCCGAGGTCGCGCCGATGTCGCTGGCGATGCGGTCGAGGAACTGGAGCAGATTGTCGGCACGCGCGTCGAACACCGCGTCGCATTTCTCAAGCCTTGTGTTGAACTTCCGCAAGTCCTTGATGGCGGAGCGGTAGAAGCTCGGCGTCGGCGTCTTCGGGCCGAACGGGCTGAAGGAAAAATACCAGGTGCTTTCGTCGAACTGGAGCGCGCCGCGCGCGCTCTGCAAGTCGGCGTCGATCTGCGAGGTGCCGCGCACGCGCCCCAAGGTGTCGACGAGCTCGATGGTCGTGCGGCGCACCGCCTGGTTCACGCCGCGCTGGAACGACGCCTTGTTGTCGAAGAACGGCGTCTTGTCCCACGGAAGCCCGAACAGGCCCAGCTTGTAGAGGAGCATGGAGGAGATCCAGGCGTTCTGATTGACGTTGAAATCGACGAGGTCCGCGGTGGCGTCGACCAGAAGCGATCGGCGGCAGGTCTGCGCTGGGCTCTCGCCCGCCGTCTTGGTCTCCTTGTCCGTGGTGATGATGCCGCCTTCCGTCTGTGGGGCCGCATTCGGGGTTTCCGCCTTGCGGACATAGGCGGAGGCATAGTCCGGATTGAAGTTCGTCCACACTTGCGTCGTCCAGAAGAAGTAGCCGTAGAGACCGACAAGGCCGAGCAAGAACAGCCCCAGCACGATCTTGAGGATGACGCCGCGGTGCGTGAACCAGTGGCCGAGCCACACGAACGGCCTGAGGACGTAGGCGACGGCCAAGCCGATCCCGCGGCCGATGGCCTGGAAGATGCGGGTGAAGA
>CAZHCN010000051.1:2163-13982 GCA_964530895.1 uncultured Methyloceanibacter sp. | reverse complement strand
CGCCGAAGGTCTCGGTATCGCCGAGCCGGACGCCGCCATCGTCGAGGGTCGCGAGCTGGAAGCGCTCGGCGCACTCGGCGAGCACGAGCGCCGGCGCGTGCTGGCAACCCCGGTCTTCGCCCGGGTAACACCGGCGCAGAAACTCGACCTCGTCCGGCTCTACCAATCGGCGGGCGAGGTGGTCGCCATGACCGGCGACGGCGTCAACGATGCGCCGGCCTTGCAGAAGGCGGATATCGGCGTGGCCATGGGCCTCCGCGGCACCGAAGTCGCCCGCGAAGCCGCCGATATCGTGCTGCGCGACGACGCCTTCGGCAGCATCGTCGCGGCTGTCCGCGAGGGCCGCGTGATCTTCGGCAATCTCCGCCGCTTCCTGGTCTATCTGCTCTCCTGCAATATCAGCGAGGTCATGGTCGTGGCGCTCGCAGTGGTGACCGGACTGCCGCTGCCGCTTCTGCCCCTCCAGATCCTGTTCCTCAACCTGGTGACCGATGTGTTCCCGGCCTTCGCGCTCGCCACCGGCGAAGGCGAGAAAGACGTGCTGCGCCGCCCGCCGCGCGATCCCCGCGAGCCCCTCCTCGCCCGGCCGCAATGGACCTTCATCGGGGTTTATGGCGCGCTTCTCACAGCTTCGACCCTCGGCGTGCTGATCATCGGCCACTATGAGTTTGACCTCGAGGGAGAAGCCCTGGTGACCCTGACATTCCTGACGCTGGCCTTCGGGCAGCTCGCCCACGTCTTCAACATGCGGGGGCACGACGCGCCTCTGTTTCGCAATGCCGTCACCCGCAACCCTTATGTGTGGCTGGCTGTCCTTTTCTGCGGCGGCCTCTTGTTGGTCGCCATCTATTTCCCGCCCCTCGCCGCCGCCCTCCAGATTGCACCGCCGGATCGTGGTGGCTGGCTCCTCGTCGCCGCCGCAAGCGTGTTACCACTCGTCATCGGAATGATGTTCAGTGCCGCAAGAAAGATTCTGGCGCGAGGATCCGGTGGCTGATCCCAACGATACACCGCGTATCGAGACGGCGGCGCATCTTGTCGTCCGCAACGTTCCCATGCTCGATGGCGCGCTGACGGCCGGCGAGGCTCGGACGCGCCTCGCTGAAACCGCTTACGATGCCGTCGATGCGGTTCTCGTGCTGGGAGGCAAGGGCCACTACGAGGCCACCGCCCATCTGAAGGACGTCCTTGCCGCCGCCGATTCCACGCCGCTCTCCTCACTCGCGCGGAAGACGTGGCCGGTCGTCCTGCCTGAAGTCGATCAAGAGCACGCAGCGAAGCTCGCGCACGAATTCCGCGTGGCGGCGATACCCGTCGTGACCGTGGAGGGACGGCCGCTCGGCCTGATTCCGCCGGTCGCCCTGCTCGACACGTTGAACCAGGAACACCAAGAGGACCTTCATCGTCTCGCGGGCATTTTGAAGATGGGGGCAAAGGACCGCCACGCCCTCGATGACCCGCCCATTCTCCGCGCAGGACGTCGCCTCCCCTGGCTCTTGGTCGGCCTCGCCTTGAGCACCGCCGCCACGGGATTGATGGCCGGCTACGAACATGCGCTGCGCATGAACATCGCCATCTCGTTCTTCATTCCCGCGCTGGTCTATCTCGCCGATGCGGTGGGCACGCAGACAGAGGCCGTGGTGGTGCGCGGGCTTTCGCTCGAAATGCGCCCGCTGGGGCCGCTTCTAATCGGAGAGTTCGTCACTGGCGCTATGATCGGGCTGCCGTTGGCCCTCCTCGCCTTCTTTGGCATCTGGGTCACGTTCAGTGATTTCGACTTGGCGGCGGGGGTCGGCCTCGCGCTCTTTGCCGCGAGCAGCATCGCATCCGTGCTCGGCCTGATCTTACCGTGGCTGCTCGCCCGTGCCGGGCTCGATCCCGCCTTTGGCTCCGGCCCAGTTGCCACGATCCTTCAAGACGTGCTGACCATTGCCATCTATTTCGTCGTGATGACCTCGGTGGTCAGCCTCTGAGCGGACATTTCAACCGTCATGCCGTCATGGGCAAGGCTTGCCTCGACCCCGTGTGCCGCGCCGAGCTTTCGGACGCGCGCGGCCATCTTCCGCCCGTCGCTTCCGACGATACCGCTGCCGCAATGGGTGAACACGGCGCGTTTCACGCCCTCCTCGCCGCACCATGCAAGCTGCGCGGCAATGGGCGCATGTCCGATCAGTGTATGATCCCGCGTGCGGACCATGGAGCGCACGACCGTCGCACCGTCGCCCACGTAGAGATCAATGCCGCAAAGCGCGGCGCGTCGGTCGGGGATGGCGGCAAGATCGGGGACATAGAAAAACGTCGCGCGGTCAGCCCGCACCCGGTAGCCGACAGCCGGCGCCCGCAAGGAATGCTCCACCGGAAAGGCGTCGAAGCGCACGCCACCGACGCGGAACGCCAGGCGCGGACGCACGACGCGGCAGTCATCGAGTGGATAATTATCAATGAGCGCGAAAGTCTCTTCCGTCGCGTACACGGGACACGGTGCCCCCTGCGCAAGCCCGAAGGCGTGATCGCCATGGCCGTGAGTCAGGACGATAGCCGTGGGAGCGATTTTTCGGAAGGTCTTCAGCCAATCGGCGCCGCAATCGATCATGACGCGGGTGGACCCGCGCGTGACGAGCAGCGCACTATGGCGGCGATGATGGCGAGATCTCAGCTTGATCTCGCCGCGTGTGCCAAGGAACGTGAGCTCGATGTCTCAGCCCTTCTTGATCCGAATTTGACCTAAGCGAGCGCAATTGACGTATCCGGTCATTGACCGGCATCAAATTGCTGCCGCCAAGACCCGCTACGGATGAAAAACCGACAAGGAGACTTTCATGACGGACATCACGGCCTTGCACGACAAGGCGCTGACTGCGATCCGCAGCGAGTCGAGGGTCGGCCCGCATTTCAAGCCCGCACGCCTCGAGATCGCGGAGGACGGCACCGCCACGATCGACGCCGAGGTCGAGACAGTGGCCATCAAACGGCTGGCCCTAGAGCGGCTCGCCGCAACGCCCGGCATCACGGCCGTGGTCGACCGCGTGCATGTGACGCCCGCCGTCCCCAAGAGCGACGACGGCATCCTCGATGATTTGCGCAAGGCCTTCTACGACGAGCCGTCGTTCCGTGCGCTCGCGATCAAGGAGGCCGAAAACAATCATCTCAAGCTCGTGCGCGACGCTTTCGAGGACGCTTACGGCGAGATCGTCTTCGAAGTGCATGACGGCGTGGTCACCCTCAACGGCCGGGTGCCGGGCCTCACCACGAAGCGACTGGCCAGCGTGCTCGCCTGGTGGGTGCCGGGAAGCCGCGACATCGTCAACGGCATCGCGGTCGATCCGCCCGAGGAGGACAGCCCGGATCAGATCGAAGAGGCCGTGCGCGTCGCTCTCGATAAGGACCCGTTCGTCGATGCCGAGCAGGTGCGGGTCGGAGTCCGCAACCGAACCGTCCGTCTCACCGGCATCCTGCCACGCGATGCGCGCGACGCCGCCGAATGGGACGCCTGGTACGTGTTCGGCGTCGATGACGTGATCAACGAGATCGAGGTCAGTCCGTGAGGGTCAGAGGCGGTTGACCTCGAACTCCTCCAGCGAAATGCCGAGCTGGGAGAGGCCCTCTTCGAGATAGTCGCCGAACTGCGGCGTGCCGATCAGATAGCGTGCGGCATGCACTTCGTCCAAGCTCTCGGCCTCTTTCCGCGCTTCCGTGAAGGACGCGAAGTCGCCGCGGCCGAGCCAGGTGAGCGCGAGCAGATCGAGCTGCTCATCCACGTTGAGCCCCGCGAACGCCGCCTGGAGCTCTTGGATGACGGGATTGTCCTCGTCGTCCTCCAGCACGTCGACCTCGTGGTCGTCGGTGGGATTGGAGCCGGAGTCCGGGTCCGACTGCGCGACCTGCTCGTCGAACTCCCGCGCCTTGACGATGATGAAGAAGGCCTTTTCCGGCGAGATCGTCAACTCGTCGGAAGGACCGTTTGAATCGTTATCGTTGTCAGCCATCGAAACCGGCTACCTCGATTACCATTGCCGCGAGTAACGCAGGCAGACGGCGGCCGCCTTGACATGGCTCAAGAGGACTTAGGCCGCCTGCTGCGGCTCAGCGCTTGATTTCCCAGTTTCTCATAATGAGCGTGTCGCCGGTCGCAAGCCCTTCCGCCTCGATGGCGTGACCGACCAGTGAATCGAGACTGGGATCGACGAACGCCGGACCGCCCTGCTTGCGTAGAATGTATTTATCGCCACTTGGCGTGGTCAGGACGACGGCGCGCCGCTCGCTCTTCGAGCCCGCCGAAACGACTTCTTCCTCGACCTGCCCCTCGATACTAATGGCCTTGGCAACCATCCGAACAACGCTTAGCGGCTCATGGTTTCCGAAATCGAGGCTATACCATCGCCGACGATGTAGGCCACGAGATGGCGGATTGAGACGACCTGATCCGTAGCACCGAACCGCTCTGAAAGCACGACGACGTTCTCCGAACCCGATCGGAGCTTTGCAGGGCCATGATAGTCGGCCGGCCACTTCACGGCCAGAACGGCCTCGCGGGGATCGACGAAGCCTCGCGTCCGGGCGATCTCCCGCACCCTGTCACTGACGGACTGATCGACGCTGCCGGGACCCGAGGGTATCGCTTTGCCGTTCGGGATAGCCGCCCCGAGAGTGCCGAGCGTAGCCTGCCGCATCTTGCGCTGGGCCGTCCAATCCTCGACCTCGTCTATGTCGGCGATGCCGCGCGATGGCGACCGCCCTTGCGGAATGAGGCAAGGCTGCGTCGCCGGATCTCCGAGAAGAATGAACTGCGCCAACGTCTTCAAGTTGGCAGGATCTGTCATTCTTTGGGTCGCGATAAAGCGCTGCCGCGCCTGGAGAAGCGCACGCCCGAGCGAGGCACCGGCGAGAACGCGCTCGAAGAAATATTGAGTCATGAGGTCGGCTTGGCCATTTGCATCGGCGGGGCCATAAGCGATGTTCGTGCTGCCCAAGAACCCGAGCGCACCCTTGGCGAGGTAAGAGATGCAAATGGGATCGGGTAAATTGCCGAGCGCCGGATCGTAGAGCTCGGCCCCATAGCAGCACTCGGCCGCAACGACCGTTCCGGGGGCCGCATCCGCAATCACTTGATCGCTGTGCATTGCGACCGGATAGCTTCCACTCTTCTCGCCGTAGAACTCCGGACTGTAGGTCTGGCCGTGACAATTGATGAAATGGCTGAGCTTCGCGAGCCTTCCGTTTCTCGACGCGGGCCCGGTGGGAGGCGCCAGGAGGAGATCGGCATAGCCTCCGAATGTCTCATCGAGGCTCATCCGGGTCGATTGCTGCCAAACATCGGCGGAAATGCCGAAGTAATCCCTGTACCCCTCGGCCTTCACAGGCTTGGCCTTGGTCGCAGTCTTGAGGAAGCTGATGAGCTTGTCCGGTTTGGTGGCACCCGGGACGTTGGGGATCCGTCCCACGACGCGGGTCACTTTCAAGTAGCGCGTCACTTGCCGGGAGAAGCCGCTACTCGACGCAAAAGGCAGATCGCTTTCGATTCCCGCATCGCCGTCATAGGGCAAGGGATTGTCGAGGAGGATGTGCGGAACGACATCCGGACCATCGAGAAGAACGATATAATCCGGCGTAAACTTCGCAGCGACGGCATCGACCGAGCGTTTTGCCCCTCGCTCGTCCTTGACACCGATGGGCACGCCGCCCCCGATTTTTTGCATCGCCGCGGCGTCGTCAATGAAGACGAGCTTTGTCTCGAGCCCGCGTGCTTTGTCCGCGCCAATCAGATCGTCCACGGCCCTCTTGAGCGCCGCAAAACCTTGGGTGCCATACTTCCCCTTCAAAGCTTCCTTGTTTGACACGATGATCTTGTCGGCCATTGGAGTTCATCTCCCCGCACGATGCACAGAGACCAAGAGACGGCCAAGCTGCCGCTATGAAATCAGGAGTCGTGAGCTAGCTTTTGCAAAGCGCCGCCGACGCGGCGTTGCCGGCAGTGAGCAGAGCCGTCAGAGCAGCACTGCCAATGATTCCTATCCCTGGGATAAGCCGCACGATGGGTTGGAGGGCCTCCAACACAGGCTTGGCCTGGGCCCACAGTCTGCAAAACTCCTCCATCGCAGGCCCTTTGGGCATTGGCCCCGCTGCAATCGCTTTGGAGAGCAGGTCGATATCGGCTTTAGCAGTAAGATCCTGATCCGCCATGACAATCACCTCCCTTAAACACGGTTGACCAAGCCGGCAGCGCCGTGCGGCCGCCCTGGAATACAACCCAAAGGAGATTAGATCAGAATAATACAATCGCAAGTAGTATTCGAACCTGCACCCTACCGCCCGCCCCAACGCATTGGGGCGATGATCCGCTCTTGGATGATCCGCTCTTGTTGGATCGGAGCCTTAGGCCGCCTGCTTCTCGATCTCTGGCGTCCACTTTCCAAGCGTGGCGAGCCCGTTCATCTCCGCCCGGTGGGCGAAGGCCGCTTGCGCCGCCGGCACGTTATCGGGCTTGCCCGACCAGGCCATCTGGGGCGCGTGTTGCAACGCGCGGCCATAGGAGAAGGTGAGATGCCAAGGGAAACCGCCGATCTTGTGCATGGCGTCGAGGCGTGCGGTCGCCTCCACATCGGACTGGCCGCCCGAGAGGAAGGCGATGCCCGGCACGGCCGACGGCACGCATTCCTTCAACACGCGGATCGTCCGCTCGGCGATCTCATCGTCCGAGGCTTGGGTGGCGCATTCCATGCCCGGCACGATCATGTTCGGCTTGAGCACCATGCCCTCGAGCTTCACCTTCGCGTAGTAGAGCTCCTGGAACACGGTCTTCAACGTCCACTCCGTGACCCCTTCGCAGCGCTCAATGGTGTGGTCGCCGTCCATGAGCACCTCGGGCTCGACGATCGGCACGAGGCCCTGCTCCTGACAGAGCGCCGCGTAGCGCGCGAGCGCGTGTGCGTTCGAATTGATGCAGTCATGACTCGGAATGCCGGCGCCGATATGGATCACCGCGCGCCACTTACAGAATTTTGCGCCGAGTCCGCGATACTCGATGAGCCGGTCACGCAGACCGTCGAGGCCCTCGGTAATGGTCTCGCCCGGGCAGAACGCGAGCGGCTTTGCCCCCTCGTCCACCTTGATGCCGGGGATCGATCCGGCCTGTTCGATGAGCTTGACCAGCGGGGTCCCGTCCGCCGCCTTCTGCCGGATCGTCTCATCGTACAGGATCACGCCGGAGATTCGGTCGTGCATGGCCTTGGCCGTGCGGAACAGGAACTCGCGGTAATCGCGCCGGTTCTCCTCCGTGGACTGAACGCCGATCGCATCGAAGCGCTTCTTGATCGTCCCGCTCGACTCGTCGGCGGCGAGAATACCCTTGCCGGGCGTGGTCATGGCCATGGCCACTTTGTTCAGCGCAGCGAGGTCCATACGTCTCTCTCCCAATCCTGCTTAAAGCCTGTTGGCGCACTTATAGGCCAGGATCGCGGGGCTTTGCAGCCCCCTCGTAGGGGCCCGCGCCGTGAGAATTCCTCTCAGCCCGGATCAGTTCCCCATGCGGGGCGGGGTCTTCTTCCACGGATAGCCGTTCGCGGCCATCTGGTAACCGAGGTCGTAGAGCTTGGTCATATAGACCGGGTCGAAGGCTTGGGTGCTGGTATCGAGGAAGTCGGCGGGGATAAAGGCCAGATTGTAATCGATGCCGTTCCGCTTAGCGAAGACGTAGAGCTCATAGAGGTCGCCGACGCCCTGGCTCTTGATCAGGCTCGACACGGCGCGTCCGGCAATGGACAGCGTCCTGGCCTTCACCGCCTTGTATTCCGGCGATACGTGGCCGTTGCGGATGATATAGGTCCGCCGGATGGGCCGAATTCCGAGCCGCGCGTCGACCTTGCTTGCCATGAACTGCGTGGGCACCAGAAAGACCTCGCGCGTCGCCCCGCCGTCGACATGCATCTCCTCGTAGGTCGATCCGTCCGCCGACACTTTGATGAAGCCCGGCGGAAACACGGCAGGAATTGCCGCTGAGGACAACAGCACCGTGCGGAACAGATCGAGCGCCTCTGGCCGGCCGCTCGCGGCGATCGCGCCCATGTCCCAGATCACCGGCCGCTCCGCGTCGAGATTGGTGGTGCCGATCAGGAGGCGCCGCCCCTTGCGATGCTCGGCAGCGACCTCTTCCAGGAAGGCCTCGTCCACGTAATGCGCCACGACCTTGGCCAAGGGGCTGTTGCTGGCAAGAGAGTCGCCGCCGAGCAGACCGCGCACCGGTCGCATGATGGCGATGTCCTTGGTATCCGACTCGGTGAACACGGCCTTCAAGGCCTCGTCGTATTTGGGGCCGAGGAAGGCGAAGGGCGCAGTGAGCGCGCCGGTCGAGACTCCCGTGACCATATCGAACTCGGGCCTTTTGCCTGAGGCCGTCCAACCGACGAGCACGCCTGCGCCGAAGGCGCCGTCGCTGCCGCCACCCGACAACGCCAGAGAGGTCAGGACCGGCCGGCCTTTGCGAAATAGCTCAGGCCGGTTGGCGCGAGTCTGCGCCCATTTTTCTCTGACATAGGCTTCGGTGTTCGGGGGAAGCTGATCGCCCCAGAATCGGACCGGCGTAGGACCCATGCCGGCCACTTGCGCATCGCTTTCGAGCGTCGCCGGCACGGGATTGCGCGCAATGGCGGCCGCACAGGCCCCCAGGCACACAGCCAGAGCCAGGCTACACGCCGCCTGGAGCCCCCAACGCCAGTTCCGCACGCAACCCCCCCTCTCCCCGCACGTCGCGAGGAAACCCCTTTCTCGACAGCAACGTAGCCTAGAACCGGGGGCCAAGGCGAGGGTTACTACAACCTTAACGGCCCGGCCCCATTGTCGCCTCAGCCTCCTCACACAAGCGCCCAGCCGTGTCCGAACTTCGGCCCCCTCCGGCGGCTACCTGACAGCCACGTCAAATGTCAGGAGCAGAAATCATGCGTTTTTGGGGACTTCTTTGTCTTCTCGTCTTTCTGGTGGCGCCGGCTCAAGCCGGACAGACCGTGGGCGCCACATGGTACGGCAACGAGCTTCGAGGCCATCGCACAGCCTCGGGCGAACCGTTCAACCCTGGCGGTCTGACGGCTGCCCATCGCTCTCTGCCCTTCGGCACCTGTCTCCTCGTGAGCAATCCCAGGACCGGCAAGTCGGTCAGAGTGCGCGTGAATGATCGCGGGCCCTTCACCAAGGGCGTGAGCCTCGATCTATCAGCGGGCGCGGCCCAAGCGATCGGCATGCGCTCCACCCAGAGCGTGACGATGAGCAAGTGCTAGCGACGGAGCCCTAGGCGCCTTTCCGGGTCGCGAACGCGTAGACAAACAGCAGGGCGACCACGGTGTGGAGCACGGCTCCGCCCCACAGGCCGGAACCGCCCACATCCGACGCGGCGAACAAGAGGACCGACGCCCCGATCACGTTGTAGAGGCCAAGGCCGTAAGCGGCCGCCCGGCCGCCGGCCGTGTCCAGATGGTCACGGCCCATGAGCGCACCCACCCCCAAGCCGAAGGTCGCCGCACCGAGCAGGCTGACAAGAGCGAGGACCTGCGTCTGCACATCGCCCCTCGCGCCGACCGCCTCGATGATGGGGTCCGGCGAGATGGTGGCGATAAATCCGAAGACGATCTCGATCACCCCCGAAACGAGCATCAATGTGCGCAGCATGTTGACTCCTTACGGACTGGGCTTCTCCCAAGAGAAGATCGCCTTCCAGTCGTTCTTCATGTCGACCACGCTCCAACCTTGCGAATTCGCCTGCTCGAGCAGAGACGCGGGAAACGTACCAACGTCGGAGTTCGGACCGTAGGCATATTCACGGACCGCATCGGTATGATGCACGAGGCCCATGAAGCAGAGGCCGGGACAGTTCGCTGTCCACTCCAGCATCTCCTTGTCGCCGATGGAATTGCCGAAGGCGAAGATCGGCTGGCGTCCGATAAAGTGATTGATGCCCTCCGCCTTGCCCGGCCCGTCGTCGAAGAACAAGAGCTCGGGCAGCTTCACAAGCGTCGGGCTCGCATCCCACATGCGGAACTGCGTCTTGCCTGACGAGCCCACCACATGCCACGGCGGAACGCCGTAGCACTGCTCCGTATAGGCGCGCATGAACTCCACGCCGCCACCGGACACGATGAATGTCTTGAACGCATTGGCGCGGAGATAATCGAGCAGCTCGATCATCGGCTTGTAGGTGAGCTCGGTGTAGGGGCGTTTGAAGCGCGGATGCCGCGCCGTCTTGAGCCAGTTCGACACGATGTCGTTGAACTCGACCGTGGTCATGCCGCTATGGGTGGCCGCGACGAGCTCCATGGCGCCCTTCTCGCCGTAGGTGAGAAGCTGCTTCGTGTTGCCGTCCAGCACCGACTTGAAAGGCTCCTTCGTCTTCCAGTCTGGATGCTGGTTCGACACCGCCTTGACCCGGTCGATGACGAAGACGAATTGGGTGTAGACCGGCTTCTCGACCCATAGCGTGCCGTCATTGTCGAACGTGGCGATGCGGTTTTGCGGCGCCACGTAGTCCGGCCCACCTTCCGTCGTCACCCGGGCGACGAAATCGAGGATGCTCGCCTTGACCGGGCTCTCGTTCCATGACGGCAACGGGTCGGGACTTTGCGCTTGGGCCGGCAGCGCCGCTCCACACAGGCTGATGAGAGCAGCAAACAGAATCTTTCGCCAGAGATCTACGCGCATATGCCTCTCCCGTGTCACTGAGCCGGCGCGGCGAGGAAGTTCTCGATCAGGGCCAAGGTCTTTTCCGGCGCCTCGACCATGGGAGAGTGCCCTGCCCCGCCGATCATGACAACGCTCGCGCCGGGCACTTTGTCGAAGAGCTTGGCGCTTGCCGGCGAAATAAGCTGATCGCGTGTGCCGAAGATGACGAGGAGCGGCGGCACGGGATCAAGCGCGCTGAGCCGCTCGGGCGTCCCTTCCTCGGTGACATAGGCAAGGCTGTCGTCATGGGCGTTGTGGAAGACCGTGTAGGTGAGCTGCCAGAGATCCGCGACGAAAGCCTCCGGCACCGGAAAACCCGGTGCGAACCCTTGGGCCAGCGCTTGGCGCAGCATCGTGCCGGTCCGCAAGCGCCACAAGGCTTGGCCGATGACAGGCGTGAGCCCGAGCCGCGTCATAAGATCGAACGTCGTCTCGGGCTTGGGCGGCGAATCGATCAAGACCAGGCGCTCCACCAGCGACGGATCGAGCGCGGTGAAGGCCGTCGCCACCTCGCCGCCCATGGAATGACCGACCACGGCAAGCCGCCCCACGCCGAGCTTGTCGAGCACCGCTTTGACGAGGGCCGCCTGCCGCTCGATCGAATAGCCGGAGGCCGGTGCTTCCGTGCCGCCGTGGCCAATCAGATCAAGGCGGATCACCTTGTGGTCGCGGGCCAATCCCGGCGCGATCGCATCCCACCAGTCGAGCGCGGCGCCGAAGCCGTGAATGAGCACGATAGGCGGACCCTCGCCCTCGACCCTGACATTCGCGGTGACGATGCCGGTCTCAATGAGGTGGCCGCCGGTGCGCGCCACAGCCGCGCGGGTCTTGGCGTCGATCAGGAGAGCGTTGACCAGGAACGCAACGGCGACGGCGGCGAGTATCAGAATAATGATCAGGGCACGGCGCATAGCACACCCAACATGACCGGAATTCGGCACAGCAATGCTGCGATTCCCAGGGCTTACCAACCGAATAAGAGACAATCTCTAAGCTGTGGCAAATCGGCATCCCTCGTTGCGGATTTGGCGACAGGCCGCTTTCGCCTGATAGCGAAAACTCTAGCCCCAGCCTAGACTTGTCCGAAAAGAAGAGCGGGCATGTATCTGGGGAGGGAA
>CAZHCN010000051.1:0-2063 GCA_964530895.1 uncultured Methyloceanibacter sp. | reverse complement strand
AGCCCCAGCCTAGACTTGTCCGAAAAGAAGAGCGGGCATGTATCTGGGGAGGGAATTGCCGATGCCACGCAGGAGCGTAGCAGTCGCGGCGGTCGCGACGGTCCTCGCCGCATTCGGCGCGGTTTCAGTTCAAGCAGCGGAGTTCGGCACTGGCCCTTGGGTCAAGGGCTACACCGACGTCTTCGGCGGCGTCATTCCGTCAGTCCCCGGCGTCTATTTCCGCACCGACGCCTATCATTATAGCGGAGATGCGGGGACGACCATTTTCAATGGTCGTGTGGGCGTCGCCGTGGACCAGGACTATACGGCCACGCTGCCGGCATTCAATATCGTCACCCCCTGGAAGATCTTCGGCGGGACCTGGGCCATGGCCGTGGTGCCGAGCATGATCGCTATGAACGTCGATGTCGGTCTCGAGATTCCGGCCTTCACCGGTCCGCGCGGCAATCGCTTCGGACCGTTTTCGTTCAACGTCGGCGACACCAATCTCGCGCTCGGCGACAGCGCCTTTTCTCCCTTCGTGCTTGGCTGGGATGCCGGAAAGTTTCATTGGAACGTCGGCGTATTCGGTTTCGCCCCGACCGGGGACTACAGCACCAGGCAGCTCGCCAATACGGGCCTCAACCATTGGGCCGTGATGACGCGGCTCGCCGGGACTTATTTTGACCCGCAGACCGGATGGCAGGCGACGGGTGCCGCGATTTACTCGGTGAACTGGGAAAATCCGGCAACCGATTACGAGACCGGCAACATTCTGAATCTCGAAGGCTCGATTACCAAGAATTTCGGTCCGCTCGGCGTCGGCGTCGTGAGCTACGCCATGATCCAGACCACCGGCGACAGCGGCGCCGGCGCGCGCCTCGGGTCGTTCGAATCGCGCGTCTATAGCGTCGGCCCGATCCTAACCTTCACCACCAGCGCAGACCCCACCAAGGCTCTCACGGTGATCGTCAAGGGTTATCACGAGTTCGATGCCAAGAACACGTTCGAAGGCGACGTGTTCGACGCCGCCGTGAGCTTCAAATTCTAGCGATAGCATCCAATATACAGTTACGAACGGCACACCAGACTTAAGGGTGTGAGTCATCGTTCGTTACGAATCTGCGTCTATGGTCCGCCCTTCCGTGGAGCGACTCGACGTTTCCCCCAATCGCCTTAGGAGGAGGTTTTCATGAAACTCAGCCGTACATTTTGCATGCTGGCGGCATGTGCTGCCCTGCTCGTGCCGGGCATCGCGCTCGCCGCCGACGCCATCAGCCAACCGGCCTCAAAGCCGATCGGGCCCTCGGGTCCGACTCAGAACGACATGGTCGCATCGCTCGCCGTGCTCAACGCCGACGGCGCGACCCTCGGCGGCAACACGCTGACCCTGAATGGAATATCGCCCAACACCATCGTCTTCGCCGACCGTCCCGTGCATGCCGCGGGTCACGTGCTGACCTCGCATTTCATCCGCGAGTGGGACGAGGGTGCCGACAGCTTCGCCAAGAACCCGCCGAATGCCACCATCTCGGTCCTGAGCAAGGAAGGCGACAAGGTGGACGATGCCGTGGTTGAGCTCAAATCGCCGAAGCTCGACGGCGACAAGCTGACCTTCGAGGTCTTCGTGCTCGAAGGCGGACTGAAGACCGCCGATGGCGCCGCGGCGCTCTTCATCGACCGCTTCGCGGCCCATATCAACGGCCCCCACGGCGGCCATGTGAATGTCTATGGCGGCAGGCCGGCTTGGCATGGCGCCTGGTATGCGCGTCCGGGCGTCGCCTTCGGCGCTGGCGTGGCGGTCGGGGCCGTCGGCGCGGCCGTCGCCCATCCTTATTATTATGGCCCGCCGCCTTGCGGCTATTACCCGTATCCGCCCTGCCCGGCCTATTGAGGCTTCCGACCAGCGGCAAGCCGCCCCAGCCGGGGGGCTTGCTCTGGCCAAAATGTGGTTGTGAACTCATGGCGTAAGGAGTGCCGGGCCTGCCCGCGAGGCGGCGCCCGGCACGGCGGAGCGGCATGACGGGATCAGGACCACAACAGCCGGCCCGGAAACCGCTCGTGGCGCTCACCGGCGCCACGGG
>CAZHCN010000050.1:0-14049 GCA_964530895.1 uncultured Methyloceanibacter sp. | reverse complement strand
GCACGTGCTCGTGCGCGTGGTGGTGGTCATGGTCATGGTCGTGAGCATGATGGTGAAAGTGGTGGTGGTCATGATCGTGGTCGTGGTC
This sequence comes from uncultured Methyloceanibacter sp., assembly GCA_964530895.1. Classification (GTDB taxonomy): domain Bacteria; phylum Pseudomonadota; class Alphaproteobacteria; order Rhizobiales; family Methyloligellaceae; genus Methyloceanibacter. Next base: position 13,961 of record CAZHCN010000050.1, on the reverse strand, counting down.
GTGATCGTGACCATGATCGTGGTTATGCTCGTGCCCATGGGGATGACTATGGCGCGTGCCGTCGGCATGCACGTGCTCGTGGCTATCATGGTGGGCGGCGCCGTTCTGCATATCGATCACGGTCGCCTTCGCTTCGCTTCCACATCCGCAGTGCCCGCACATCAGGCTGCCTCCTCTAATTCCATGGTCTTGATGTTCAATTCCTCGCCTTGCAGCAACTCGAGATTGCGCGAGCCACAAGCGCAAGGGGTGTAGAGCGTGGCCGCGGCGAACTCGGTTCCACAGGACCCGCAGCGCGCCCGGCCGGGGATCACCCGAATGTCGAGCGCCGCCCCTTCGAGCACGGTGCCTTGCGCCACCACGTCGAAGCAAAAGGCGATGGCGTCGGTCATCACGCCAGAAAGCGCACCGACCTCGAGCGTAACCCGGCGGACGCTTCGCCCTTGGGCCGCGTCGGCGACGATCGCGACGATATTGCGGGTGATGCCGAGCTCGTGCATGCCAGCCTCAACAAATCCGCGGGAGTTGCTCGCCGACCAGCATGTCGACGATGCGTTTGCCGCCGAACACCGTCTTCATGGAGACGCGGCCCGCCTCGCCTTCGTGGACGGTGCCGATGATGCTCGAACCGGCCCCAAGCGGATGCGCCTGCATGGCGGCAAGCGCGGCGCTGGCCTCCCCGGCCGGAACGATAGCGACGATCTTGCCTTCATTGGCGAGATAGAGCGGGTCGAGGCCGAGAATCTCGCAGAAGCCCTTGACCTCCTCGCGGATGGGCGTGCGCGTCTCGTCGATCTCAATCGCCGTTTCCGAGGCGGCGGCGATTTCGTTCAGCACCGTGGCAAGTCCGCCGCGGGTGGCATCGCGCAGAGCGCGCGTATTGGGCGCCGCCGCGAGCAGGGCATCGATCAGGCCATGCAGAGCGGCACAATCGCTTTCAATCGGCGTCTCAAGGGCCATGTCGCCCCGCGCGCCGAGGATGGCCGCGCCGTGATCACCAAGAAGCCCGTTGACCAGGACGGCGTCGCCCGGTTGCGCGAGATGGGCGCCGAGCGTGACGGATTCCCGGATGCTCCGCGGCGCGCCGGTCATGGCGACCGACCTGCGCGCCTCCGTGTCGCTCATCATCGCCGGCCTCGCCGCGCAAGGCGAGACCACGATCGGCCGCGTTTACCATCTCGACCGTGGGTTCGACCGGCTCGAGGAGAAATTACGCAACTGCGGCGCACAGATCGAGCGGCTTTCGGACTAACTGGCGAGCGACTGAACGGATTCCAATCCGAAGAACGCTTGGCGCGCCATGAGGAGGGCTCCAGCGAGAGGATCACTCTTCGGTTCGCAGAGACATCCGCGGACATTTGCTGGCAGCCATGCGGCGAGAGGTTCGGCAAGTCCGCCGATCAGCGTGACCGCCGGCGCACCCGAATCCACGAGACGCGTGATGATGCGCGCCGCCGCCTCCGCCGCCTCCTCGACCAGCGTCACAGCCAAGCGGTCGCCCGCCGAGGCGTGTTCCAGCACGAGGGGTGCGAATGCCGCAAACTCTGCCGGGGTTGCGTTCGCAGCAAAACCTACGATCTTTGTGGGGTCCCACGCGAAGCGCTCCAGGACTCTCTCAGCAAGCCGCGTTTTCTCAGCCCGGCCGTCGAACGCCCATAGCGACCGGCGCAGCGCCTCGCGGCCCATTCTCTGGCCTCCGGCCTCGTCAGAGATCTCAGGCCCCCAACCGCCAACCGAGATGCGCCGGCCGTCGACCACGGCCAGTCCGCACGATCCGGTTCCAAGAATGACAATTGCCCCATTGGTCCCTTGATGGGCGCCAAGCCAAGCGATGTAGGCGTCCGTTTCGACGGCCATCGAGGCAAAGGCGCTCAAGCCGCGACGGGCACCCTCGCGGGCCGAACTCACGCCGGCTCCTGCCAGCCCAAGCCCAGCGTGGGTTTGGTAAGTATTCAGGGAGTTCAAGCCTGCTGCCGCGAAAGCACTCCTGCAGGCGACTCGGATCGACTTCAGCGAACCTTCCAAATCTGAATGGATGTTGGCCGGCCCACTCGAGCCTTCACCAATCAAATTACCGTCGAAATCGCAAAGCCGTGCGCGGCAAGACGTGGCGCCGCCGTCGACGCCAAGGAACAGATGCTTCGACATTAGGTCTCAAACCGGGGGATCATTGAAACCAAATAACAAAAACAAGTGAAAAATGGCTGAAGTAAGTCACACGGGAAGAAACCGGCGGGCTCTACTTAGGTTCCTCATGTTCATTGTAAACGCCCGACCCTGCGACCCACGTGGCGTGGACGGCGAGCGTTTCGGGGTCGAAAGCCACCATGTCCGCGCGGCAGCTCGGGGCGAGCCTCCCCAGCCTGTGCCCGAGACCCAGAAATTCCGCCTGATTCCTGGCTGCGAAGCCCAGGGCGTCTTCCAGAGAGGTCCCGAGGAGGCGAACGCAATTGCGGACGGCCCAGGCCATGTCGAGGAGCGCGCCGGATAGCGTCCCATCGGATCTCAGGCATCGTCCCTCCACGGCCCGGATTTCCTGACCGTAGAGCGGAAAGCTCGCCTGTCGTCCGCCGACGGGCGGCATCGCGTCGGTCACCAGCATTGGGTGGCTCCGACCGCGCAGAGCGAGCCGCAGCACAGCAGGATGAACATGGAAACCGTCGACGATCATGCCCACCCAGGCCTGATCCGATTCCAGAGCGGCAACGATCGGGCCCGGATCACGGCTTGTGATCGGGCGCATGGCGTTGAAGAGGTGCGTGAAGCCGCTCAGGCCCTCCGCCATCGCGGCGCGAGTCTCCTCGTAGGTCGCCATCGAGTGGCCCAAGGCGATACGTGCGCCGGATTGGGCAAGGCGCCGGATAAATCCGTCAGGCACGCGTTCCGGCGCGAGCGTGACGAGCATTACGCCTTCGCGCTCACGACACAGAAGGTCCATGTCTGTTGGGGTTGGCTCTCGAATGAAGCTGGCATCGTGAACACCGCGCTTCTCGAGCGATAGAAACGGCCCCTCCAGATGGATACCCAGCACACCCGGCTGAATACTCACCATCTCTTCTGCCGCGAGGATAGCGGCGCGCATCTTCTCTTCGGAGTCGGTGATGAACGTGGGAAGAAGCGACGTCGTCCCAAACCGTCGATGGGCAGAAACCAGCGTCGCGATCGTCTCGGGTGTCGGCGCATCATTGAACAGAACGTCGCCGCCCCCGTTCACCTGAATGTCTATGAAGCCGGGCGCCAGCCAATCGCCTGCGGCGAGGGTTTCCACGTCCAAGTCGCTCGGCAAATCTGACCTGGGCAAGACGCCGGCGATTTGCATCCCTTCGACCACGACAGCCGCGTTTCGATGCGTTGCCGAGCCGTCAAATACGGTATCGGCGGCGAGGGCGTACCTGGTGGATGGTTTCATCGTGTTCGCGTGATTTTTTGCAAGTGGCGCGGCTGATCGGCGTCGAGACCGAGCCGGTCTGCAAGACGGGCGGCGAAGCCATAGAAGGTCTGGATCAGGCAAATGGCGTCCGCGTCTGACTGCTCAGGGGTCAGAGCCGGCAAGCGCTCGGCATCCCCAATCGCATCTCCCGCGACGAACACAAGCCGGCTCTTCTGGCAAAGATCGGCCGCCAATCTCGAGAGCTCATGGCGTGCCTCGTCGTTCGGCATCAGGATCAACACGGGATACTCTTGAGACACAAGCGCGATGGGGCCATGCTGAAACTCCGAGCCACTGTAGCCCTCTGCATGAATGTGGCAGACCTCTTTGAGTTTGAGGCTGGCTTCCTCGGCGATCGCCAGTGTTGGACCTCGACCCAGAATGGCAAGGCTCTTCGCTTGAGACAGCGCATCGAGAGCGTTCGACCAGTCCAGTTGCGCCGCGCCGGAAAGCCGCTGCGGCAAGGTCTCGACCGCCGCCGTCATAGTCGTATCGCCTGACCAGCAGGCGACAAGCCTCAGCAAGGCGGCAACCGATGCAATGAAGGTTTTCGTCGCGGCGACACTGGATTCCTCGCCCGCCGCCAGAGGCAAGACAACATCGCACGCCGATGCCAATGGGCTTTCCGTGTCGTTGACGATGGCGACGGTGAGCGCGCCGCACTGCTTTGCCGAGACAGTGGATTCGACCAGATCGTCGCTGCGACCGGACTGTGAGATCGCCATAAAAACCTGTCCGTCCATGCGCAATCCTCGACGGTAAACGCTGGCCACGCTGGGGGCCGCATCGGCCACGGGAATGGCGAGATGCCGCTCGATGAGCCCCTTTCCAAACAAGGCCGCATGCCCCGAGCTGCCGCGCGCACAGGTCACCACCAGGCGCGGCGGGGTCCGCCTCAGACGCCCCACCAGGTCCCGGATGGGCCGATCAAGCACATCCGCCTGGCGGCGCACCACATCGGGGGCCTCCCGAGCCTCGGCCATCATCCTGGCATTGCCGCGATTTGTGATCTGCTCCAAACTCCGACCGCCCTCCTAGAAGTACCGATAGGGCATAGACCGACAGAAGGTTGCCGTCCCTTATAGGCTTGGTCCAGCAGCCGGAAAATGTCCTCTCGCATGGAAACCGAACGCGCTAGCCCCCGCTTTACCGATATCGACCTCTGGGATCCTGCGGACATCCTGGATTGCATGATCGAGGCGCAATTTGCCGCCCTGGCGGCTGTGCGTGCCGCGCGTCCGGCGATCGAGGGTGCCGCGCGGGCCATGGAGGAGCGTCTGGCGCGTGGGGGCCGTCTCATCTACGCGGGCGCCGGCACTTCCGGCCGCCTCGCCGTCCAGGACGGAGCGGAGCTTGCGCCGACCTTCGGCTGGCCGGAGGAGCGATTGTTGTTGCTTATCGCGGGCGGATACGAGGCCCTGTCACGCTCGATCGAAGGCGCGGAAGATGACGTAACGCAAGTGGCGCAGTTCATGGATGCTCGCGATGTCGGCTCGGACGATGTCGTGGTCGTGGTCGCGGCGAGCGGCACGACACCCTTCGCCGTGGAGGCGTTGCGCGAGGGGAAGCGGCGTGGGGCTTTGACGATCGGCATTGCCAATAATGGGGACACGCCGGTCCTGACGGAATCGGACTGCCCCGTCTGGCTCGACACTGGAAGCGAGGTGATTGCCGGTTCGACGCGGCTGAAAGCCGGCACCGCGCAGAAGGTCACGCTCAATGCATTGTCGTCGCTGCTCATGATTCGGCTAGGCAAGGTACACGCCGGCCTGATGGTCGACGTTCGGGCGACGAACGAAAAGCTACTGAAACGCAGCGAGCGCATCTTGAACCGGCTGACCGGATGCAATGCCGGTGACGCTCGCGAGGCCCTGAAGCTTGCGGAGGGCAATCTCAAGGTCGCGGCTCTCGTGCTGAAGGGGTATGAACGCGGCGAGGCCGAGAGACTTTTGACCGAGAGCGGCCAGAACTTCCGCAAAGCCTTCTCCGGACTTACGCTGCGCCGCAAGTCTTGACGGTACTTCGAAGGGACGCGGGCGAAGGAGATCCGGCTGGGCGATTGGTCGGGTCCTGCTCTCAATGAAAGCTATGCCCGTTCGGGAAAATTGGTTGCGGGGCCCGCAACCAGCGTTGTTTGTACCTTGACCATGCGATCCTCTAGGTCAGTTTGGGAAGTAGCGGACTTCCTCCTTAAACTGTCCGCTTTAAGCCTGAAAGCAGACATGCCTCTGAATGAAAGTCCGCTGTGTGCCATCAGCGGGCGTTCAGCCGCGCACGGCATGGTGCGACTGGTCATTCTTTTTGACTACGCAGTCCGAAGATGGAGATCTCGCCCTTGCCTTTGACGTTGAGTTCGCCGAGCGATTCACCATCAAAGGCCGAGTCGACTTGCTCGAAGATCTCCTTGGTGACGGCCACGCTTCCCGGCGTGCTCATGCCCACCATGCGGGCGGCGACATTGACGGCATCTCCCCAGATGTCGAATTGATAGCGCTCCTGGCCGACGACGCCCGCGACCACAGGGCCCGAATGGACGCCGACTCTCACTTCCCACCCAAGATGCGCGTCTATCAGGGTCGAGGCCATTTCCAGTCCGCAGCGCACCGCCGATCCTATCGGATCCTCCACCTTGTGCAGCAGACCCGCCACCGCCATGAACCCATCGCCGATGGTCTTGATTTTTTCCAGACTATGCTTCGCCGCGACCCGCTCGAAGATGACGAACAGCGCATCGAGGCGCGACACCACGTCCTCAGGCTCGTGCTTATCGCAATAGGCGGTGAAATTGGTGACGTCGCAGAACAGCACCGCAACATTCTCGTAGCGGCGCGGAATCACGGTGCCAAAGCTACGGATCTCGTCGGCAGCTTTCTTTGGCAGGAGCGCATGCAGCAACTGGTCCGCCTGAGTACGCGCCTCACGGGCTTCGGTCAGCGCTTCCTGAAGGGCGAGCTGCGTCCTCACCCGCGCCATCACGATCGGGGCCGAAAACGGCTTGTGGATATAATCAACGGCGCCGACGTCAAAGCCCTTTTTCTCGTCGACCTCGTCAGTCTTGGCGGTGAGGAAGATGATCGGGATGTCGCGCGTCGCCGGATTGTCCTTGAGCCGGCCGCAAACCTCGTAGCCGTCCATACCCGGCATCATAACGTCGAGCAGGATCAGATCGGGTTTCTCAGGCCCCATGGCGATGGCCAGAGCTTTTTCGCCATTAGTCGCCACTTTCGTTCTAAATGAGTCCTTCAGCACACCGGAGACCACCGCGACATTTGTCGGCGTGTCGTCGACAATCAGGATGAGCTTTTTGGACATCACCCAGTTACGGCATGCTGAATTGCCGACAAAGCGGTGCGCAGAGAGCCTGACAGTTCTTCGAGCGCTTCCTCTACGCCATGCCCGGACCTGATTGCCGTTTCCACTTTCCCCGCGCTTTCAGCAAGTGCATTGGCGCCAAGCGTACTTGCGGATCCCTTGAGCGAGTGAGCGGCTCGCTCTGCGGTAGCACCGTCGCCGGAATCGAGTGCCGCACGAATCTCGCTCACAGTGCCAGATTGGCGATCGGCAAACTTCTGGAGGAGTTCGGCGTAGCGGTCGGCCTTCCCCCCGACAATCTTCAGCCCGGCCGCGCTATCAAAGCCAGCGCCATCGAGCACCCCACAGTCTAAGTTCATTAGTCTATGTCCCACCTACTTCTTCATGTCACCCCGATTGACCAATCCAGCGGTTCAGCGCTCCAAATAGCTGATCTGGATCAATGGGCTTCGCGATATGATCGTTCATGCCGGCTTCAAGACACCTGTCACGATCAACCGCCATGGCATTGGCAGTCATGGCAATGATCGGCAGTTGATCGAAACGAGAGTCTGCCCGGATAATCCGGGTTGCTTCGAGTCCATCCATGACAGGCATTTGCATGTCCATGAGGACGATGTCGTAGTCCTTCGACCGAACCATATTCACCGCGACCTCACCATTGTCGGCAACATCGACCTGCACTTTCGCATCCTCAAGCTGGCCGAGAGCGACTTCTTGATTGATTTCGTTGTCCTCGACCAAAAGCACGCGAGCGCCGCGCAAATGAGAGACGTCGTATTGCGCTTCTGCCTGCTCATCTTCAATACCACTGCGGCCGTCGTCGCCTTTAAGCACGGACAACGTCGTGTCCAACAAGGTCGAAGAGGTGACAGGCTTTACGAGGACGCTATCCAAGCCTGAGTCCTCGGCAGTCTTGAGAACTTCTTCTCGACCGTAGGCCGTGACCATGACAAGGCGTGGCACTGAGACATTTTCCAGTGCCATAATCTGCTTAGAGGTCTCGATTCCATCCAGCGTCGGCATCTGCCAATCGACGTATACGATATCGTACGGCGCGCCCCTAGCGGCGGCCTGGTGAATCATCTCAATGCCTTCCCGGCCTGAAGGCGCCTCGTCGGCGGCAATCGACATGCTGTCCAATAGGTTGGAGAGCACTGTTCGAGCCGACGAGTTGTCGTCGATAACCAATGCACGTCGCCCTTCGAGATCTCTGCGCAACATTCGGCGGCGCGCGGTGATTTTCTTAAGGCGAGAGGTGAACCAGAAGCTGCTACCTTGACCGAACTCGCTGCTCGCGCCGATCCGGCCGCCCATCGCCTCGGCGAGTTTCTTGGAGATAGCGAGCCCAAGGCCAGTTCCGCCATACTTCCTGGTCGTTGAGGTGTCTGCCTGTTCAAAAGCCTGGAAGAGACGAGACATTTGCACCTCAGACAGTCCAATCCCCGTATCGGTTACAGAGAATTGGATGAGCTGGTTGTCTCCGCGGTCCTCCACGACCTGCACCCGGACCACGATCTCGCCCTCATCGGTAAATTTAACGGCGTTGTTGCAGAAATTGATTAGGACCTGTCCCAACCGCAGCGGGTCGCCCTCAAGTCCAATCGAGACCGAAGGATCGACGTCAAAAATCAACTCGAGGCCTTTGGTTGCGGCCCTTTCAGAAATCACATTGCCAACATTCTCTAGGACGGTATCCAGATCGAACGCGATTTTTTCGATGGAAAGCTTTCCGGCCTCGATCTTTGAGAAGTCGAGAATGTCATTGATAATGCCGAGCAGATGTTGCCCCGAGTTCTTGATCTTGATCAGGTGGTCACGCTGACGTGGCGGCAAATCTGTCTTCAACGCAAGCTGGGATAAGCCGATGATGGCGTTCATCGGCGTGCGAATTTCGTGGCTCATGTTGGCCAGAAAATCAGACTTGAGCCGCGTCGCTTCTTCGGCAACCTCTTTGGCCGCCTGCGCTTCCTCGTTACTGATTTCGAGAGCCTCGATAAGTTCATCGACACTCTGCTCGGCGATTATCGCTCGGCATTTGTCGAGCTTTGAGTCTAGACGTTCAGCTCCCAACCCCGTTCGGCAATAGCTGCGCCAACCATGGCGGCCACCTTTTTCGAAAGCATCTGTGCGCTCGAACCCTACACCAATCAATCGGCTTTCGCTTCGCCGCGCACCAATCACGTCCACATATAAATCCTCATCCGCGCCCGAACCGCTAAGTCCGACGTCTATCTCGACCGGTCCCGCCTTCACCAATGCCTTAACATGATCCGAAACAGAGGATGCCAGTCGCACAGCGCGGATGTGGCCTATGCCAAGTGCATTTGCGATGGCGAATAGTTTCCGGCGCATCGCCAGAACCGCGGCCTCACCTTTGATCGACAGTGTACCGATCTCAGTCATTTGCACCGTATTATCGCGCACGACGCGTCGTCCAATCCTTTGCCGAACCTGCGGACAACGTTGAGGGCTATTGTTGAAGCGGGATCAAGACCCAGGCTTGGGTAGTTCTCCGGTCCAAAACGGCCAGTGACGCCATCGGAGAACAGCACGAGGACGTCCGCAGGCTTCAAGCGCAAAGCTTGAGGTCTCGGCGAGCGCACTCTTTGGCCAAGCACGCCATCGCCGAATTCTATTGTTTTCGTCACTTCTCCGAATATTCGGCAGCGTACGTTGCCAACGCCGGCGACCCAGCCTTCAAGCGACGTCGCATCGAGCCAAGCGACGGCGGCAACCGCTCCTCGGGTGCCTTGAGCGCTTTCATGGAGCAGCTCCATCGCCCCTTCGGGCTCGGGACGGGTTGTCGTGCGCACCCATTGCGACAACGCACCGCGAAGGTGAACCCCAATACCATGTGCTTCCGGCCCGTGTCCGAGCACGTCTATGACCGCAGCGAGCACGCCGGCGTCCTCATGCTGCGTGAGGACGACATCCCCCGACAATGTCTCTCCGTTCTGAGGTCGCACGTATTCGCCCAACTCAATACTTCCGGTCACGCTGATGGACCCACATTGTCGCCGTTACCTCGGCCCCTTCTCCAAGCTCAGATTCAATCTCGAGCGTATCCATGATACGCGCAACACCCGGAAGCCCGAGGCCGAGAGTTCCAGAAGTGGAATAGTGATCAGACAGCGCACTCTTCTTGTCGACGAAGCCGGGCCCACGGTCGACGGCCTTGATTTCGATGCCGCTTCTATGGTTTGGCACATCGTCAATCCAGGTCACCAGAAGGTAGCCCTTAGCGTCGCCGTACTTCAGGATATTGCGGCCAAGCTCTGAAGCCACAGTTGCGAGCATCGCGATATCGGCCGCTCCAAACGTTTGCACAAGTCGCTCATTCCGTTGGACGTGCAGCACAGCAATGTGGAGGTCGGCCTCCGCATGAATATCAAAGCGGCCTAACACTGTCCGGTTCGAGTTCAGACTCGTCGTCTTGTTCTGGTTCAGGTTGCTGTTCCGGCTCTTCATCGCAATCAGCGCTTAGCTCCTCCAGCGCGAGCTCCAAGTCCAGAGCCGTGCGTAACGCTCCCAATGCCACCCCAGTCGAAACGATATAGGCAACGATCCCCGGCCCGAGTCCGGCCACGATACATCGCAAGCCAAGCCATTCGACCGTTCGGACTGCCTTCTGCAATTCTGCAAATTCATCGAGATCCATCACCTCACATGCGGACACATCAAGCACGACACTGTTGACGTTCTGCCGCGCCTGCGCCTCCGACAAGGAGTTTACCAAGTCTCCAAGCTCTCCGGCATCGACCTCGCCCTCCAGGGTCGCAACCATGGTTCGGTTCAACCGGGTAATGACGAAATGTCTGTCTCCCATGGACTCCTCGGCCGCACGCGCTTAGGGGGACACGCCTAACCTTGCGAACGCGCGCGACCGTCACGCAATGTCGAATCAATTGTCGCCAGCGCAAGCTGCAAGGCATCTCGCAACGTTGCCGTGGTCCGCACTTCGCCCACATTGGCGCCCAGTTCGACCAAGGTCCGCGCGACATTGGGCGAAATGCCCGAAATAATGCAGTCGCATCCCATAAGCCTGGTGGCCTGGGTGATCCGGATGAAGTTGTTCGCCACCGCAGTGTCGACGGTGACGACACCACTAATATCCATGACAAACACGCGAGCACGCGCTTCGGCGATTCGCGACAGACTCTTCTCCATGATGTCCTGCGTGCGCTGCGAATCCACGATGCCGACCAAAGGTAAGAGCAAGATGCCATCCCAGATCGATGTAACCGGCGTCGACATCTCCAGCATGGTCTTGCCGCTCTCAATAAGGCGGCGCCGCGCAAACTGGGCGATCTGATCGCTGGTCACAAGCATGTCCAGCAACCTGAGTTTGTCAAAAGCAGTGAAAGCGCGACTGGTGTCGTCATGAGAAAAATCGCACGCCACGATGGCATCGGAGAAGAGTTGGTTGAAGTGAGCCATGGCGGCAAAATAGATCAGATTGGGCATGTCGCGTTGCGCGTGGATCTCGCCGATTCGAACGCGATAATCGATATATTTCTGATCCACGACACCGCTGAAGAACTCCTCCCAATAGTTCTTCTGAAGTTTCTTGACGCGGTCGACAGTGTCTTGGCTATTGAAAAAGATCGAGAACTCGGGCTGCTCGCCCAGCCATTCATAAAACTGATTGATAACGCCCTGAATCTTGTCGGATGAGCCAAAAGCTTCGCCACACCGCTTCAGCAAAGCAAGATCTTCAGGCGAGATATCAAACCGCTCCAGTAGCGACTTGGCATCTAGAGATTGCGACATTGCTACATTTTCCTCATCTCTACAGGGACTGTTCGAGCAAACGATCGATCTTAATGTGGATGTCCGCTAGGCACCACTTCGATTTTGCGACCAAGTTCCCGGGCAGTATAGATTTTCACTGAGAGATTGACTTCCGACGTACAGCTGTAAACTTTTGAAGGGGCGGACCAACCGGACTGGTCGGAAAACAATCTTCTAGCAGCGATACACGCCGACCGCGCACCGACGCACGGTCCGCCGGGCCACGCCGGCGACGCTGACCGGCGTTAGGGGACGACCAATTCGAGCGTCGGCCGTCGAGACGAGACTTTGAACACCGGGAAGCAAGAAACGCTCGCTAAGAGCGAGTCCGCTAAATCCGACGATGCCGACCAGCAGTAGCAAGCCAATTGTCTTTGACACGCTCATTGTTCACCTCCAACGATGACGAAGTTACTCGGCAGTTCACCCATGTCCTTCATCTTCTTCAGGTCTGCTATGTCCACCTGCTTGGCGCCAGCCGGAGCCTCGAAGCTGAAGCTATCGGCCGCGACCTCGTCGCCGGTCTTCCAGTTCCTGACCTCGACGCTATATTGCGGGTCGCCGGTAATGAGCTTGGACGTGATAGTATACCGACAAGGGTAGGGACGATTCCCCTGGGCAATCCAGATTTGCCAATCAACCTCTTTTTCTCGAAAAGCCAGGTGATCGCATTCGGTGCCGCCGATTACGCCGCTGCCAAGATCCTTCACGTCAGTCACATTGGCCATCAACTCATCGTAAGCATTCGTGAGAAGCAAGTCCGCAGCTGGAAGGGGCCTGTTGTATTTGTCCTTCAGCTCGTCGACCAGATGATCGATGGAGCCCGGAATTTCGACCTGTGTATAGACATTCGCGTTCTTGCCCAGCACCGTCAGGGTCTTTCCGTTAAAGACGGTCTCGATGTCGGCAAAGCCGCCTGACCGGGAAGCCCGAATTTTATCAGGCCGGTTAAGTATGACAGTGCCTGAGCTCGCTAGCGCGAGTTTCTGCTCGTCTTTTGTGACGACCTCGAGGATTGCATCGAAGTCAAACGAAATGGCCTTTTGCGCTGTCATGTAGTCAGTCATTGCCTTCAGCAGGGCTTTGGCCTCTTCCTGGCCGGCCACCGCACCTGGTGATGTCGGTATCCCAGCAACCAGCGTCAGCACTAGTGCCGATAGCCCGGCTACGACTAGTTTCCTGAACTTTCGCGATATGCTCGTCATGCCATCGATGCTCCCGTGTTGACCGAGATGCCGAATGATCGGGGCCCGGTGCGCTTCCCTTCAAAGACAGCTTAGCTCAAGTCAGCCTTGTGGCTCGATCTCTCCAGGGCGCCACGTCTGATCGAACCAGGGTTCGAGCGGGCCATAGAGGCGCAGGATCATGAACCAGCCTTTGCCGGGAATGGTCTGCACCCAGTTGTGCTCCATACCCTCCGGCGCCTTGGGGGCGAACCATACGTCGACCGACCCGTCGGCATTGACCTTCACGTCCTTGTCCTGACTGGACACGCTCGGAAACTGTTGGTCCGTCTGCAGCATGGAACGGGTCTGGGTGTCGTAGACGATGACCGACCAGAAATCCTTGGCGGGGACATGCGGCGGCAAATGCAGCTTGTAGGTCTTCGACCCGTCGAAGGGATTGCCGTCGGCATCGAGTGCCGTCCAAGGGTACTGAGAGCCTTCGCCCACCATCTTCTCGGCCATCGCCGGCGTGACACCGGTGGCGAGGAAGTAGAAGAAGGTCGCGCCATCGAGATTGCTGACTCCCGGCGACACCTCGAACTTGTAGCCACCGAAGAAGGGCTTGCGCCAATAGCCGTCCGGATAGATGTAGCCGTTCTTATCGCGCATCTTGTAGCCGAGGGTACGCGCGGTGACGGCGCCAATATTCGCCGCATCTGTGAGGATCTTCTTCATCCGTTCATCGGGAGCGAAGGGCTTGCCTTTTTCGATGCCGATGGAGGCGAACAGACCGAGTGTCGTGGAGTTGGACCCCTCCGCCGGTTCGCTCTGGATCGCTTCGTTCAGCAATTCCCAGAACGCGTAGTCGGCCGGAGCCACGAACGTCGAGGGGACGCCGGACAGGTTCACGTACTTGATTGGCTGGGGCTCGTCGCCGAGCGGATAGATCTTCAGCGTCTTCTTGACGAGGTCGACACCGGGTTTGGGTGACCCGTCCACCAGGAATGAGCGGAACGGCATCCAGTTGCCAAAGGTGCTGGGCCGCACCACGAAGTATCCGTCCGGCACTTCGCCCTTATAACCGGGTGGTAGGATGAGATACTTACCGCCCTTGCCTTTATCAGCGCCGGTGATGCCGACATCGGCTACCCAGCGATACCACATGTCGTCGATCAGCCCGAGCACCTTGGGCGGAATCTCGACGACCAGCGGCCCTTTGCTCGTATCGAGCCAGATGAAGCTGTAGACCGTGTTGTCGT
>CAZHCN010000049.1:0-14077 GCA_964530895.1 uncultured Methyloceanibacter sp. | reverse complement strand
GGCACCGCAAGCTCCTGCTGCACCGGCGCGAGATGGCACGGCTGCTCGGCGCCATCCAGCGGCAGGGTATGGCGCTCGTGCCGCTCAAGCTCTACTTCAACGCCCGCGGCATCGCCAAGATCCAGCTTGGGCTCGGCCGCGGTAAGAAGCTCCACGACAAGCGCGAGACCGAGAAGAAGCGCGATTGGGACCGCCAGAAGGGCCGGCTCATGCGCGAGAAGGGCTGAGGGGTGACCGGTTCTCCGCCGCCCATCGCCGATAGCGCCGCCGATCACCTGACGCAAGGCCTCGCATTACCGCCGATCTCACTCCCGCCGACGGACGGGCCGGAGCTGTGCCTTGCGAAGCTGCCCGGCCGCAGCGTGGTTGCGGTCTATCCCTGGACTGGGCGCCCGGGACAGCCCAACCCGCCCGATTGGGATTTGATCCCCGGGGCCCATGGCTCGACGCCCGAGCTCGAAGGCTTCCGCGATCTTCATGACCGCTACGCACGGCAGGGAACGCGCATCTTCGGTCTGAGCCGCCAGTCGACGGAGTACCAGCGAGAGCTCGTGACGCGCTTGCATCTGCCGTTCTCGGTCCTCAGCGATTGGGAAGGCCGCTTCGCAACAGCGCTTCGCTTACCGACTTTCGCAACCGGCGGAGAGATCTACCTGAAAAGACTCACCCTTGTCGTCGATAGGGGACGTATCGCGCACGTGTTCTACCCGGTGCCCGACCCGGCGGGACACGCAGGCGAAGTCGTTGCGTGGATTGAAGGGAAGGAGAGGGCGTCCTAGTCGCCCATGGCATCGTCTTCGGCGTCTTCCACCGAATAACCGAGCCGGTCCAAGGCCTCTTCCAGGTAGTCGGGGAGAAGCGACATGCCGGTGAGGTAATCGGCCGTGCGGGCGTTACGTTCCGCGCGGGCCGTCTCGACCGCGTCCTCCAGCTCATCGGGCCCGAACGAACCGCGGCCGATCCAAGCGAGCGCCACCAGGCTCACTTGCTCATCCTCGTTGAGATCGTGGATGAACTCTTTGAGCTCCGCCAGGGTCGCATCGTCGGAGAAGGACTCCAGGATCGAGTCCGCATCGCGCTCGGAGGTGGCACCCTCGTCCCAGGCGCCGACCTTGGCCGCGCATTCTCGCGCCTTGACGATGACAAAGCCGACTTTGGTCGGTGAGATTTCAAGCCCCGCCATGGGGAGCCTCGCATGCCTTCAGAGTGACCCAAGGCAGCATGCCCGACTTGCCGAGGAGCGGCAAGCTAGCCGTCGAGGCTCGCGGCGGCATGCCCCACCACCGTCTCGAACATGGGCGTGGTGAGGCGGCCCGTGTTCGTGTTCTGGCGCGAGCAGTGGTAGCTGTCGAACAGCGTAATCGCGTTCGGAAGGTCGTGGCGCGCGCCGTGAGAGAACGGGAAGTCGCGCTTTTTCAACGCCAGCGCATCGAGGATGCTGTCATGAGCGATGCGGCCGATGGCGAGCAGGGTGCGCAAATTCGGCAGCGCCTGCATGCGGCGGATGAGGAAGGCGCGGCAGCGCTTGATCTCGTCGGGCTTCGGTTTGTTCGCAGGCGGAACGCAGCGGACCGCGTTGGTGATCATGCAGTCCACGAGCTCGAGCGCCTCGGGCGTCGCGACATCGTGGCTGCCGCGCGCGAGCCCCGTCTTGAGAAGCGTGCGGTAGAGGAGCTCGCCCGCATAGTCGCCGAGGAAGGGACGTCCGGTCCGGTTGGCGCCTTTGAGGCCTGGTGCCAGCCCGACAATGAGGAGCCGCGCCGTCTCGGGCCCGAACGAGGGGACTGCCCCGTTGAACCAATCCGGGTGGGCGGCTTGATTGTCGTGCCGGAACGCCACAAGCCGCGGGCAAAGTGGACAATCCGGGGCAGGCTCTGGCGCCCCATCATGGGTCACGGCGGAAAGCGCCACCGGTCAGTCCCGGTTCGCGGGATTGAGCGGCGTCACGCCGCCGGCATCGCGCTTGGCCAAGAGTGCGAGCGCGGACCAATCCATATCCGCGCCACCCGCTTCGATGAGCGTCGCGAAACGCTGGGCGATGAGGTCCGCAAGGGGCATCTTCACATCGAGCGATTGCGCGGCTTCGCGCGCAAGACGGACATCCTTATAGCCTAGCCTGGCCTTGAAGCCCGCAGGCTCGTAACCTTCCTTCGCGATCAGACCGCCATAGGTCTTGTAGACGGGCGCGCCGAACAGCGTGCTGACCAGAAGATCGAGATACTCTTCGCGGTCGATACCCGCCTTGTCGATGAGCGCGAACGCTTCGCCCAAGGCCTCGATGACGGCCATGATCAAGAAATTGCCGCTCAGCTTGACCACGTTGGCATTCGGTGCGCGATCCGAGACGACGAAGGTGCGCTGGCCCAGCGTATCGAATACCGGCTGGAGCCTGGCCACCACGTCCCCAGGACCTGCTGCGGCGATGAACAGCTTTCTTGCCGCCGCGGCATCGGGGCGCCCGAACACCGGCGCCGCCACGTAATGCTGACCGCGCTCGGCGTGGGCCTTGGCCAGCCGTTCGGAGAGGGCGACGCTGATCGTGCTCATGGAGACGTGGATTGCGCCGGGAGGAAGTGCGTCAAGAATTCCGTCCGGGCCGAACACGACGGCCTCCACCGCCGCATCGTCGGCAAGCATGGTGATGACCGCTTCGCCGCCGGCTGCCTCAGCCGGCGTCTTGGCGAGCGTCGCGCCGTTCTTCACGTGCGGCTCGGCCTTGGCCAGGGTGCGATTATGCGCAAGAAGGGTATGCCCCGCCGCGAGCAAGTTCGCAGCCATTGCGGTTCCCATGTGGCCGAGCCCAACGAAGCCGAGCTTCATCGTCTTGCCTCCTTTGTTCGTCAAACGGCAGGTTCAGGTTTCGATCAGGTCTTCGGAATCGAACTCGTCGAGCGGATCGGGCTCGGGCCGACGCCGCTGCTCACGCTGCGTCCGCTCCGCCGGATCCCGGCCGATCTCGTTCTGCAAGTTGGCGAGATCGATGAACTGGTCCGCCTGACGGCGAAGCTCGTCGGCGACCATGGGCGGGTTGGTGGACAACGTGGACACGACGCTGACGCGCTTGCCCTTGTGCTGCAGCGCTTCCACCAACGAGCGGAAGTCGCCGTCGCCGGAAAATAGCACGAGATGATCGAGATGATCGGCGAGCTCCATGGCATCGACCGCAAGCTCGATGTCCATGTTGCCCTTTATCTTGCGCCGACCCGCCGCATCGATGAACTCCTTGGTCGGCTTCGTCACCATCGTATAGCCGTTATAGTCGAGCCAATCGATCAGCGGCCGGATCGAGGAGTACTCCTGATCCTCGGCGAGCGCGGTGTAATAGAGCGCGCGCACCAGCTGCCCCTTGGAGCGAAACAGAGCGAGCAGGCGCTTATAATCGATGTCGAAGGAGAGAGACTTCGCCGCAGCGTAAAGATTGGCGCCGTCGATGAAGAGAGCGATGCGCTCTGTCGGATAGAAATTCATTTTGCGTTCCCAACGCTGAAAAAAAGTTCGCGAACGACAACAAACACAAACTAAACATTCTAACTAGGCAACATAGGTATGACGAAGGCACTCCGCAATTGGCCACACGCGGCAAAACACTGGTAGGATTAGGTGCAAATTGTCCCGGGCCGTGGGGCACGCCGGCCGACACGATTGCGCGCGCCTTGGACGAGATCGCACGGGAAGGTGTCGCCGTGGAGGCGGTTTCCGCCTTTTATGTGACTGCGGCGGTCGGTCGCGCGGGCCAACCTGCTTACGTTAATGCCGTCGCCCTGATCGACACGCATTTGCCGCCGGAGGCGTTACTGCGGCTTTTCAAGCGAATCGAACGGGCGGCGGGGCGCCGCGGCGGCAGCCCCTGGGGACCGCGCACCCTCGATATCGACATTCTCGATTACAAAAATCGCATAGAGCGTTGGCCGGACGGGCATCCCCGTTTTGCCCGGGCGGGCCCACGACCCCTGATTCTGCCCCATCCCTGGATCGAGGCGCGGCCATTTGTGCTGCGTCCGCTGTTGGATGTGGCCCCGGATTGGCGTCATCCGGTGACCAAACGAAGCGCCGAGGCTCTATGGCGCAAGGCGGCCCGGGGCCGCGAAGGTCAAGTCATCCGAAAGCTTTAGATGCCCGAACGACTTGCCAGCTTGGACCGAACTGCATAAATAGAGGTCAAATCCGCCACTTTCCAAAAGGATGACCTGATGGCTCGCGTCACCGTCGAGGACTGCATCGACAAGATTCCGAACCGCTTCGAGCTCGTGCTGCTCGCCGCCCACCGTGCCCGCACCATCTCCGCCGGCGCCCAGATCGCCGTGCAGCGGGACAACGACAAGAACCCCGTGGTGGCCCTCCGTGAGATCGCTGACAAGAAGATCGCGACCGACGACCTCAAGGAAGATTTCATCCACTCCATGCAGAAATATGTCGAGGTGGATGAGCCTGAGGCGGAAGCCGTGCCGATGTTGTCGCAGGACGCACGGGTGCCCGTCCTCGGTCAGGACGATCAGTCGACCGACACGCAGATCGACCGCATGACCGAGGAGGAGCTGTTGCGCCGGATGGCGACCCAGGCGCCTTCGGATGGCTCGAATGCGGGACCGCGCGCACGCTGAGTTTGACGACGTCTTTAGGCGCGGCGCATTTCAGTTTGCCTCGCCGCATTCCGGTATAGGCTGGCTCTCAGTGTATTGGATTCCGGCGTCGGCCGGGACGGCGCGCGTGCTGTGTCCGATACTCGTTAAGGGGCGCGCGCGATGACCCGCCAATACGAGCTGGTTGAGCGCGTGCTCAGCTATCAGCCGAGCGCCAACGAGGCGCTTCTGAACCGCGCCTATGTCTACGCCATGAAGGCCCATGGCAATCAGAAGCGCGCGTCCGGCGCACCGTATTTCTCCCATCCCCTCGAAGTCGCCGCCATCCTCGCCGAGATGCGTCTCGACGATGCGACCATTGCAACGGCACTTCTCCACGACACCATCGAGGACACCGAGGTCACGCGCGGCGAGATCGACACGATGTTCGGTTCCGAGATCGGCACGCTCGTCGACGGCCTGACCAAGATCAAGAAACTCGACCTCGTCACCAAGAAGGCCGAGCAGGCGGAGAACTTCCGCAAGCTCCTATTGGCCATCTCCAGTGATATTCGCGTGCTGCTCGTCAAGCTCGCCGATCGACTGCACAACATGCGAACGCTCGAGCACATGAAGCCCGCGAAGCGCAGGATCATCGCCGAGGAGACAATGGACATCTATGCGCCGCTCGCCGGCCGCATGGGCATGCAGTGGCTGCGCGAGGAGCTGGAGGATCACGCCTTTCGCTGGCTCAACCCGGAAGCGCACGCCGCCGTGGTCGAGCGTCTGAAAATCCTGCGCGAGCGCAACCAGGGCTTGATCGACGAGATCGAGAGCGCACTGACCACCAAGCTGAAAGAGGCGAATGTCAACGCCGTCGTCGCCGGGCGCGAGAAGAAGCCCTACGCCATCTGGAGCAAGATGGAGCGCAAGCAGATCTCGCTCGAGCAGTTGTCCGACATCTATGGCTTCCGCATCGTCGTTCCGGAGGTGCCGGACTGCTACCACGCCCTCGCGGTGGTGCACACGACCTGGCATGCCGTCCCCGGCCGCTTCAAGGATTACATCTCCAACCCGAAGCAGAACGACTATCAGTCGATCCACACCACGATCGTCGGTCCTCGCCATCAGCGCGTCGAGCTGCAGATCCGCACCGAGAAGATGCACTCGATCGCCGAATACGGCGTCGCCGCGCACGGTCTCTACAAGGACCTCAATGGCGCCAACGGCAAGAGCAAGGTGCCGGCACAAGACTCCAACGCTTACCGCTGGCTGCGCCATCTCGTTGGCATGCTTCTGGACGGCGACAATCCCGAAGAGTTCCTCGAGCACACCAAGCTCGAGCTGTTCCAGGACCAGGTTTTCTGCTTCACGCCAAAGGGGCGCCTGATCGCGCTGCCGCGCGGCGCGAACTGCATCGACTTCGCTTATGCGGTGCATACCGACGTGGGCAACACTTGCGTCGGCGCCAAGATCAACGGCCGGTCGATGCCGCTCGCCACCCAACTGCGGAACGGCGACGAGGTCGAGATCGTCTGCTCCGCGGCGCAAGCGCCGCCGGTCGCCTGGCAAAGCCTTGCCGCCACCGGCAAGGCGCGCTCGGCCATCAGGCGCGCCACCCGCGACGCGGTTCGGGCCCAATACGGCAAGCTCGGCCGCGAGATCCTCGATCGCGCGTTTCAGCGCCGGGGCAAGACCTTCAGCGAGGAGAGTCTCGCCACGGCGCTCGGGCGGCTGTCTCAGAAGACCGCCGAAGAGGTCATGACGGCCGTGGGTCGCGGCGAGCTCGCTTCCGCCGACGTGGTGCGCGCCGTGTTCCCAGAGGAAGCGCCGCAAGAGCCGGCGAAGCGCCGGCGCAAAGTG
Organism: uncultured Methyloceanibacter sp.; assembly: GCA_964530895.1. Taxonomy (GTDB): domain Bacteria; phylum Pseudomonadota; class Alphaproteobacteria; order Rhizobiales; family Methyloligellaceae; genus Methyloceanibacter. The sequence goes on along the minus strand of CAZHCN010000049.1, from coordinate 7,655 downwards.
AAGCGTACGGAGGAGGGCTGGTTCGGCCTCGGCAAGGTCATGGGTCTCAAGTTTCGCTGGCCCGGGTCGAGCGGCAAGGAGCGGCCGGAAGGCTCAAGCAGCATTCCGATCCGCGGCTTGCGCGGCGATCTGCCAGTGAATTTCGCCGAGGGCGGCGCGGTGCCCGGTGACCGCATTGTCGGCATCCTCACACCGGGGCAGGGCATCACCATCTACCCGATCCACGCCGACGCTCTGAAGGCCTTCGACGAGGAGCCGGAGCGTTGGATCGACGTCACCTGGGATATCGACGAGGACGACCCCCAGCGCTTCCCCGCCAAGATTGCCGTCACGGCGATGAACGAGCCCGGAAGTTTGGCCCAGATCGCCGCGGTGATCGGCGAGGCGGACGGCAATATCGGCAATATCAAGATGACCAACAGGGTCCCCGACTATACGGAGATGTTGATCGACCTCGAAGTCTGGGACCTGAAGCACTTGAATGAGATCCTGGCGGGCTTGCGCGCTAAAGACGTGGTGAGCACCGCGGCGCGCGCAGCGGGCTAGCCCCTGGGATATGGAGAAATCTAACCCAAATATGGTAGGGCTCGGACCCCATTGGGCCGGGATCGGAGGACGGGCGCCCATCCTTGGAACGAGGTGGTGATGCTGTTCAGGCGCCGCGAGGCGGAGAGCTTTCTTGAGCGGGTGCGGGTCCATCTGTGGCCGCGCCGCAGCTGGAGCCGCTCGACCCGCTATGTCGTATATCGCGTCCGCCGTTTGAGCGCGACGCCGCACGCCGTGGCGCTCGGCTTTGCCGTCGGCGTGTTCACCGCCACTACGCCCTTTCTCGGCACGCACATGATCATGGCCGTTCTCCTCGCCTGGATCATCGGCGGCAGCATCGTCGCAGCAATCCTCGGCACCTTTGTCGGCAATCCGCTGACCTATCCCGTGTTCTGGTATGGAACCTACGAGGTCGGCCGGCTGATGCTCGGCGGAGGCTCGGACCGGGCGCCGATCGACCTGTCGAACGGCATCTTCCAGACCTCAATCGACCAGCTCTGGCCGATCCTCGAGCCCATGTCGCTCGGGGCCATCCCCATCGGGCTCGGTCTCGCGCTTCTGAGCTATTTCCTGGTGAGGCCCACGGTGAATGCCTACCAGCACCGTCGCCGTGAGCTGCGCTCCCCCGTGGAGGCCCAATGACCGTTCCGGCGATCCGCTTGGGCATCAACATCGATCATGTGGCCACCTTGAGGAATGCACGCGGCGGGGTGCATCCCGATCCCGTGCGCGCCGCGAGACTCGCGCTCGAGGCCGGCGCCGACAACATCACCGCGCATTTGCGGGAGGACCGGCGTCACATCACCGACGAGGATATTGCGCGCCTCGTGGCCGAGCTCGATTGCCACCTCAACCTCGAAATGGCGGCGACTCCCGAGATGAAGGCGATCGCCCTGAAGACCAAGCCCTATGCCGCCTGCATCGTCCCGGAAAAGCGGACCGAGCGGACGACCGAGGGCGGGCTCGACGTCGTGGCCCAGCACAACGTGCTGGCGCCGGTCGTGGCCGAGCTGGTCGATACCGGCATTCACGTGTCGCTGTTCATTGCGCCAGAGCGACGCCAGATCGAGGCCGCCTCGCGCTTGCGCGCACCGGCCATCGAGATCCATGTGGGAGCCTGGTGCGACGCGCTCGCCGAAGGACGCATGGACGACGCCGAAGCGGAATGGCGCTGTATTCGCGAAGGCGCCACGCTGGCCCGCGGGCTGGGCTTGGAGGTGCATGCGGGCCACGGTCTCAACTACGAGACCGCGGAGACCATTTCAGCGCTGCCCGAGGTCATTGAGCTCAATATCGGCCACTTCCTTGTCGGCGAGGCGGTCTTCGTCGGCCTCGGCGAGAGCGTGCGACGCATGCGCGCAGCCATGGACCAAGGACGTCAGACCTTGCGCCGGCGCGCCCCTGAAGCGCGGGCGGGTCTTGCGTGATGATTCTCGGCCTCGGCAACGACATTATCGACATCCGGCGCGTCGAGAAGACGATCGAACGCTACGGCGAGCGGTTCTTATTGCGGGTGTTCACGGACATCGAGCGCCGGAAATCCGACGGCCGCGCGCTGCGGGCGGCGTCCTACGCCAAGCGTTTCGCCGCCAAGGAGGCCTGCGCCAAGGCGCTCGGCACGGGTTTTCGCCAAGGCGTGTTCTGGCGCGACATGGGCGTCGTAAATTTGCCCTCTGGCCGCCCCACGCTGGCATTGACCGGGGGCGCCGCGCGGGCGCTTGCCCGGTTGACGCCCGACGGTCACGAGGCCCGCATCGACTTGACCATCACCGACGATTTCCCGACCGCCCAAGCCATTGTCATCATCTCAGCTTTGAGGGTTCCCGAGCGCGATTGAGCCGTTTGCCTGATCCCCGAGGAGGGTCTATAGGGGCGCTTGTCCCAGGAGCCGGGGAGCACAGGGGACGGGGGCTGGTCGGACTAACTAACCGAGGAGAGCTTCCGCATGAGCGTGAACGCCGAAAAAATGGAAGCGAAAAGTAATACGAAGGACACTGTCCGCGTCATCGTTCACGCGCTGATCCTGGCGCTCATCGTGCGGGTGTTCCTGTTTCAGCCGTTCAACATCCCGTCGGGCTCCATGATCCCCACGCTTCTGATCGGCGATTATCTCTTCGTCTCGAAATACAGTTACGGCTACAGCCGCTACTCGTTCCCCTTCGGACTGAACCTGTTTCCAGGTCGCGTCTGGGCCTCGGAGCCTAAGCGCGGCGATGTCGTCGTGTTCAAGCTGCCGCGCGACAACGAGACGGACTACATCAAGCGGGTGATCGGTCTTCCCGGCGACGAGATTCAGATGATCCACGGTGTTCTGCACATCAACGGCAAGGCGGTGTCGAAGGTGAAGATCGACGACTTCGTCGAGAAGGATGGCTCAGGCCGCGAGCGGCACGTGGCGCGCTACAAGGAGACGCTGCCGAACGGCGTAAGCTATCCCGTTCTCGATCTCGTCAAGGACGGCTTCGGCGACAACACCGACGTCTACAAAGTGCCCGAGGGGCATTTCTTCATGATGGGCGACAACCGCGACAACTCCACCGACAGCCGCTTCCTCTCGGAGGTCGGCTTCGTGCCGTTCGTCAATCTCGTTGGGAAGGCCCAATTGATCTTCTTCTCGATCGACGAAGATTCGGGCTTCTGGGAATTCTGGCACTGGCCCGAGGAGGTCCGCTGGAATCGCATCTTCACGGTGGTGCGATAAGCTTGCCAAAACGGCGGACCACGGATCTCGGCCAGCTTTCCGTCCGGCTCGGACACAACTTTGCGAATATCGCGCTGCTCAAGCTCGCCTTGACTCATGCGAGCGCCCGCGCCGGGTCCAAGCCGAACGAGGACAATGAGCGGCTCGAGTTCTTAGGCGACCGGGTGCTTGGACTTGCCGTGGCCGAACTTCTTACAACGCGCTTTGCGAATGCAAGCGAAGGGGAACTGGCCCGCTGGTTCAATTACCTGGTCTGCACCGACACTTGTGCACAGGTGGCGCAGAACTGGGCACTCGGCGAATTCATCCTGATGAGCGGCGGCGAGGCCGGCTCGGGCGGCCGGCACAAGAAGACCATCCTGGCCAATACCTGTGAGGCGCTGCTCGGCGCCATCTTCGCCGATGCCGGCTACGAGGCGGCCCGGGCTGTGGTGCATCGAGAATGGGAATCGCATCTCGCCGCGGTGGACCTCGCCGCGCCCGATGCCAAGTCGGCCCTGCAGGAATGGGCTCAAGGCAAGCAACTCCCATTGCCCCGCTACGTCGAGATCGCCCGCGAAGGCCCGGACCATGCGCCGCGCTTCACCACGGAGGTGCAGGTAGAGGGTGTGGCCCCGGAGCGCGGCGAGGGCGCCAACAAGCGTCAAGCCGAGCAGGCCGCGGCACTCGCCATGCTGATGCGCGAGGGCATCTGGCACCCGCCGGCCAATGACTGAGACCAACGACAAGATGCGCTGCGGTTTCGTCGCGCTGATCGGCGCCCCGAATAGCGGCAAGTCGACGCTGACCAACGCGCTCGTCGGCGCCAAAGTCTCCATCGTCACGCACAAGGCGCAGACCACCCGCGGACCGGTGCGCGGCCTCGCCCTTGTCGGCGACTCCCAAGTCATCCTCGTGGATACGCCCGGCATCTTTCAGCCCAAGCGCAAGCTCGACCGTGCCATGGCGCAAGCCGCCTGGGACCGCGCCGGGGACGCGGACATCGTCGCGCTCGTGATTGACGCGGCGCGCGGTCTCGATGACAAGCTCGCACCCATTGTCGAGCATCTGCCCGGGATCAAGCGGCCGGCCATCGCCATCCTCAACAAGATCGACCTGGTGAAGAAGCCGGACCTGCTGCGTCTGACCGGCGATCTGTCGGCGCTCAAGGCCTTCGATCAGGTGTTTATGATCTCGGCTTTGACCGGTGACGGCGTTGCCGACCTCAAAGCCTATCTGGCAGGAGCCGTGCCGCCAGGTCCGTGGCTTTTTCCGGAGGATCAGCTCTCCGACGCCTCTCTCCGCCAGACCGCCGCCGAGATCACCCGCGAGAAGCTGTTCCTGCGGCTGCATGAAGAACTGCCTTACGCGCTCACCGTCGAGACCACCGATTGGAAAGAGTTGAAGAACGGCAGCGTACGCATCGAGCAGACCATCTACGTGGAGCGCGAGAGCCAGCGCCGCATCGTGCTCGGCGCCAAGGGCGCCATGATCAAGGAGATCGGCCAGGCGGCTCGGGCCGAGATCGCGGAGATTGCCGGCGTCCCCGTCCATCTCTTCCTCTTCGTCAAGGTGCGCGAGCGCTGGGGCGAGGACCCGGAACGTTTTCGTGAGATGGGCCTGGAATACCCACGGAAGGATTGAACCTTTCCATCTTGGGGACCATCTGCCCTCTCAGGAGTTAACCCGGGATGGCAAACCAAAATATCCTCATGAAGACGGTTCTCTTTGCGCTCTTGGCGGCAGTTCTCGTCCTGGACGGGACGGCCGCCAGCGCCCGCTCGTCGTGGCGCCCCTGGGCGGTCGATCGCCATATCCCGGGCACCCAGGCGAATGGCACCAACCCCGGTGCGCTCGGCTATTCCTACCAATCGCTCCAACCGACGCCAGGCGAGATCCGGGGCCTCGGGTCTCGTTATCCGGACATCGGCGTGGCGCCCGGAACAGCCGGCGGTCCCACCTATTATCCGAGGGCCATGCGGCCGATCGAGCGCGAATAGCTCGTCTGACGAGATGCGTCCAACGGACGCTGGAACTCCCACATACCGCCCGGATTGAATCCTCCGAATAGAATGACAGGAGGTTCACACCTATGAGACCGACAACACTTCTTCTGCCGGCAGTGGCGGCGGTGCTCCTTGCTGCTACCGGTGCCAATGCGGCGCCACCGATGCTCTCCGGGACCGTCTCGAGTGCGCCACTCCCCACCGAACTAAATCCAGGCGCTATCAGCGGCTCGCCCCAGTCGCTGCAGCCGATTCCTAACGGAGACCTCGGCACTGGACCGAGCTTTGCGCCGCCTGAACAAGCGACTGGCACTGCAGGAAGCTCTATCTTTAGTCCAAACGCTTCCGGCTCATCGGCGTCCGGCTCGTCCATGTCAGGTATGTCGGCAGGCGGGTAATTTCGGCCTGACCGCCTCTCGTTTGACTTGGACCCGACCTGGTTCGGGTCCTAGAACTAGTCCATGGACTGGAGCGACGAAGGCATTTTCCTGAGCGGCAAGCCTCTCGGCGAAGTGAACATGATCGCCGAGATCCTGACCTTCGAGCATGGGCGCCATCTCGGGCTCGTGCGGGGCGGGCGGTCGCGACGCATCCGGCCGGTGCTCCAGCCGGGCAATCTCGTCCGCGTGACTTGGCGCGCGCGGCTCTCGGAGCATCTCGGTGGCTTCAATGTGGAGCTCATGGAGGCCCATGGCGCGCGCGCGCTCGACGATGCGTCCGCGCTCGCCGCCATCGGCACGCTGGCGGGCCTCGTCAAGCTTCTCCCGGAGCGCGATCCCCATTCCGAGCTCTACGCCACGACGCTCCACCTGCTGCGCTCCTTCGGAGAGCCGGACATCTGGCCCGCGCTTCTCGTCCATTGGGAGTTCCAGCTCTTGGCCGAACTCGGCTTCGGCCTCGATCTCTCCGAATGCGCGGCGACGGGGACCCTCGAAGAGCTGATCTATGTGTCGCCGCGCTCAGGCCGTGCCGTGTCCCGCGAAGCGGGCGCGCCTTACGGCGACAAGCTCTTGGCGCTTCCCGCCTTCCTGCTGGATGCCACCGCGCCGCTTGACCCCGCCGACATCGCCGCTGGCTTCGCGCTCACCGGCTTTTTCCTCGAACGCGACGTGCTCGAACCCCACGGGCTCAGGCTGCCGTCCGCGCGCGACCGCCTTCTCGACCTCCTGGCCCGGAACCCGCGCGCCGCTTGAGCGCGGGGCACCGATGCGCTAAGCGCGATGTATGGGAAAACGCGCATCGCCCCCTGATTCGGGGCCAATCGAGCCAGTCGACCTCAAAGAGGCGCTGGAAGAGCGCTATCTCGCCTACGCGCTCTCCACCATCATGCACCGGGCGCTGCCCGACGTGCGCGATGGCTTGAAACCGGTGCACCGGCGTCTGCTCTACGCCATGCAGCAGCTCCGGCTCGGGCCGCAAGGCGAGTTCCGGAAATGCGCCAAGATCGTCGGCGACACCATGGGCAACTTCCATCCCCATGGAAACCAAGCGATCTACGATGCGCTCGCGCGTCTCGCCCAGGACTTCGCCGTCCGCTACCCGCTCGTCGACGGCCAGGGCAATTTCGGCAATATCGACGGCGACAACCCCGCCGCCGACCGCTACACCGAGGCGCGCCTGACCGAGGTCGCCGCACGCCTTCTCGAGGGCATCGACGAGGACACGGTCGACTTCCGTCCCAACTACGATGGGCGCGAGCTCGAGCCGTCGGTGCTGCCGGCAAACTTCCCGAACCTGCTGGCCAACGGCGCGTCCGGCATCGCCGTCGGCATGGCAACCAGCATCCCGCCCCATAACGCAGGCGAGCTCTGTGACGCCGCGCTCCATCTCATCAAGTTCCCGAAGGCGACCGCGGACAAGCTGGTCGATATCGTGCCCGGCCCCGACCTGCCCACCGGCGGCATCATCGTCGAGCCGCGCGAGAATATCGTGCAGGCCTACAAGACGGGGCGGGGCAGCTTCCGTCTACGCGCGCGGTGGGAGCAGGAGGACACGGGCCGCGGCACCTATCAGATTGTCGTCACGGAGATGCCGTATCAGGTGCCGAAGGCGCGGCTTGTCGCCCGCATTGCCGAGCTTCTCCAACAGAAGAAGCTGCCGCTGCTCGCCGACGTCCGCGACGAGTCGGCGGAGGACGTGCGCCTCGTGCTCGAGCCCAAGAGCCGCGCGGTCGATCCGCTGCTGCTCATGGAGTCCCTGTTCAAGCTAACGGAACTCGAGACGCGGCTTCCGCTCAATATGAACGTGTTGAGCCGCGGCCAGATCCCGAACGTGCTGGGCCTGCGTCAGGTCTTGCAGGAATGGCTCGACCACCGGCTGGTGGTGCTGGTCCGCCGCTCCAAGTTCCGCCTAGCCAAGATCGACCACCGGCTCGAAGTCCTGGCCGGCTACCTCATCGTTTATTTGAACCTCGACAAAGTCAT
>CAZHCN010000048.1:0-14080 GCA_964530895.1 uncultured Methyloceanibacter sp. | reverse complement strand
CTTCGGCTTGAGAGCCTACACCCGCCTGGGATCAGGCCTTTGATGCATCTAGGGGTTAGTTGGTCTCCATGTTGGCGCATGCAGTTTTGCAAACCCCGGGTTTCCAGTCCCCACTGGCTACAGAACCTGTGGTAATCCTCTGCGCACTTCCTTTTTCCGGTGGCCCCCAATGCGACTATGGAGGACCTGAAACAGACTCGAGAGGTCTGTGATCTGAGCAATGTACGCTAAGCCAAGCAATCCAATTACAAAGGATCCGGGATCATGAGGGGGATTCCGCTTGCCGCGCGAAAAAAGGGGCCTTGGCTGAGCCAAGGCCCCTTGGGTCTTTAGCGGCCGAGTGCGGCGCGGCGGCGATCAACCTCGGCTTGCGACACGGCGCCCGCCTGGATCAGACCCTTGATGCAACGGTGGGTGAGCTGGTCGCCGTGACGGCGCATGCAATTCTCCAGACCACGGGTCTCGAGCCCCCATTGGCTGCAAAAGCGGCGGTAATCCTCGGCACATTTCCGCTTGCCGGTGGCCTGCGCTGTGCCCGCGGCGAAAATCGCGATCAGGGCCAGCATTACGAGCAACAGACGACGATCTTTCATTCCCATCTCCCTAGACATTGCCGCCTTGCAATCCGGTCGCATTGGACCCGGGGCGGGGCCGGGGCGCGAGCGGCATAGGCCCGAGAATTACGTTGTTTTTCGGGCAGGTCGCTGCCGAAAGGCTTGCAGGAGAAATAGATCTGCCGCGGCTATCACGGCTCGGCGCAGCCAACAGCCAAGGCGTGGTGCAGCGCTATCTCGGCTTCTGGGATTGCAACCCGACGACGCTGATCCCGCTGTCGCTAGGCGCCGCTCTACGTCGAGATGTTGGGCGGCACCGAAAAGATCATGGCGCACAGCAGGGACCTGCACGAAAAGGGCAAATACCTGCTCGCCTCCGAGATCGTGAACAAGCTGGTGTTAGCCGAGCCGGAGAACCAGGAGGCGAAGGATTTGCTAGCGCATATTTTCGAGCAGCTCGGCTATCAGCGGCCGACTGCCCCGATCAGGACGGCCTGATTTCGAAGCGCGAGTTCAAGAAGACCTGCAAGAAGAGGCTCGTGAAGTACTCGTTCCGCTAGGTCCTTGTTCCGAGGGACTCCGCGCACGACGAGCCTGGCATCCCCTCGGAACATGTGCCGGTTCGCGCCGCGCCGGGACTTGTGTTGCAGGCCGTCCTCCCGCCTCAAGGGAGCGTGTGAGCAAGTATGGCGCACGCGACGTAGAGAACGACGAAGTAGTAGAGGACGTAGAGCATGTAGAGCTGCCCGTTGCCGGTGTAGAGGCGGGCCGCAACCGCGCCGAGCTTTTGCGTTCCCCCCGCAACGGCTGACCAGACTGCCGACGCGCATGGTGGCGCGAGCGCTGCGAGCAGCGGCTGATAGAATTGGTAGAAGCTGGCGGGGCTTGTGGCGCCCGCCCCGTTCGTCGCTCGGCAACACCGCACCAGCCACAGCGCTGCGATCGCCACCGCCGACAGGGCGACGGCGGCGAGCATCGTCGGCCACGGATTCCAGTATCCGTAAATCAGCTCCAAAGACATCCCCTCCCAGACCAACGTCGAGGCGAACGCAGGATCGATCGCTTGGGAAATCGGCTCGATGAGCAGTTTGGGGAAGAACGTCATGACCAGGATGCCCAGGACCAGTAGCGACTGCGCCGCCAGGATCGGCCATGGCATGTCCGAGACGTCGCGCGTGGTTCCTTTCGGCTGTCCGAGAAATATCGCACGGATGAAGCGCACCATGTAGAGAAGGCCGACCAGCGTCGCCAAGACTCCGAACACGAGGGGGAGGTACCAGCCCTTCTCCAACATGGCGGTGAGAAGAAGCCACTTGCCACCAAAGCCCGTGAAGGGCGGCAGTCCCGACATGGCGACGATCCCGATCACCGCGACACCGAACGTGGCCGGCATGGCTTTAGCAAGACCGCCAAGACTGGAGAACGTCCGCAGGCCCGTGCGCAAAATGATTACGGCGGCAACGAGAAAGAGGATGCCTTTCACCGCGAGGTGGTTGGCCGTGAGGTAGAGGGCCGTCACCCAGCCGAGGTGGCTCATGAGCGCGACGGCAGCCACGATATATCCCAGCTGACTCATGCTGGAATAGGCCAGCATGCGTTTGATGTCGTCCTGACGAAGCGCCAGCAGCGCGCCGCCAAGGGTTGTCAGCATGCCAACGAGGCCCACGAGGTAGGCCAGGCCGAGAGCCGCGTCGGATCGGATCGCCGCGTAGGCGGCGATGACGAGCCCGAAGATCGGCACCTTGCTGACCACGGCGGACAGCAGCGCCGACAGGTCGTCGTCGGACTCCGCATAGGCACCGGGAAGCCAGACATGCACGCCGATGGCGCCCGCCTTGATGAGGAAGCCGATCGCCAGCAGTGCGAACGCGAGCGCGCTTTCGGGACCCGCCGCCATCAAGACCGAGAGCGCGACCGTGCCTGTGACCGCATAGGCCACCGCAAAACCCGCGAGCAGGAAGTAGCCGGACGCAAGCGACCAGACGAGATAGGAGAACGCCGCCGGGCGCGCTTCTGCCCGCCGCACGATGAGGACGTACGAGGCGAGCGTCACAAGCTCGAACAGCAAGAAGAACTCGAGGCTCGTGGCCGCGCGCGGCAGCGCCGTCAGCGAGAGCAGCATCACGGCGAGCGCCGGATAGAACCCACGCCGCTCGCCCTTGCGGTAAAGGCACGCAACCATGAGCGTCAGTCCGCCGGCATAAAGGAGCGCGGCAAACAGAAATCCGATCCCGGCTGCCTCGCGCACGATCCACAGACCCGCAGCGCCCACGGCGAGGAACGTTGCGACCCACTTCGCGGGGAGCGGAAGTCCGTCCAAGGCAAAGATGGCTACACCAACGATCAGCGGCACGAAGACCCATGGCGCGTCGAGACCGGCCATCGTCGCGGCGCCATAGCCGCCCCCTATGAGAAGAACAGCAGCGCCGAAGACCGGCAGCAGGCTGAGGGGCTCCGGCTTCCATTCTCCAGCCTCGGGAGAATGCCGCAGCGATTGTCCGAACCAGCGAAACAGGTAGGCGGCCTCGAGCAGCGAGCCGAGCAGGATGATCGCGATCCAAACGAATTGTCCGCTGGAGGCGAGCGTGAGCACCAGCTGCCACTTCGCCCAAAAGCCGGGAAAGGGCGGGAGCCCCACGATGGCGCAAAGCAGCGCGCCGAACCCGAGCAGAACCAGCGGGCGCCCGGCCAGAACCGACCAGTCTCTTAGCTGCTCCTTGCGAACAAGGCCTGCGAGCCAAAACAAGCCTGCCTTCGCCAGGAGATGATTGACGAACAGCCCGCCGATCACGAGCGGCACAGCGGCGTCGACATCGGCCGGGTGCAGGAGCGCCAAGGCCATGCAGAGCAGTCCCATCTGACCGGTGGAGGAATAGCCGAGAAGGCGCTGCGCCTTCGTCTGGGAGAGGCCGATCAGGTTGGCGACGACGAACGTGATGGCGCCCGAGGCGGCAATCACGATCAGAAAGTTTTCGAACAGCGGTAGCAGTTTCAGCATCGCAAAGAATATGCCCGTAGAGACGATGGATGCGACCAAAGCCGCAACGCTTCCCGGCGCGGTCTCGTAGACGTCGAGGCCCCAGCCGTTGGCCGGATATGGCTTCAGCTCGATCAGGAGGCCGCCGAGCAGCATCGTCACGCCCGCGAAGGCGATCGGCCCCGTGATCGACCCGCGCGCCGCGATGAGGTCGTCAATGTTGAGCATGCCGGTCACCGCGTAGAGCAGCATGGTGCCGACGAGGAACAATGTCGAAGCGACGACCGTGGCCATGAGATACTTGAAGGCGGCCGAGAGGGCTTCGGTCGAGCGTCCCAGGCTGAGCAGGCCATAGGTGGCGATGGACACGATTTCGAGTAACACGAACAGATTGAACAGGTCGCGCGTCATTACCATGCCGAGAATGCCCATCACCAGGACGAGGTAGAGCAGGAGGACGGGGTACTTCTCGCGCGCGACATAGACCGCCCCGAGGAATGCCGTCACGGCCACACAGGTGGCGGCAAAACCTTCGGCAGGTCCCATGCGGAGGTTGATGGCGTAGGGCGGTGCGGAGCCTCCCGTCAGGATCTCGATGGGGACGCCGCTGACGAAGACGTGCCCGGTGCCCGCCGCCGAGATCAGTGCGATCGCGGCCAGCGCGGCGATGAAGGCGGCGGTGGCCCAATTCCTTCCAATCCGGCTGAGGAGCGGGATCAGGAATCCCCCACCCAAGCCGACAATGAAAATGTTTAAAGGGTGGAGGATGACGCCTACCATTTTGAGTCCGCGAACGCGTCGATCGACAGCGTCTTCTTGGCCGCGTGGAGACGGATCGCGAAGGCAAGCATTACGGCCGTCACGGCGAGCCCGATGACGATGGCCGTCACGGCGAGCGCGGAGGGAACGGGATCCACCGCGCGCTCGGCCGCCTCCGTCACGGTAAGCGCACCGTCGATGATCGGCGCGGTGCCGTTCGCGACATAGCCGACGGCGACGATCACGATATGGCTTCCCGTCCCCATCAGCGCGAACCCGACGATGATCCGCAAGATGTCGCGCTGCGTCAGCATTCCCCAAATGCCGATCAACAGCAGGAGAAGCCCGGTCACCAGAACCGCATGCGAGATCATCACCGCATCCCCCTTCCCGGCGCCGCTGCTATGCCCGGAACCGCTCGATGATCACGCTGAGCTCGCAGCCGACCTTCGTGCCGAGCAAGATGGAAAGGATGGGGATGGCGCCCGCGCTGACCAGCGAGCCGAAATTGCCTGCCGGCAGCACCCTGCTGTCCAGGAACCCTCCGGCAAAGACGAGGCCCGCAATTCCGACAAGGACAATAGAGACACCGGCCAGCGATTCCATGACGCTGAGCTGCGTGAGCTTGACCCGATAGTCTGGTTTGGCGATCAGGACGAGCAGTACACAGGACGCGATCACGGCGCCGCCTTGAAAACCGCCGCCGGGGCCGAGATGCCCGTGCAGCACGATGTAAATCGCGAAGAGCGCAATGAGCGGCACCATGATGTCCGCCCCGTTCCGGACGATCTCCGTAGACGGTTCCGGCTCCTCGCGCTGGAGCTCCGCGGCATTGCCGGCTTTGCTTCCTGCCCCTAGCAGGAGGCCGATTCCAGCCGCGACCATAAACAGCACAGCGACCTCGCCGAGCGTGTCGAAAGCGCGGTAGGCCAGCAGAATGCCGGTGATGACGTTGAGCGCGCCGAGCTCGCGCGGCACCATCTCGACATAGGCCTCGGCAAGGGGTGGCAGGGACGTCCGCTCGCGATAATTTAGTGCAACGGTGGCGAAGATGACCCCGAGGGCTAGTAACAAGCCGACGATTGCTGCCCGGCGCATCACCGGCCTCTCCCATGTTCGCGCTCAGCGTCGTCGGCTAAGAACAGCGAGGCCCCCAAACGTCCCCGGAGCGTGTAGGCCGCGTGCGCGAGCGCGTGCGAGGAGATTGGGTTCGTCATGAGCACGAAGTAGACGATGACGAGGAGCTTCAAACTCCAGTCCGGCTCGTAGATCGCGATGCCGACAAGGACCAAGGTGTTGCCCAGCGTCGTGGCCTTGGTTCCCGCGTGAATGCGGGTCAGCGCATCCGGCATGCGGAACATTCCGAGCCCGGCGGAAAACAGGAAAACCGCGCCGATAAAGACGATCACGCTGCCGACGAGATCAGTCATCGCCGTCGCTGCCCCTGGTCTTGCGGATGGCGTAAAGGAACAGGAGCGTCGACAGGCCGGATCCGATCGAGGCCTCCGTCATGGCGACGTCCGGCGCGCCGAGAAGCACGTAGCAAACGGCTGCGAACAGGCTTGCAAGTCCGGCGCTCACCGTCGCAGCCAGGACGCTTTTCAATGTGACCGCAAGAACCCCGCTTACGAGGATGCCGCCGCACAGCAGGAGGACGAAGAGCTGCAGCATGGCGTCAGAGGCCCCGCTCGAGGAATCGGGCGACGGCAATCACCGCGAGAAAACTCAGCACGCCGTAGACCAGGGCCGCGTCCAGGTAAATGAGGCGGCCCGCGACAAGCGCGTAGAGCGAGATCATCGAGATCGACATGACGGTCAGCATGTCGACGGCCGCAACGCGATCGATGACGGTGGGTCCCAGTACCAATCGCGTGGCCCCAAGCAGAACGCCCAGAAAAACCAGCGCCGCTGCGGCAAGTAGAATGGACTCAGCCAAAGACCTTCTCCAGATGCTTCTCGACGGGACGCACTATGGCTTCCGCGACCTTCTCACGATCGGCGTCAGTCAGGTCGAGACAATGCACGACGAGAGCATCCTCATCGGTATCGAGAACCAGCGAACCGGGGGTGAGAGTCACGGAGTTCGCAAGAGCCAGCCGGCCTATGGGTGAACGCAGGCGGGTCCTCGCGCGCACGATGCCGGGCCGGATACGGATACGCGGCGCATAGACGTAGCGCATCACGGCGATGTTGGCTTCGACGAGCTCGCGAAAGAAGACACCTGTGTAGAGGACGAAATGGTAGAGTTGCAAAGGACTCATCCGTATGGTTCGCCAGACGGCGAGCCGTTCCGCGAAGAAATAAGCCAGCGCCGCCGACACCGTTGCGCCGGCTATGACCGACGCGAGGTCGAACGACGAGGTCACCGCAACCCAGACGAGGGTGAGGAGAGGCCAGAGCGTCAGGAAACCGGCCTGAGAAACGAAGGCGCGGCTCAAATCACGCACTTTCATCAACGCGCGTTCCTCAAATCCTCGGTGTCGGTCTGAGCGGATGTTAGAAGACCGCAGGTGCGCAATCAATCTGGGCCCGCGCGACAGGCACCTTTGCCTGACCAGCCCCTGAAGCCAGCATGGCGTCGCAGGACTGTTAGCTTGTCTTGACGGCCTGCACGGCGCCACCTAAAGAATTTCGACGCTGTAACGGATTCGAGTGCGACAATGTCGGACGGAAGGAGGCAGATGCTGCTGCTCGCAAGTCGCCCTCCTGCCTTGGCTTTCCTATCCGCATACCCGCCGTCTTTCCGTCATCTTGCGCCATGTAGCGCATGCGGTTGAGGTGACCCCCATGCAGACCACGGTCTCCCGTCTCGCGCTGCTTGCAGCGCTTGCCCTCTCGGTTGCGGGCTGCGACGGGCAGCTGGAGGAGGCCGAGGTGCCGGCCCGCCCGGTACGGACTATCACGCTTGAGAAAAGCGACAAGGGGGTCCCCGTTGTCATGACCGGCCGGGTGGAAGCTCTCGACCAAGTTTCGCTCGGGTTTCGTCTGTCGGGCCAGTTGCTGGCGCGCCCCGTATCGGTCGGGGACACGGTCGAGCCGGGGCAACTCCTCGCCGAGCTCAATTCAGACAACGAAAACAACGCCTTGCGTTCCGCCAAGGCCAATCTCAGCGCGGCGCTCGCGAAGCAGACCCAGGTGCGCAATCATTTCGACCGGCAGGAGACCTTGTTGGGGCAGGGCTGGACCACGCGCGCGAATTTCGACCAGGCCGAGCGTGAGTTGAGAACAGCTGAAGCGCAGGTCGAGTCCGCCGAGGCGCAGGTCGCCAAGGCCCGGGATCAGGTCGGCTTTACGCGGCTCATGGCAGACGCAGAGGGTGTCGTGACCGCGGTTGGCGCCGATGCGGGCGAGGTCGTGCAGGCCGGACAGATGATCGTCACGCTGGCCCGCGAGGGCGGCCGGGACGCGGTTTTCGATGTGCCCGCGCAAGTCTTGCGTTCCCCACCGGCCGATCCGGTAATCACGGTCCACCTCACAGACGCGCCCTCCATCACGGCAACCGGACGGGTTCGAGAGATTTCACCGCAAGCCGATCCCGTCACGCGGACGTTTCGGGTGAAGGTCGGCCTTAGCGATGTGCCGGAGGCCATGAGGCTCGGCGCGACGGTGACCGGCACCATGGAGGCTGACGCCGACCCGATGATCGAGATCCCATCGAGCGCGCTCACGGAGTTCGAGGGTAAGCCCGCCGTTTGGCTCGTCGATCCCGACACGTCGGTCGTCGCCTTGCGAAACATCTCGGTGTTGCGGTTCAACCCAACCACCGTCACGGTCGACCAGGGGCTGGATGTCGGAGACATCCTGGTTACGGCCGGCGTTCAGGCGCTTCGCCCAGACCAAAAGGTCCGGATTCTCGGATCAGGTTCATGAAGCGACTGAACCTCTCGGAGTGGGCGCTCAACCACCGGTCGGTAGTCATTTATCTGATGATCATCGCCGTCGCCGCGGGTGTTCTCGCCTATAACAGGCTCGGCCGGGCCGAAGATCCGACCTTCATCATCAAGACCATGGTGGTGAAGGCGGTTTGGCCCGGAGCCACGATCGACGATACGCTCAATCAAGTCACCGAGCGGCTCGAGCGGACCTTGGAGGAGACGCCGCACCTCGACTTCCTCCGCAGCATGACTACGCCCGGCGTGACCACGATCTTCGTCAATCTCAAGGGAAGCGCCACCGCGGCGGAGGTCTCCGACACGTGGTACCAGGTTCGCAAGAGCGTCGGAGACATGCGGCACACGCTGCCGGCCGGCACGCGCGGCCCGTTCTTCAACGACGACTTCGGTGACACGTTTGGCATCATCTACGGATTCACGGCAGACGGTTTTTCGCGTCGCGAGCTCAGGGACTATGTCGAGGACGTGCGCGCGAAGCTCTTGGGCCTGCCAGACGTCTCGAAGATCGAAATTCTCGGAGCGCAGGACGAGCAGATCTTCATCGAGTTCTCGATGAAAGAACTTGCGAGCCTCGGGATCGACCGTTCGGCGTTGATCACCGCGCTTCAGACTCAGAATATTGTGAGACCCGCTGGCGTCATTCAGACGGGCACCGAGACGGTGTCCGTGCGTGTCTCGGGAGATTTCCGTTCCGAGGCCGACATTGCCGCCGTAAACTTCGCGATCGACGGGCGGATGCTGCGCCTCAGCGACATCGCCCGCATCCGGCGCGGCTACGTCGATCCGCCTCAGCCGCAGTTCCGCGTCAATGGGGAGCCGGCCATCGGCCTGGCCATCGCCATGCAGGACGGCGGCGACATCCTGGCTCTCGGCGACAACATCAAAGAAGCGATGAAGGCCATCACGGCCGACCTTCCGGTTGGTATTGAGCCGATCTTAGTAGCGGATCAGGCCGTCACCGTTAACGACGCGATATCGGAATTTACGACCTCGCTCTGGCAAGCCGTTGCGATCATCCTCGCCGTGAGCTTCATCAGCCTTGGCGTTCGGCCAGGCCTCGTCGTTGCGCTCGCGATCCCACTCACGCTTGTCATCGTGTTTTTGGTTATGGACGTCGTCGGGATCGACATGCAGCGCATCTCCCTTGGGGCGCTCATCATCGCGTTGGGGCTTCTCGTCGACGATGCTATGACAACCACCGACGCGACGCTCAGTCGGCTCGCAAAGGGCGCCGGGATCTTCGAGGCGTCGACCTTCGCGTTCCAAACGTATGCCGTGGCGATGCTGGCCGGCACGTTCGTGACCATTGCCGGTTTCGTGCCCGTCGGCTTCGCAGCCAGTTCCGCAGGCGAGTACACGTTCTCGCTGTTTGCGGTCGTCGCCATCGCCCTTCTCGTCTCGTGGTTCGTGGCCGTCGTCTTTGCACCCCTGTTGGGCGCGATGATCCTGACCCCGCCGAAGGAGCAAAACGAAGCTCCCAAGAGCAGCGGCATCTTGGGCTGGTACCGCCGCATCGTGACTAAAGCCGTGCAGGCGGGCTGGCTCACACTCGCCGTCATCGTCGGCGTGTTCGGACTGTCGATCTTGGCAATTCCGCTCATCCCCAATCAGTTCTTCCCGTCCTCCGATCGGCCCGAGCTTCTCGTCGACCTGACGCTGCCCCAAAATGCATCCATTCAAGCCAGCAAGGCGACCGCCGAGCGCTTCGACGCGCTTCTAAAGGACGATCCCGACGTCGACCGTTGGAGCACCTATGTCGGCCGGGGCGCCATCCGCTTCTACTTGCCACTTGACGTGCAACTGCCGAGCGATTTCTTTTCCCAGGCCGTCGTCGTGGCGAAGGACGTTTCCGCCCGCGACAGGCTGAAAAAGAAGCTGGAAGATGCGCTCGCAAATCAGTTTCCAAGCGTCGTCGCCCGGATCTATCCCCTCGAGCTCGGGCCGCCCGTCGGTTGGCCCGTTCAGTACCGGGTCAGCGGCCCCGACCTCAGCCAAGTGCGCGAGATCGCGCGGAAGCTTGCCGACGTGGTGGCCTCGGATCCTTGGGCGGAGAACGTCAATTTCGACTGGATCGAACCGGCGCGGGAAGTTCGTATACAGATCGACCAAGACGAGGCGCGGCTGCTTGGGCTGAGCTCGGATGCCCTGGCGAGCGTGCTCAACACGGTCATTACAGGTGTCCCCATCTCGCAGGTCCGCGACGACATCTATCTCGTGGACGTGGTCGTGCGCTCGACGGACGAGGAGCGCGCATCGCTCGCGACACTCCGGCAGTTGCCGATTCCGCTGCCGAACGGACGCACGGTTCCTTTAAGCCAATTCGCGACCTTCGAGTATACGCAGGCCGCGCCCGTCGTCTGGCGCCGCGACCGCGTGCCGACGCTTACGGTGCAGGCCGACGTGGCCCCGGGCGTCCTCCCCGAGTCGATCGTGACCGCGCTCACGCCCAAGGTCGAGGACTTGGCCAAGACCCTGCCGCCGGCCTACCACATCGCCGTCGGCGGCACGGTCGAAGAGAGCCAGAAGTCTCAGGCCTCGGTTATCGCCGTGATCCCCTTGATGCTGCTCATCATGATCACGATCCTGATGTTCCAGCTGCAGAGCTTCCAGCGCCTGCTCATTGCGCTCAGCGTCGCGCCGCTCGGCCTGATCGGGGTGGTGGGAGCGCTCTTGGTCTCCGGGCGTCCGCTCGGCTTCGTGGCCATACTCGGCATCCTCGCCTTGATCGGTATGATCACGAAGAACGCGGTGATCCTGATTGGCCAGATTGAATCCGAAAGAGAGGCGGGCAAGCCCGTCCGCGAGGCCGCCATTGATGCAAGCAGCGCGCGGTTCCGCCCCATCGTTCTGACCGCCATCTCGACCATCCTCGGCATGATTCCGATCGCACCGACGGTCTTCTGGGGACCCATGGCCTTCGCGATCATGGGCGGTCTGCTCGTCGCAACCGTGCTGACGCTCATCTTCCTGCCGACCCTGTACGTCACCTGGTTCGAGAGAAACGAGCGCACGCCGGCCAAGACGGCGGGTTCGGGCGCCTAGGCGAAGGCCTTCGCGGTCCGCCAGCGCGTGCCTCAGAACGACCCCAGAGCCGATCCGAGCAGGATGACCGCGACAAGCGCGATCACGGCGCCGACGATCGCGACCATGAAAATGTCGAGATAGCTCTGCTTGTGCGTGACGCCGCAGACGGCGAGGAGCGTCACGACGGCGCCGTTGTGCGGCAGGCTGTCGAGCGTGCCCGCGCTCATCACTGCGACACGGTGGAGCAGGGCAGGATCGATGCCGTACTCGCCGGCAAGCCGCATATAGGTGGGCCCAAGGGCATCGAGCGCGATGGTCATGCCGCCGGAGGCAGAGCCGGTCAGGGCCGCAAGGACATTCGTCGCGACGGCGAGCGAGACGAGCGGGCCACCGCCGATCGACAGAACCCAATCGCGGACGAGGCCGAAGGCCGGCAGAGCGGCAATGACAGCGCCGAAGCCGACAAGGCTGGCGACGCTGAATGCGGGCAGGACCGAGGCATTCGCGCCGGCATCCATGCTCTCGCGCAAGGACGGCAGCCGGCGGAAGTTAAGTGCGATCAGGGTGAGGATCGCCGCCAACAAGGCAACCACCACGGCCCAGACGCCTCCGACGGCAGAGAGCGAGGTCGCGCCCCATTCCTCGTCGGCAAGGAAGCTCGTGTCCATGCGCGGAAGCACGAAGACGCTCATCAGTAGGTTCACTGCGATGACGACGACGAGCGGAAGCAAGGCGATCGCAAAGCTGGGATCGGAGCGCGCATGACCTCCATGCGCGAGCTCTGCGGGGTCGAACTCGCTTGCGATGGCCGCCCGCTCGCGGAGGCTCGGATTGTCGGCGGAAAGCACCGGGCATGTTTCGGCATCGAAGCCCTCGCCTGCGCGGCGAGCCGCGCCCTCGGAACGCGAGAGCCACCAAAGTCCGAAACCCAGCATCATGGCCGCGGCAATGATGCCGAGGCCGGGAGCGGCAAAGGGCGTCGTGCCAAAGAAGGGCATGGGGATGGCATTTTGCAGTGCCGGCGTCCCGGGCAGCGCCGACATCGTGAACGTCATCGTGCCGAGCGCGATCGCCCCGGGCATGAGCCTCCGCGGGATGGCGGCCGTCTTGAACAGACCTGTGGCCATCGGCACGAGGACGAAAATGGCGACGAACAGGCTGACCCCGCCATAGGTGACGACCGCTCCGCCAAGAACCACTGCCAAAATCGTCCGCGCGGTTCCCAGTCTTTCCGTCATGAACCGGGCGATCACCTCGACCGAGCCGCTGTCCTCCATTAGCTTGCCGAACAGCGCGCCGAGCAGGAACAGCGGGAAGAACTGCGCGAGGAAATGCGCCGCTCCAGTCATGAAGACCTGGGTGAGATGCGCAAGCAGCGGCTCACCGGACGCGAACGCGGCGATGAGCGCGGCGGCAGGCGCAAGCAGAAGGATGCTCCAGCCGCGAAACGACAGCCACATCAGCAGGCCGAGCGCGATCAGGATGCCAAGCAAACCCAACAGCATCAGACAGGCCCGACGAAATGCGCGAGGTCGAGAGTCGACCGCGCGCCGACATCGTCAGCATGAGCCCCGAGAAAGGCCTCAGCCGCGCGGCGTCCCTCGTCGCGAAGCATGGTCAAGAACTCCCACTCGGCATTGAGCTTCGAGGAATAGCCGAGTTGCTTCATGAGGTCGCTGGAAATGCGGTGAATGCGCATGTCGGCCCAGCGGGCTCCCTCGGCGTTGCCCGGATCCGTCACCTGACGGAGCACGGCGATCATTCTGAGCTCCTTCAGGAGGGGCGCGTTGAAGGAAACCTCATTGACGCGATTGACGATCTCCCGGGCCGAGCGCGGCGTTCCGGGCCGCTCCACGGGGTTCACCTGCACCAGGATGGTATCGGCGGAGTCGCATTCCTGGACGAGCGGGGTGATGGTCGGATTGCCGGCGAAACCGCCGTCCCAATAAGCCTCCCCGTCGATCTCGACCGCCTGGAACATGGCCGGCAGGCAGGCGGACGCAAGCAGAACGTCGGGCGTGAGCTCGGCGTTGCGGAACACGCGCCCGCGCCCCGTGCGCACATTGGTCGCCGTCGCGAATAGTTTAATCGGCGCGCGGTCGAGCACATCGAAATCGATGCACTTGGCCAGCACGTCGGAAAGAGGGTTGAGCCCGTTTGGATTGAGATCGTACGGCGAGACGATGCGCGCCATGAGGTCGAAGGCAATGAACAGGGGCGAATTGTCGAGTGTCCACTGTCCGGTGAGGATGTCAAAGGGGCTCCGCCGGAACGGGCTGAAGCGCGCCGCGTCGGACACGCTGCGCCAGAACGCCTCGAGACTGGCCTTTGCCCCTGCCGCGCCGCCCTTCGCATGGCCCGCGACCAGTACGGCGGCATTCATCGCCCCGGCCGATGTCCCGGAGATCCCCTCGATTTTCAACCAGTCTTCTTCGAGAAGGCGGTCCAGCACGCCCCAGGTGAAAGCGCCATGCGCGCCCCCGCCCTGGAGAGCAAGATCGACCAGGACCGGGCTGCGGCTCATCGAGCACTCCCGGGATAGGCGATGTGCCTACCGCTCACCCGTCGGGGTGTGCGATGCGCACGGAGGATGGGGATACGGGGCCTGCGCTGCATTAAAGCCGGACTCTTACTCACCGCCCCAGTAGTTTGCAGTGGAGCAGCGCTGCTCCGATGGGCCAGGCCGAAGATACACGCCCCCTCTAGACCTGTCGAGGACGCTCAGATTGTCGAAAGGTCCCACGCCCGTAAATCACTTCGGGCCCCGCCGAAGATCCCATGCCGATCGCCGTGCCGAGAGCAGGGCTCACTCGGGGACCACCGCTCCTTGGGCATGGGACACGGCTTGGCCGACAAATGTCTGCATTGGGTCA
>CAZHCN010000047.1:0-14244 GCA_964530895.1 uncultured Methyloceanibacter sp. | reverse complement strand
GCGGGCGACGTGGCGGGCGCGCTCATGGCCGCCATTCCCGGCTCCGGCATCGACGCGTTGATGGGGACGGGCGGCACGCCCGAAGGCGTCATGTCGGCGTGCGCCGTCCGCGCTATCGGCGGCGAGTTCCTTGCGCGCCTCGACCCGCAGCTTCAGACCGAGGCGAAGGCGGTCCACGACGCCGGCATCGATACGTCGCGGTGGTTCGATCGCGACGAACTCATCACCTCCGATGATCTGTTTTTCTGCGCCACCGGCATCACCACCGGGCTGATGCTCGAAGGCGTGGAGCGTACCAAGGCGCACTACAAGGTGCAGACCATGATGATAACCGGGGCGACGGGCGAGCGGCAGATCATGACGAGCTATGTGCCAACCGACCGCCTTGCGAGCGTGGCGGCTCGCGATGTCGCTTAACAAGCCAAAGGGATAGGAGCGCCTGGGAGTAGATAATGCCCAAGCGAGTGGATCATCCGATCATCCTCGGAATCGTGGGTGACTCAGCGGCCGGAAAAACGACCCTGTCGGCAGGCGTCGCTCAGATTCTGGGCGAGGAGCACTGCAGTATTTTTTGCACCGATGACTATCACCGCTACACCCGGCAGGAACGGAACGATGCCGGCCTGTCTGCGCTCGATCCGCGCGCGAACTATATCGACGTCCTCGAGCAACATTTGCGTCTGCTGCGGAGAGGTGAGCCGGTGCTCAAGCCGGTCTATTGCCACGCGCACGGCACTCTGGGACGTCCGAAATACTTCAAGCCCACCGAGTTCGTCATCGCCGAAGGCCTGCTGGGCTACACTACGAGAGCCATGCGCGATTGCTACGACGTGAAGATCTACCTCGATCCGGAGGACGATCTCCGCATCAAGTGGAAGATCCATCGCGACACCACGAAGCGTGGCTACAGCCTGGAGGAAGTGGTCTCCTCCTTGGAGCGGCGCAAGCAGGACAGCCCGAATTTTATACATCCGCAGCGGACCTTCGCCGACATCGTCATCCGCTTCCTGTCCCCCAAAGGGGCCAACGGCTCCGACACCCAGCTCGATGTCCGCCACCTGCTGCGGCCCACACTGCCGCATCCGGACTTCACGCCGCTGTTCGACGGGTCCAGCAACGCAGGGCTCCACCTGGAGCTGGCCAGGGACCGCGACGGAAAACCCGTAGATGTACTTGAGATCAACGGCAATATCTCCGACAAGAGGGCCGAGCGGATCGAGGATCTGCTGTGGAATCTCATCCCGGAGGCGGGCCATCTACGCGACCAGGTCGGTCGTATCGATGTCGCCAATGGCGCGAAGAGCCACCCGCTGGCACTCACCCAGCTTCTGGTCGGCTACCACGCGGTCAAGGCGGCGATGGGCGTCCGCGCTTACTAAATATCGGAAATTGGGGGAGGAGAGATGGCCGAGGCCCTGGTGCAGGATCAGGCATTACCTGAAGCGACCCATCAAGACATGGCGAACGCCATTCGCGCGCTCGCCATGGATGCGGTGCAGAAGGCCGAATCCGGCCATCCCGGCATGCCCATGGGCATGGCGGACGTCGCCACCGTCCTGTTCACCCGCTTCCTGAAATTCGACGCGGCCCATCCCGACTGGCCGGACCGCGACCGCTTCGTGCTGTCGGCCGGCCACGGCTCGATGCTGATCTACGCGCTGCTGTACCTCACCGGCTATCCGGACATGGATATCGAGGAGATCAAGCGCTTCCGGCAACTCGGGTCCCGCACCGCCGGTCACCCCGAATATGGGCACGCACCGGGCATCGAGACGACCACCGGCCCCCTCGGCCAGGGCATTGGCAACGCGGTCGGCATGGCGCTCGCCGAACGGCTGCTCAACCGGCGTTACGGCGCCGATGTCGTCAGCCACTACACCTATTGTCTGGTCGGCGACGGTTGCCTCATGGAAGGCATCAGCCAAGAGGCGATCTCGCTTGCCGGCCATCTCAAGCTCGGCCGGCTGATCGTCCTGTTCGACGACAATCAAATCTCCATTGACGGGCCGACCAGCCTCAGCATCTCCGACGATCAGCTCGAACGGTTCCGTGCCTCCAACTGGCACACCGCCGCCGTGGACGGCCACGACCCGGAAGCCGTCGCGCTCGCTATCGAGAACGCGAGAAGCGTTACCGACCGGCCGTCGATCATTGCCTGCCGGACCGTCATCGGCTACGGCGCGCCGAAAAAGGCGGGCACGGCCTCGACCCATGGGTCCCCCCTCGGCGCCGAGGAGATTGCCGGCGCGCGCGAGAAGCTCGGCTGGCCTTATGAGCCTTTCGACGTGCCGAAGCCGGTACTTGCCAGCTGGCGCGCGGCCGGCGCACGGCACCGGGCGGCTTACGAGAAATGGACCGAAGCGGCAGGCCGCCTCGATGCCGCATCGCGGGCCCACCTCGTCGATCCCATCGACGGCAAAGTGCGCGAGGACATCTCCCGTGCTGTCGCCGGTCTGAAGACCGACTTCGCCGCCGAAGGCGCCAAGCTTGCCACGCGGCAATCGTCTCAGAAGGTGCTGGAGAAGCTGATGCCGGTCATTCCCGGCCTGATTGGCGGGTCGGCCGACCTGACCGGCTCGGTCGGCACGCTCACCAAGCTCCACGCCATCGTCAAGCCGGGCGACTTCGCCGGTAATTACATCCATTACGGCGTCCGGGAGCACGCCATGGCCGCGGCCATGAACGGGCTCGCGCTCCATGGTGGCATCGTCCCCTATGGCGGGACGTTCCTCGTATTCTCCGATTATTGCCGTCCGTCCATTCGCCTTTCGGCGCTCATGGGGCAGCGCGTGGTCTACGTGATGACTCACGATTCCATCGGCCTTGGCGAGGACGGCCCGACCCACCAGCCGGTCGAGCAACTGGCGGCGCTCCGCGCCATGCCCGATCTCCTCGTCATGCGGCCCGCTGATTCGGTCGAATGCGCCGAATGCTGGGAGATTGCGCTGCTCTCTCATGACAAACCCACCATCCTGGCTCTGACCCGCCAGGGCGTGCCGCTCCTCCGGACTGCCCCGACCTCCGAGAATCTGTCGGCCAAGGGCGCCTATGTGCTGGTCGAGCCCGAGGGCGGGCGTGACGTGACCCTGCTCGGCACCGGCTCCGAGGTGTCTTTGGCGCTGGATGCCGCAAAATTGCTGCAAGGGCAGGGCATCAAGGCCGCAGTCGTGTCCATGCCCTGTTGGGAGCGGTTCGAGGCCCAAGACGAGAACTACCAGAAATCGGTCCTAGGCGAGGCCCCCAGAGTGGGCGTCGAGGCCGCCGTCGCGTTCGGCTGGGAAAAATGGCTCGAACCGGACGGTGCTTTTGTCGGCATGCGCGGATTCGGCGCTTCTGCCCCGGCGCAGGACCTTTATAAGCATTTCGGAATTACACCCGAGGCCGTGGCAACCGCGGCCCGTGATCTGATCGTCAAGAAGTAGAGGTAAGCGAGGAAATGGCTAACACGCGAGTCGCCATCAATGGATTTGGCCGGATCGGCAGGCTGACCTTGAGGGCCTTTTTGGAATCGAAGCGCAAGGACCTCGAATTCGTGGCGATCAACGACCTCGGCTCGGCCGAGGCGAACGCGCTTCTGTTGGAGTACGACAGCGTGCATGGACGATTCCCCGGGAAGGTCGACGTGGCGGCCGGCCATCTCAAGGTCGATGGTCAAAACCTCACCGTGCTGTCGCAGGCCTCGCCCGCCAATCTTCCTTGGCGTGAGATGGATGTCGACATCGTCATGGAGTGCACCGGCCGATTCACCAAGCGGGAGACGGCGGCCGAGCATCTCGATGCCGGCGCCAAGCGCGTGCTGGTTTCCGCGCCATGCTCTGGCGCTGACCTCACGGTGGTCTACGGCGTCAACGACGACAAGCTCACCCAGAAGGACCACGTCGTCTCTAACGCCTCCTGCACGACCAACTGCCTGGCACCCGTTGCGGAAGTGCTGCACAAGACGGTCGGCCTCGAGCGCGGCTATATGACGACGATCCACGCCTATACAGGCGATCAGCGCACCGTGGATACGCTCCACAAGGATCCGCGCCGGGCGCGCGCCAGCGGCGTCAATCTCATTCCGACGTCGACCGGCGCCGCCAAGGCTGTGGGCCTCGTGCTGCCCGAGCTCAAGGGGAAGCTCGACGGCGCCTCGATCCGAGTGCCCGTGCCGAATGTGAGCTTGATCGATCTGACCTTTCAGTCGGCGCGCCCGACCACGATCGAGGAGATCAATGCGGCGATGGTCAAGGCCGCCGAGGGACCGCTCAAGGGCGTTCTCGGCGTCAACGACAAGCCTCTTGTTTCATCAGACTTCAACCATGACCCCCTAAGTTCGGTCTTTGATTTGACCGGGACCCAGGTCATCGAAGGCACGTTCTGCCGGGTGGTGTCCTGGTACGACAACGAATGGGGGTTCTCCAACCGGATGTGCGACACCGCTGTCGCCATGGGTCGGTTGATCTGAGCCAACTGAGATAGCGAATAACGAACGGTAGAGTGAAATGAAGACGATCGATTTTTCGAGTATCAAGACTCTCGACGGCCTCGACGTTAAAGGCAGACGCGTCCTCGTCAGGGCGGACCTCAACGTACCGGTCGAGAATGGCCAAGTTGCCGACGCGACCCGCATCAGTCGTGTGCTGCCGACGATCAACAAGCTGAGGAAGGGCGGCGCGAAAGTCATCGTGCTGTCGCATCTCGGCCGTCCCAAGGGCGAGCGCTCGCCCGAGACGTCTCTGAAGCCGGTTGCGACGAAGCTCGAAGAACTCCTCGGCGCCAAGGTGCTCTTCCTGGATGACTGCGTCGGTCCTGTTGTTGAGGCTGGCCTGACGCAACTCCGTGACGGCGACGTGGCGCTCCTCGAGAACCTCCGCTACCACAAGGGCGAGACGGCGAATGACATTGGCTTCGCCAAGCAGCTCGCCGCCCTCGGCGACATCTACGTTGATGACGCCTTCTCGTCCGCCCACCGCGCGCACGCCTCCGTGGAGGCAATCGCCCATCTGATGCCGTCCTATGCCGGTCTCCTCATGATGGCGGAGATCGACGCGGTCGGCCGCGCGATCGAGGATCCCAAACGCCCTGTGATGGCCATTGTCGGCGGCGCCAAAGTTTCGACCAAGATCGATGTTCTGGCAAACCTCGCGACCTGCATGGATGTCGTCGTTGTCGGTGGCGGCATGGCCAATACCTTCCTCCACGCGCAGGGTGTGAATGTCGGCAATTCGCTTTGTGAGCCTGATTTCGTGGACACCGTGAAGGAGGTGGCCGCCAAGGCCAAGGCCTCCGGCTGCGAGATCGTGCTTCCCGTCGATGAGGTCATCGCCAAGGAGCTGGCGCCTGGCGTCGAGACGCGCGTTTGCGACGTGAACGCCATTCCCTCCGACATGATGGTACTTGACCAGGGGCCCAAGAGCATCGAGCGCCTCAAGGAAAAGCTCCGCGAGATGAAGACGCTGCTCTGGAACGGCCCCCTCGGCGCGTTCGAGATCGAGCCCTTCGGCAAAGGCACGCTCGCGCTCGCCCGCGAAGCCGGGAGGCTGTCGCGTGAAGGCAAGCTCATTTCCGTCGCCGGCGGCGGCGACACCATCCGCGCGTTGAACATGGCGGGTGTCGCCCAGGACTTCACCTATGTGTCGACGGCGGGCGGTGCATTTCTCGAGTGGCTGGCCGGGCGCCAGTTGCCGGCCGTGGCCGCGCTTGCGTCTCGTCGTAAGACGATCGCCGCGTAACAGGGATCTGGCCCCCTTCGGGCGCCGCGTGGGTGCAAAGGGAGCGGACATGAGCCGGGACATCATCATCGCGCCGTCGATCCTCTCCGCCGACTTTGCCAAGCTCGGCGAGGAGGTGAGGGCGATCGATCGCGCCGGCTGCGACTGGATCCATGTCGACGTGATGGACGGGCACTTCGTGCCCAACATCACCATCGGCCCGGACGTCGTGAAGGCGCTCCGTCCCCATTCCGACAAGGTGTTCGACGTGCATCTGATGATCGCCCCGTGCGATCCCTATATCGAGGCCTTCGTGAAGTCTGGCGCCGACATCATCACCGTGCACGCAGAGGCCGGTCCTCATCTTGACCGGTCCCTCCAGCACATCAGGAGCTTCGGCAAGAAGGCGGGAGTCAGCATCACGCCATCGACCCCGGAAGATGCGATCGAATATGTCCTCGACAAAGTCGACCTCATCCTGGTGATGACCGTGAACCCGGGCTTCGGCGGCCAGGCCTTCATCCCCGCACAGCTCCACAAGATCCGCGCGATCCGGCAGATGATTGGCGCGCGCCCGATCGATCTCGAAGTGGATGGCGGCATCAATGCCGAGACCGCGCCGCTTGTGGTCGAGGCTGGCGCCAATGTGCTTGTGGCCGGGTCCGGCGTGTTCAAGGGCGGCGCCTACGCCGAGAATATCGCTGCGATCCGGACGGCGGCCAACCGCGCCCGCGCCGCCGCGGCGTGACGGGCCAAGCGCAAACGCTCCGCGCGGTCGTCTTCGATCTAGACGGAACGCTCGTCGATACGGTGGGCGATCTCGCGCTTGCGCTCAATCGGACGCTGGCCGACCTCGGCCTGCCGCCGCATTCGGAAAGCGCGGTACGCGGCATGCTCGGCGGCGGCCTTGGCAAGCTTCTCGAGCGAGGCCTTGCTGCCGACGGCGCGGTGCTCGCGGCTCCGGACCAGGAGAGGGCGCTCACCCGCCTCTACGATCACTATGCGGCAAACCCCGTTGCGCGCTCGCGCCTCTATCCCGGCGTGCGCGAAACCCTGGATAGGCTTGGGGATGCCGGGATCGCTTGCGGGATCTGCACCAACAAGCCGGAATCGATCGCTTGCGATCTCCTTCGCGGTCTCAAGATCGATGGGGCCTTTCGCGTCATCCAAGGAAGCGACGCAGGCTTTCCCAGGAAGCCCGATCCCGCCGGCCTCGCTCACCTTATGGTGGGGCTAGGCGCGGAGCCTGGAACCACGGTCATGGTCGGGGACAGCGCTATCGACCTAAAGACGGCGCGCGCCGCGGGCCTCGCAGGCGCCGTCCTCGTCTCTTATGGTTACTCCGTGACTCCGGTCACGGAATTGGGGGCCGATGCTGTTATCAATCATCTTCACGAGTTGGTTCAGGCCCTTGCCCTTCTTGAGCCAGCGCAATAGCTAGACGCCATGGATGTCACCTATTTCGGCGCCCTGTTCGCGGGGCTCTTGAGCTTCCTCAGCCCGTGTGTGCTCCCGCTCGTGCCGCCCTATCTCTGCTTTCTCGGCGGCACGACCTTCGACCAGCTCACGGGTGAGGACGAGACCCCGAGCCATGTCTACACGACCGTGGTGCTCTCCTCGGTCGCCTTCGTGCTCGGCTTCACCACGGTCTTCGTCATTCTCGGCGCCACCGCGACGGCGCTCGGCCAGTTGGTCGCCGAAAACCTTCCGCTGCTCGCCAAGATCGCCGGGGTGATCATCATCATTGCCGGCTTGCACTTCCTTGGCGTGTTCCACATACCGATCCTACACCGTGAAGCGCGCTATCACGCCGACACGCGCCCCGCCGGCCTTATCGGCGCCTATCTCATTGGCCTTGCCTTCGCCTTTGGCTGGACGCCGTGCATCGGACCTGTGCTCGGCGCGATCCTCGCCGTCGCGGCGGGTGAGGGCTCGGTGAGCCAAGGCGTGAGCCTGCTCTTCGTCTATTCGCTCGGGCTCGGCATTCCCTTCATTCTCGCCGCCCTCGCCATCAGGCCGTTCATGAGCGCCATGCAACGGTTCCGGGGCCATTTGGCCATGATGGAGAAGGTCC
Organism: uncultured Methyloceanibacter sp.; assembly: GCA_964530895.1. GTDB lineage: Bacteria > Pseudomonadota > Alphaproteobacteria > Rhizobiales > Methyloligellaceae > Methyloceanibacter. The sequence goes on along the minus strand of CAZHCN010000047.1, from coordinate 6,477 downwards.
TCGGCGGCTTCCTCGTCCTGACCGGCATCCTGTTCCTCACCAACTCCATGACGTATATCTCCGGCTGGTTCCTGCAAACGTTCCCGGGGCTCGCCACGATCGGCTGACGAATGCCGCTTGCACGCGCGTGCGAGCAGTGAATAGTGGCCCCCATGACCGCGCATAAGACTCCCATCGCTCTCACGATCGCCGGGTCCGACTCTTCGGGTAGTGCCGGCATTCAAGCCGACCTCAAGACGTTCGGGGCTCTTCGCGTGCATGGAGCATGTGCTATCGCCGCGCTCACCGCGCAGAACACGAAGGGCGTGGACGACGTGTTGCCCGTCCCGCCGGAGTTCGTGCTGGCGCAGATGCGCTCCGTCGCAAGCGACATCGACGTCAAGGCGATCAAAATCGGCATGCTTGCCACAGGGCCCATCATCGAGGCCGTGGCCGACGGGCTCGATGCGTTCCCCGGCGTGCCGGTGGTGCTCGATCCCGTGATGGCCTCCCACAGCGGGGACCCGTTGCTCGATGAGAGCGCGTTGGACACGCTCAAGTCCGTGCTGATACCGGCCGCGACGCTCGTTACGCCCAATCTCTTCGAAGCGGCGATGCTCCTCGGCGAGGCCAAAGCGCGCAATGCCGACCAGATGGCGGCTCAAGCCCATAAATTGCGTGACCTCGGCGCGAAAGCCGTGCTGGTGAAGGGAGGGCATCTAGAGGGGGAAGCGATCGACGTCCTATTGGATGACAGAGGCGAGGAACGCCTCGAAGCACCGCGACATGTAACCGAGAACACGCACGGCACGGGCTGTACGCTTTCCTCGGCCATCGCCGCCGGGCTCGCCAAGGGAGAGACCTTGGAGAAGGCCGTGAAGGACGCGAAGATCTATGTCACCGCTGCGATCATCGCCGCCGACGAGATCAAGGTGGGCAAGGGCAGGGGCCCGGTGCACCACTTCCATGCGCTGTGGCAGAAGCCTTGAGGACGCCTAGTCCTCTACGACCACCTTCAGACGTTGCTCGCCGAGCCCTGAGACCCGAAGCACCATCTCGTCGCCCGGCTTGAGGAATACCCGCGGGTTGCGTGCCATGCCGACGCCCGGCGGGGTCCCTGTGGTGATGACGTCGCCGGGCAGAAGCGTCATGTACTGGCTGATATAGCTCACGAGCTCGGCCACGCCGAAGATCATGGTCGAGGTGCTTCCCGTCTGCATGGGGGCTCCGTTGAGATCGAGCGTGAGATCGAGCGTCTGCGGATCGGGGATCTCGTCGGTGGTGACGAGCCAAGGGCCAAGCGGACCGAACGTGTCGTGGCTCTTGGCCTTGATCCATTCGGCGGGGCCACCCTTCTGTACGCCGCGTTCGGAGACATCGTTGCAGATGCAATAGCCGGCGACGTAGCCGAGCGCGTCCTCCTTGGCGACGTCCTTCGCAGGGGCCCCAATGACCGCCGCAAGCTCCACCTCGTAGTCCATGCGCTTCCAGTTCGGCGGCGCCAGCACCGGGTCGTTCGGGCCCGAGACGCAACTGGTCGCTTTGGCAAAGACGATGGGCGCTTCGGGGATCGGCAGGCCGGTCTCTTCCGCGTGATCGCGGTAGTTGAGCCCGATACCGAGGAATTTGGGGACAATGCCGATAGGCGCGCCAAGGCGCGGGTTTCCTTCAACCGAGGGTAGCGTTTCCGGGGCGATCGCCTTGATACGATTCAGGCTTTCGCGGCTCAGGACCTCACCGGCAATATCGTTAATGAGGCCCGAAAGATCGCGAATTTTGCCCTTTCCATCTAGAATTCCTGGTTTTTCCTGCCCAATTTCGCCATAACGCAAGAGCTTCATGGTCTTCCCCAATCCTGACTTTTTTGCATGATGCACACGGGCGTGGGGGGCGGCAACGGCCCGCCATCGCACTGACGCTTTGTCAGGGCTAAACGTTCAGCTGATCAACCAGAGGGATTAACCCATGGGACGACGCCTGCCTACGAGTCTTGCCGGTAAAGTCTTGCCGGCCGCCACGCTCCTGCTGATGGCGCTCGCCACATCGCCTGCCCACTCGGCCTCATCATTGGCCGGCCTGAATGGCTATTGGTCGGGCGGCGGCAAGGTCACGCCGCTCAAAGGGGGTCCGAAGACGGTCAGCTGCCACGCGACCTACAAAGTCGCTGGTAGCACTGTCTCGCAGAACCTGCGCTGCTCCGGCCAGGACTACAAGTTCTCCACCAACTTCAACTTCACCGAGAAGGGCGGCAGGATCTCCGGCTCCTGGACCGAGAGCACCTACTCAGCCTCCGGCAGGATGAGCGGAAGCGCCTCGGGGAGCGGCATCCGCGCCGCCATCAGCGGCGATAAATTCTCCGGCCGCCTGAGCATCAAGGTCTCGGGCTCGCGCCAATCGATCTACATCACCGAACTGGATAAGGGTTCGGGCCGCTACGTTCCCGTCGCCAATCTATCCTTGCACAAATAGAATTTCCGCCTGCGCTTCTGATCGGCCCCTCTAGCCGAGAGGCCGATCAGAAGAAGCTCAGGCAAAAATCCAGCCCGGCCAGAGTCTTCCCTGGCCGCGCTTTTGTGATGTGCAGGGTGGAAACCAGCCTCGGAAACTTCACTGCTCGTCGGGCACAGCCGTCAGCGAAGAACCAGAGGGGCCTACTCATGGGATTTCGCAGGCTTACGAGCCTTGCCGCCAAGGCGCTGCCGACAGCCACGCTCTTGCTCGTGGCACTTGCCGCGTCCGCGGCGGATTCCGCCTCAGCCAACCCGTTCGAGAAACTCGATGGCTCTTGGTCCGGCGGCGGCACGGTAAACCCGCTCAAGGGCAAGCCCGAGAGGGTGAGCTGCCGCGCGACCTATAAGGTCGAGGGCGCCGCGGTGGCGCAGACCCTGCGCTGTGCCGGCGCCGACTATAAGTTCGACGCAACCTCCAACCTCACCTATCAGGCAGGCACGATCAGCGGTTCGTGGAATGAGGACAACCATGCTGCGGCCGGCGACCTAAGCGGGACGGCGAGCGGCAATTCGGTGCGTGCACGCATCAGCGGCGACAAGTTCTCCGGCCGCCTGAGCATCAACATGTCGGGCTCAAGGCACACCATCAATATCGTGCAGTACGACATGGGCTCGGGCGCCTATCGTCCGGTGGCCTCGGTGTCGCTGCACCGCTGAAGGAGCCTGCCGAGTCCGCCCCGCGGGGGCGCCGGATCGGAGCGCCCGAGGCGCTCTGTGGCGTCCGCGCCGGGTCCGTGGCCCAATTGCAACAACCCTTCGGAAAGTTCTCCGGCAGAACCGGCGCCATGCTCGCGCGAGGCGTGTAGGGGGCGCCTGCGACAGTCCGCTGCAACTGCCGGCGTCGACAGAATAAGTATATGATTTAAAGAAGGAAAATGAGGTCAAGCGGGGGAGGTCGGAGGCGCTTTGGCATTTCCGCAACAGTGCCGGAGCGTTTTGCGTTCGCGGACCTGCCTATTGTTGAAGCGGTCGTCGGGACTGCGCTAGCTTTGCATCACAAGACGGGGGATGGGGCTGGGGGGCCGCGTTTTCCGGAACGGACGGCAGAGCTTACGAGGGATCTGAATCAAGAGCTTAGACGGCTCAGGAACAAAATGGGGGGGCGAGCCGACGCCCGCTGATTAGGCTAAAGCCTTTCGCAGCACGGCTCGTTTCGCAGGGAAGACCGGCCCGGTTCGTCCGGGCCGGTTCTTTTTTGCTCTATCCACGCGCAATCCTCGCGCCAAATTCCGCGCATTCACCGCCAAATCCCGCGCAACAAGCGCAAAATCGCGCGCCGCCGCGCATCATCGTGCGCACATGCGTCAAATCCCGAGCCGCGACAGCGTCCGCTCGATGCGGCCGAGATAGCTCGCCCCGAACAGCCGCACATGCACCAGCGTCGGGTAGAGATTGTAGAGATCGCGGCGCAGGTCGTGGAACCCGGGCTCGAGCGGTGAGAGGCTCTCATAGGTCTCGAAGAAGGCCGCGCCGAACGTCCCGAACATGGTAGTGAAGGCGAGCTCGATCTCGGGATGGCCGAAATAGATCGCCGGGTCCACGAAGCCGGCGATGCGGCGGCCGTGCACGAGCACGTTCCCGGTCCACAGATCGCCATGCAGCAGGCTTGGGGTACGCGGTTCGACGAGATAGTCCTCGAGTCGATCGGCGAGGCGCTTGATGCGCCCAAAGACTTCCGCCGGCAAGCTTCCTTCGGCGTAAGCCTCCCCAGCCATGTGCATGAGCCGCGCATCGCGGAAGAACGGGATCCAGCAGGTCATTTTCGGGTTGGGCTGATGCAAGGGGCCGATCAGCGTGTCCCGGGCGTAGCCGAAAGACTCCCGTGGGCTGGCGTGGAGCGCGGCGATCAGGTCGGCGGCATGGCGCTCGACGTCTTTGGTGATGGCGCCGCCGTCGTTCTCGATGAAGTCCATGACCAAGAGATCGGGTTCGGCGACATGGACATGGGGCACGGGAAGATCGGAGAGGCGTGTCAGCTCCGAGAGCATATAGCCTTCGATTTCGAGGCTCGGGCCATCGCCGCGCGTGCGCGCCTTCACCGCCAGGTGACGCCCGTCCTTGAGCCGCACGACGAGGCCCGAGAGGCCGAAACCCACGGAGAGCGGCGCGACCTCCACGACGGCTGAGCCGAGGGCCGCCTCAAGACGGACTCTGAGTTGTCGGCTTTCATTCATGACATGCCACTTCCACTTGACCCAAGCTTGCTTCGACCAAGTTGCCCTTTGGCGTTCTCCCGGGCAGACTAGGCAACAAAACACGTCTGTCATTCGGGGAAAACGTAACGTGAAGCGGAGACCAGCGGCCGTGCCCCGTTATAATGGCACCATCGCTGAGTCGTGGGCATCGCGGGATCAAGCGGTTATGCGGCATCTAAGGATCAGAGATCTCCCAGCCGCGCGGGACCACACGGTCATGCGGGAATTGCGGGTTCGAGACCTACCAGCCGCTGTGGACAAACTGGGCACCAGCCTCATCATCGCTGTGATCGCTGCGGCTCTGCTTTGGGCCTACCAGCTCCATCAGATCGCCAATGAGCGCGACTATCTGATTAGGACGATTGCATTCGAGGCTTCCGGGGAGACGGAGATTGGAAAGGTCGCGGTGGCCTATGCCGTCATCAATCGGAAGAAGCGTGGCAGATGGGGTGACACGATCAAATCGGTGGTGACATCTCCGGGCCAGTTCGAACCATGGATGACTCGGCGAAAGGCAATCGAGAGTCTTTCTCCCGATGATCCTCGCTATCGAAGCGCAGCGATTATTGCCGATGCGGTTCTTAGTGGACATGCGCCTGACCCAACCGCAGGCGCAACGCATTTCCTCAATCCAGTCATCGTTCGGGCGCGGCGGGGCGGGTCACTCCCGTCATGGGCCAGTGGCGAGGGACGACCCATTGGCCGGCACGTTTTCTATTCTCCTGATGAGGGCAATCGCTCGCCACAGCAAGCGACACTGTCCTTGAGTGCAATGATCGATCCGCATTTCTTGCTTGCGCTCACAAAGGGCCGATGACACGCGCGCTTGGGTCCACTTGTTCTGCGCGAGAGCCTCGCTGACCTATCCATTTCGCGAACGCGCGAGGGTGGCGTTGACCTCTGCCTCAATGGTCGATCCGGCTAATGGCCAATCGACCAAGCCGACCGCTCGACTTTGCGGGCTCTGAAAAATCCAAAGAGACCGTGGCCACGCAGTCTGTGACCGCCTTGAGCGGCTGAACGCCCACCAGCGCCTGCGACCTCAACGCCTTCCGATGAACGCACAGGTCCGAGGGTGGGTCTCGGCATTCGCGGCTTTGATTTGGCTACTACGGGTGGCAAAGGTTTTGCGGATTGGCTAGGTTCTGATTGGGTCGCAGATGCCTGCAACTTCGCGGCAGGTCCTGCCATCACCCTTTCTCCTTCTGAGCCATCAGTCTGCAGGGCCGATCCTCGATCTACCGATGCTGCGAGCTCGTGGGCACCGATCCGTCGCGGATCAAGCTCCTCCTTACGCGGCCTCGATCTATAGCCTGCGATTTCCTGAGAGGATGCCGTTTCTTGAGAGGTCGCTAACAGTGCTTCTGGCTCTTGCCTGAGGGACCCGAGGGTAGGCCCCCAAGAGGTCAGCAGCGGTCCGCCGACATGCTGTTTGACTGGAGCCGGTTTCAATCCTTCATCCGGGGCTTTGAGCGGGGAAGCGAACATGTAGGCGCCAGCACCTACGAGACACACGAGGACTAAAAACCGCTTCATGGCCAGAACTCCACCCGGCCCGAGTCCACATTTGGGGTTCCTCATCGACATTTTCAACGTCGGCCAACATTGGCTGCTGAGTCGAAACCGCGGTCGGCTGTCGTGGTGGTCAAGCCCAGGCTGGAACTAGTCAGCCCGAGACCCAAAAACGGACGGGAAGCTGCTGGCGAAAGGGTCGTTCCTGGCACGAAAACGGACATGCCGACGACAGCCCACGAGGTCCGCTTCTGACCGATAGTGTTGAAAAAGTCGGGGTT
>CAZHCN010000046.1:0-14378 GCA_964530895.1 uncultured Methyloceanibacter sp. | reverse complement strand
CCCGGCGGTACATTGGCAGTTTGGTCACGTCCCGGCCGTCGATCTTGATCGAGCCCTCGTCGGCGGGAATGAGGCCAGTAATCATGTAGAACACGGTGGTCTTGCCGGCGCCGTTCGGCCCCAAGAGGCCGACCGCCTCGCCGCGCGCCAAATCGAGACTGACGCCGCGCACCACCATGCGTTTCTTGAAGCTCTTGACCACGGAGCGGATGGTCAGCCAACCGTTGCCGGGCTGGGCCGCGACGCCGGGCCCTTGCACAAGGGGCTCTGCCTGCACGGCAGCCCCTTGGGCGGCGACAGCCTGGCGGCCTGGAAACGACAACAACTTGCCCACTGACCCTTTTCGCTCCCTCACTTGAGGCGGCGGCCGGTTAACATCGAATAAAGCCCTTGGGGCGTCTCACCTGAATTCTGGTACGAGTTGCCAGGGTTCGGCGTCTTTCGCGGGCGCATCGTTTGCCGGCGCGGCGGCGCCGTCCTTGGGGACGGCCGCAGTCGGCTTCTCGTTTTCCTCGGCAGCCGGTTCCGCAGCAGCCAGAGGCTTGAGCGATTTGGGCTTGCCGCCGGCCGGCTTGGCGGCACCGGCGGCGCCTTCCTGCTTCGGCATGAACAGCGCACGGATACGGCCTCCGGCCGCGGTGTTTCCGGTATTCTCGAACCGGCTCTCGCCCGTCTTCAGGTCGATGACAAGCCGATCACCCTTTAGCACATTCTGGCCTTGCGTTAGCACAACATTGCCGCCGACGGTTACCAGTTGCGCCGGGACATCGTAGAGCGCCCAGTCGCTCGTCGTGGTTTGGTCATCCTCGCTGGTGATGACGACTTCGCCTCTCGCCTCGATCTTGCTGATCTGCGCACCAGTGCCCGTGGTTTGCGCGGCCGCCCCACCCGTCGCTGCTGGTGCAGGCGTTTGACTGGCGGCTGGGGTGGCGGTTCCACTGTTCTGCCCCGTGAGCTTCTCGGTGCCGCCGACATAATGCACATCGAGCTCCTTTGCGCGCAGCGTGGTGGAGCCCTGCACTGCTTTCACGTTGCCGCTGAAGGTCGCGTATTTCTTCGCGTCGTGCACGGTCAGGAGATCCGACTCGATATCGATCGGCTCATTGGAGTTCTTCGACAGGCCGCCGAACGAATTGGTCATCGTCTGAGCGCCGAGCGGGCCTGCCGAGAGGAGTGCGAACAGGAGTGCTGCGCCCAGGGCGGTAGGGATGAGACGGATGGCCGGGCATGGGCTCATTGAGGACTCACCATTTGCGCGTCGCCGACCTCTGCCGGCCCTTGCTGTTTTACCGGCTGCGGCGTTCCCTTAGGTTGCGGCTTGCCGTCGCCCTTCCGCTTGTCCAGGTGGACGGCTACATTGCCGCGAAACACGAGCTCGCTCTCCTGGGACCGGAAGGTCAACGCATTGGCCTTGACCGTACCGTTCGACAGCACGAAGGACACCGGCCGATGCGACCGCAGCGTCTGGGTCTTCATGTCGAGGCTCGCGTCCTTGAGCTCGCCTGTGACGCCGCCGCTCGTGGCAACGGTAATGTGTTCTTTCAGCAAAAGGCGCTCGGCCTGCGTATCGAAGACGCCGCGCACGGCTTCCATTCGCGACCAGCCGCCCGAGGCGGTCGACAAATCTGCCTTGACGGCGTGGAGCTTCACAATCTTCGGATTCTTGATGTCCTGGTCGGCATACTCGGCTTTCACCACGTATTTGCCGTTCTTCTTGTCGGCCCCTTTCAGCGTCGGATTGAGCATCCGCAGATTGCCATCAGCGATCTGCATGCCGTCGATGCTCGCCGTGACGTCGCCGACGCTGACATTGAGCCGGGTGGAGATGAAATAGGCCGCCAGTACGGCGACGCCGAAGACCGGCAGGGCGCGGCGGAGGATGCGCACCAAGCGGCTATGCCTGCCCGCGCTCAGAAAGGCGCGCTCGCGCTCCTCGGGGGTGCGAACGCGGTAGCGCTGCCCGGTCGGAACGAGATTCGCCTCGAGTGCCATGGTTTCAGCCAATGTTTCGCGGGGCCCCAAAACCCTTTCACCCTAGCCTACCTAGCCGCAGGACTTTGATCACATTGCGGCCGAAAGCCTTGGTTTTCGAGGGCCTTCGGCAGGCCTAATGGGCGAAGAGATCGATCTCGGCCCAACCTTCGAGGTCAAGCTCGGCCCGCGTCGGCAGGAACTCGAAGCAGGCGCGCGCCAGATGCTCCCGTCCTTCACGCTTCAGCATGGCGTCGAGCCGATCCCGCAGCGCGTGCAGATATAGCACATCGCTCGCGGCATAGTTGAGCTGTTCTTGGGTCAGCTCGGCCGCACCCCAATCCGAGGATTGCTGCTGCTTGGACAGATCGACCCCGAGCAGCTCGCGGCAGAGATCCTTGAGGCCGTGCTTGTCGGTATAGGTCCGGGCGAGCTTGGAGGCGATCTTGGTGCAGTAGACCGGCCCGGGCATGACCCCGAGAAAGTGTTTAAGCACGGCGATGTCGAAACGGCCGAAATGGAAGATCTTGAGAATGCTCTCGTCGGTCAGGAGCCGTTTCAGCTCGGGCGCCTCATGGCTGCTCGAGACCTGGACCAGCGCGGCGGTGCCGTCGCCCTGGGAGAGTTGCACGAGGCAGAGCCGGTCGCGATGCGGATTGAGGCCCAGCGTCTCGGTATCGATGGCGATCGCTTTGGCGTTGAAGCGGCCTGGGGGCAGATCGCCTTTGTGGAGATCGACGGTCGCTGGCTGGCTCAAGGGATCCCCACAGGTCTTGGCCGTCATCGAAACCCCCACGGCGCGCGGGAGCGAGGCAGGATTGGTGCCCAGGAGAAGACTCGAACTTCCACGCCCTTTCGGGCACTAGCACCTGAAGCTAGCGCGTCTACCAGTTCCGCCACCTGGGCTTGAGTGCGTTGAGGTACGATCGGTGCTTCTCGTTGTCAATTGCTGCCGAAGCGCCTTCAAGGTTTGGCTTGCCTCGTGTAATGCTGCAATTCCACCATAGCGGAGCCAGGTTAAGAGGCATCTAAGTGGCCATTACACTCAACAACAGAGCGCTCGTGACCATCTATGGGGGCTCAGGCTTCCTCGGGCGGCACGTGGTGCGCGCCATTGCGCGCACGGGCGCGCGCATGCGTGTCGCGGTCAGGCGCCCAGAGCTCGCCGGCCATCTCCGGCCCCTTGGCGGGGTCGGGCAGATCGTGCCGGTGCAGGCCAATGTGCGCTTTCCCGATTCCCTGCTGGCCGCGGCCGAGGACGCCGACGCGGTGGTCAATCTGGTCGGCATCCTGTTCCCCTCGGGGAAGCAGACCTTCAAGACCGTTCAGGACGAAGGCGCGCGCCATGTGGCCGAGGCGGCCAAGACGGCGGGCGCCCGTGCCCTCATTCACGTCTCGGCAATCGGCGCCGACGCGAACGCGCCTTCCGTCTACGCCCGCACCAAGGCGGCGGGGGAAGCGGCGGTCAACGAGACCTATCCGGGGGCGGTCATCTTCCGGCCTTCCGTGGTATTCGGCCCCGAGGACGAGTTCTTCAACCGGTTCGCGGCGCTCGCCCGCCTCTCGCCCGTGCTGCCGCTCATCGGCGGCGGTCGCACCAAGTTCCAGCCGGTGTTCGTTGGCGACGTGGCGCAAGCCGTCGTGGCGGCGCTCGAGGGCCGGGCCAGCCATAGCGCCCCCTACGAGCTCGGCGGCCCGCAGATCATGACCATGCGCGAGGTGATGGAGCGCGTTCTAACCTACTCCATGCGCTCTCGCCCGCTGGTGCCGGTGCCGTTCTGGTTTGCCAAGCTCCAAGGGGCGTTTCTGCAATGGCTGCCGAAGCCGCCCTTGACCATCGACCAGGTCCGGTTGCTTCAGACCGACAATGTGGTGAGCAAGGCTGCCATCAAGGCCAGCCGCACCGTGGAAGGTCTTGGCATCGAGCCCGTGGCAGTGGCGAGTGTCGTGCCCGATTATCTGGAGCAGTTCCGGCCGCGCGGCCAGTTCTCCGTCTACAAGCCCTGATGCATCCGCCTCACGTGTAGAGCATGACCAGCAGGAAGCCGCCCAGCACCATGCGGTAGAGCACGAAGGGCAAGAAGCTGATGCGCCTGAGCAGCGCCATGAGGAAGGCGATGGCCGCGAGGCCGGCGAGGAAGGTGAGGCCAGCGCAATAGATCGCGTCCATGGTGATGGTATCGCCGGAGGCCAGGGCCTCACCGACGGTGAGCACGCCCGCTCCGGCGATGGCCGGGATGCCGAGCAGAAAGGAAAAACGCGCCGAATCCGGCCGGGTGAAGCCGAGGAAGCGTGCGGCGGTCATGGTCACGCCGGAGCGGCTCGTGCCGGGGATGAGCGCCAAGGCCTGCGCCGTGCCGATGATGAGCGCGCTCTTGAGCGTCATGTTGCCCATCGTGCGCTCCTGCGGCCCCACCGTGTCGGCGACGAGCATGAGCAGGCCGTAGAGAATCGTGTTCCAAGCGACGACGGCGACGTTGCGCTCGAGATCCGCGAAACCAAACTTCTTCAAGAAGAGCCCAAAAGCGATCGCGGGGATCGTGGCCAGCACGATGTAGATGGCGAGGCGCCCCTCGTCGGTGACCTTGCCTTTGAACAATTCGAGCCCGCCAAGGAAGATGCGCCAGACGTCGCGCCAGAAATAGATGAGGATGGCGAGCAGGGTGCCGAGATGCACCATGACGTCGACGAACTGGCCTTGGTCGGGCCAGTGCATAAGGTAAGGAACGAGGATCAGATGGCCGGAGGAAGAAATGGGCAGGAATTCGGTCACTCCCTGCACCACGGCAATCACGATAATCTGTTCTATCGTCATGGCCCCTCGTCGCCCGGCTTGTTCGGTGCGCGTGCAGGTTCTATACGGGGCTCTGGCCCCTTGCGCGATTCATTTCGGACCGAATAGCCGCCGAAGCCATTGATGGCGAATCTTCTCCACCATCCTTTATGTGCCTTCTCTAGGTCAATTCGCTTGGCGCTCGCCGAGTGTGGGGTCGAGATCGAGCTCGCCGAGGAGAAGCCGTGGGAATGGCGGCCGGAGTTTCTGATGCTCAACCCCGCGGGCACGCTGCCCGTCTTCATCCCTGACGAGGGCGGGGTGATCGCGGGCGCCTACGCGATCTCCGAATATCTCGGCGACACTATGGATGAGCGCGAAATGCGCGGCTTTCAGCCGTTTCCTGGCGACGCCATGACGCGCGCCGAGGTCCGGCGCTTGGTGGACTGGTTCCACCGCAAGTTTCACGACGAGGTCACCGACTATCTGGTGGTGGAGAAGGTGTTCCGGCGCTTTGGCCCGCAGAGTTCCTCTCCCAACATGGACGCGATGCGCGCCGGCCACGACAATCTGCGCTATCATTTGACTTATATCGGACACCTCACCGAGACGCGGAGCTGGCTCGCGGGGGATGCCATGAGTTTCGCCGACCTCGCGGCGGCGGCGCATTTGTCGGCGCTCGACTATCTCGGCGAGGTGCCGTGGGAGGAGTTCGAGCCGGCGAAGAACTGGTATGCGCTGGTGAAATCGCGGCCTTCTTTTCGGGCGCTCTTGCAGGACCGCGTCCCAGGCTTCACCCCTTCCGGGACATATGCCGACCTCGATTTCTAGAGGAACGCCCCGACATAGGTGGGCATGGCGAAAGGACTGAAATCGAAGATCGCTGAGGAGGCCAAGGGGCTTGGCTTCGAGGCCGTGCGCTTCGCCGTGGCGGAGGCGGTGGAGGGCGCAGGCGAGGCGCTCGATCGATTTCTCGCCGAGGATCGCCATGGCGACATGGCTTGGCTTGCCGACACGGCGGTGCGGCGCAAGGCCCCCCGCGCGCTATGGCCGGAAGCGCGGAGCGTGATCGTCCTCGGCTTGAACTATGGGCGCGAGGGCGACCCGCTTGCCGTTCTCAATACACCGTCCCGCGGCGCCATCTCGGTCTACGCACAAAGCGCCGACTATCACGAGGTGATCAAGGCGAAGCTGAAGACGCTCGCCGCGCGCGTTCAGGCGATTGCCGGGGGCGACGTGAAGGTCTTCGTCGACACCGCGCCGGTGATGGAGAAACCGCTCGCGGCGAAGGCGGGCCTCGGCTGGCAGGGCAAGCACACCAATCTCGTGTCCCGCGACTTCGGATCGTGGCTGTTCCTCGGCACGATCTTCACCACCGCCGAGATCGAACCGGACGTGCCCGAGGACGACCATTGCGGCGCGTGCCGGCGCTGTCTCGATGTGTGTCCCACGGGCGCGTTCACCGCACCATATGAGCTCGATGCGCGGGCCTGCATCTCCTACCTCACCATCGAGCACAAAGGGCACATCGCGCCGCGCTACCGGGCGGCGATGGGCAACCGCATCTTCGGCTGCGACGATTGTCTCGCCGTGTGCCCGTGGAACAAGTTCGCGCAAGCATCGCACGAGATAAAGTTCGCGGTGCGCCGCGAAAGCGATGATCCTCCGCTTGCCGAACTGCTCGCGCTCGACGATGGGGCGTTCCGCGCGCGCTTCCGCGGCACGCCGATCAAGCGTACGGGCCGCGACCGCTTCCTACGCAATGTGCTCATCGCCGCTGGGAACTCGCGCGACACGAGCCTCGTGCCGCTCGTGGAAGCGCGCCTTGACGACGGGTCGCCGCTCGTGCGGGCCATGGCGGTGTGGGCGCTCGGGCGTCTCGCGCCCGAGCGGCTGCGGGCCTTACGGCCCTCGTTCGCAGCCGGCGAGACGGACGCGGTGGTGCGGGGCGAATGGCTGGAGGCGGCCGCGTGAGCCGTCTTTTCGCGTTCGGCCTCGGCTTCTCGGCGCAGGAACTCGCGGGTCGCTTGCGTTCTGAAGGGTGGGAGATCGCGGGCACGGCGCGCGACGACGCCAAGATCGCGCAGCTCCGCGCGTCCGGCTACGACGTCACCCGCTTCTCGGGCGCGAGAGACACGCCCGGGCTGCCGCAGCTGCTTGATGGTACGACGCATCTCCTTCACTCCATCCCGCCGGGGCCAGACGGCGACCCGGTGCTTACGCGCTATCACGAGGAGGTCGCCAAGCTCGGCTCACTTCGGTGGATCGGCTATCTCTCCACCGTTGGCGTGTATGGCGACCAGCAGGGCCACTGGGTCGACGAAACCACTCCGCCCAATCCCAATACTGCGCGTACCGAAGCACGGGTGAAAGCCGAGCAGGCCTGGCTCGACTTCGGGAAAGAGATCGGCGTACCCGTCCAAGTTTTCCGGCTCGCCGGCATCTATGGTCCGGGACGGAGTGTGTTCGACAAGCTTCGCGCCGGGACCGCACGGCGCATCAACAAGGGCGGCCAGGTGTTCAGCCGCATCCATGTGGCGGACATCGCCTCTGTGCTCGAAGCGTCGATGCGGAAGCCGCGGGCCGGCGCCATCTACAACGTGGCCGACGACGAGCCTGCCGCACCGGGAGCTGTCGTGGCCTACGCCGCCGAGATGATCGGCGTCGAGCCGCCGCCAGAGATCGACTTCGAGGACGCCGACCTCACGCCCATGGCGCGAAGCTTCTACGAAGGAAGCCGGCGCATCGGCAATGCTCTCATCAAGTCCGAGCTCGGCGTAACTCTGCGCTACCCCACCTACCGCGAAGGGCTGGAATCGCTCTTGCCGCGCGAGACTTGAGCCGTCTCGATCAGCGCGGCGACAACGCGTTCCAGGCGGCGGAGATCGTGCGGCTCCGACATGCGATGTTCGGCGTCTTTGACAAGCGTCAGATCGACGTCACGGCCCGCGATGAGACCGACAAGCTCCAGTGCATGGCGCCACGGCACATCCGGATCGCGCATACCTTGGATGATGCGGACCGGGGCACCGACGTCGACACCACCGGCGAGGAGATGGTTGCGGCCCTCCTCTATGAGCTGCCGGGTGATGGGATAGGGGTCGGTGTAGTTCGACGGCGCGTAAAAGACACCCTCGCTCTCGATAGTCGCACGCTGCTCCGGCGACGCCTCTTCCCACATCAGCTTCTCGGTCATGTCCCAGGCAGGCGCGATAAGGACAAGCCCGGCAAGCTGCCTGTCACCGCGTTGCACCAGAGCGCGCGCCAAAAGAAGCGCGATCCAGCCGCCCATAGACGAGCCGACGAGGATGACTGGCCGCGCGCCGATCAGATCGAAGACAGCGGTGGCCTCTTCGAGCCAATCGCCAATCGAAGCTTCGAATAGTGTCCCGTCCGACATCCCGTGTCCGGAATAGTCGAAACAGAGCATGGCATGGCCTTGCGCGCGCGCCCAATCGCCCAGCGCCACCACCTTGGTGCCTGTCATGTCGGAGAGGAAGCCGCACAGCCAGAGCAGGACCACGCCCTTCTCGCCACCACGATTCTCGAAGCGATAGGCGATGCGGCGCCGTTTCGGCCCTTGGCCAACCTCGATGAAGTGTGGTTCTTGCTGGTCCATTCGCATTCGCCGTAGCGCCAACAGGGTTTTTCCCCAAAAGCCACGCCCGTGACGGAAGACGTGACCATATTGCAGGCCGTGCCGCGACTCGAGACCGGGGGCAGCGAGCAAGCGACCGTCGAGATCACCGAAGCGCTCACCCGCGCCGGGGCGCGTGCCCTGGTTGCCACTGAAGGGGGGCGCCTGGCAACCGCCGTGACGGACGCCGGCGGCGCGATCGTCACGCTTCCCATGGCGAGCAAGAACCCGGTCACCATGCTTGCCAATGCGCGACGGCTCGCGAAACTCATCGAGGACCGCAATATCTCGCTGATTCATGCGCGAAGCCGCGCCCCGGCGTGGAGCGCGTTCCTCGCCGCGCGCTGGACGAAGCGTCCCTTCGTCACGACCTATCACGGCGCCTATAGCAGCCGCGTGCCCCTCAAGACGTTCTATAGCGGCGTCATGGCGCGGGGCGACCGGGTCATCGCCAATTCGCGTTATACGGCCGCACTCATCGCGGCGCGGCACCACGTGCCGATGGCGCGCATGCGGGTGATCTATCGCGGCATCGACCTCTCACGCTTTGCGCCCGATGCCGTCGCGCAGGATCGCCTCGACAGGCTTCGCGGCGCATGGGGCCTCGAGACAGGTCAGCCGGTCGTCCTGCACGCCGCCCGTCTGACGAGTTGGAAAGGACAGCCTTACGTCATCGAGGCGGCCCAACGCCTGCGCGCCGCGCACGGGCTCGGCGAGGCGGTGTTCATTCTCGCGGGCGACGCCCAGGGGCGCGAGGCCTACCGGCAGGATCTCCAAAACCGCATCGAGGCCGCCGGGCTTGGAGACTGCGTGCGGCTCGTCGACCACTGCGATGATATGCCGGCGGCGCTCGCATTGGCTCATGTGGCGCTCGTTGCTTCAACCGGCGCGGAGACGTTCGGCCGAACCAGCATCGAATCGCAAGCCATGGGCTGCCCGGTGATCGTTACCGACATTGGGGCAGCTCCCGAGAATGTGATCCCAGCTGGCAGCACGGCGGAGTTCACGGGCTGGGTGGTGCCGGCGGCCGATTGCACAGCCCTCGCCAACGCGATCGGCGTGGCTCTGGCTCTATCCCCGGCCGAGCGCGCCGCGCTTGGTGCGCGCGCGCGCGATCACGTTACCGCCCAATTCGCGCTCGAAAAGATGCAGCGGGCGACGCTGGCGGTCTACGACGAACTGCTCGGCTCGGACCTCGCGGCGCGGTTGCGCTAGCGCAAGACGCTCAATCCAGGGCGCTCCCACCCGCTCGGCGTTCCGTGCGGCGCGGCCATTTGTCACCAACAAGAGCCCTATTTCGAACCCAAGGACGCCCGAATTGGAACCAAAGATCGAAAGGCGTTGTTAAGCATGTGGGTGGCAGTCTGTCAGACATGTCAGTGGGGGTAATGTCACACAGTTCGGCTCGATCCAGGGCGGCAGATGAGGCTGGCTCGCCAGTCCATTTCGTCTACCACGTGCCGAAATGCGCTGGCCGCACGATCGACCTCCACCTCGCACTCGCCCTGCCCCAGTCGGCATATCATCGGACGCGGAAGAGACGGGGGCTCGGCCGGTTCATCACCCGGTACGACCGCACGGACTTGCCCAACCCCAACCAGGCGCAGGTCGTAGGCGGACATTATCTCGGAATCTCGCTCGATCAGCTGTTTGCCGGCCGGCGGATCAAGCGCAGCATCCTGTTGCGGGATCCGGCCAGCCACTTCGTGTCCTACTACAACTACCGGATGGCGCGGTACATCTCGAAGGGGCTGCAGCCCTACAGCCTCGACGTGGCTTACGGCGCGACCCAGCGGAACTTCATCACCCACTACATCCTGAAGTACTTCCTCGAGCTGAGTTGGGCACGGATCGCCAGCCTGTCCGACGCCGAGAAGTATGAAATCGCCAACGCCTTTCTCGCGACCTTTTGGTTCGTCGGCGACTATCGGCTTTGCGATGACTTCGTTGCCGGCCTCAGCAACAGGCTTGGTATTTCCGCCACCGCAACGCCGCGCAATACGCTCGCCGAACTCGTGCAAGGCGCCGGATGGAGACCCGTCACCATGGACCGGCTTTCGCCCCGCATGATCGCCGACATCCAGACGGAAAATGCAATCGATCAGCGACTTTGGGAGACATGGCGCGACGCGCGGCACGACACGAGCTCGGTGCGCCCACTTGCGTTGAACGCACGCTCCTCGAGCTTCATCAGCGACGAGGCCAGCCGCTTCGTGAATCAGATTCTCCGGCGCGTGCATCGGCGGTGGGGCAGCCTCGACCCCGCACCGGTCCCGGTGCTGCGTGGCGACGGGGCCACGCCCGCGTGAGAATCGCTTTCTCGCGCAAGCCCGAAGTGTTATTTACCTGACCCTTCAGGCAATCACGCTGGCGCTTGGCCAGTCTTCCAGACAAATCCTTGTCGTCCATGGTCAAGTCCGCTCTCCGGCGTGAACCAGCGATCATCCGCACCCTGTTCTTTCTCGCACCTTTCATCACGCTGCTCGCGCCGCTGACGACCGTCGTTGCGCTCATAATCCTGGCGGCGGGGATCGTGCTGATCGCGCTCAATCACGGCCAGAGGTTCAAAGAGCTTTTCCGGTTCGACCTCGGCCTCGCGTTGTTCGCCTTGGTCACCGCCTATCTCTTCCTCAACGCGACCTGGTCTTTGGACCCGGGTCGAGCCGTCGGCAAAGCCGCCTGGTTCGCGGGCGTGGTGGTGCTGACCTATGCGTCCTGTCGCGCGCTCGGTGCTTGGGAGCGGGACCAAATGCGTATCGCGGTCAATTCCTTCCTGATCGGGCTCGCGATTGGCACCGCCTTCGTGCTCTTTCAAATCGCAACCGATGCCCTCCTCACGCGGCTGCTCTACAACGTCCTGCCCTTCACCCGGCCGGACGGCGTGAAGGATCTGGTCCTTCATCACGGCCAAGTCGTCAGGATCAAGGCCTTTGAACTCAACCGCAACGTGGCCGTGATGCTTCTGATGTTCTGGTCCGCGCTGCTCTGCTTGGTTTCATTCAAGGACACACGCTGGCGCGTCGTCGCCATTGCCGGCCTCAGCGTGGCAGCCACGGCCGCAATTTTCCTGTCGGAGCACGAGGGCTCAAAGGTGGGCCTCGTGTTCAGCGCGATTGTGTTCGCGCTCGCCCTGCCTTGGCCCACAACCATGCGCCGCGTTCTTTGGGCCGGCTGGTGCCTCGCCTTCGTGCTGGTTATTCCCCTGGCGTTGGCGGCGTTCAAGGCGAATCTCCATCAAGCCGAGTGGCTCCCGATCTCGGCCAGAGCGCGCGTCATCTTGTGGGCCTATACGGCGGAGCAGATTCCAAAAGCGCCGATTCTCGGTATCGGCCTCACCTCCACCCGCAAGATGGATCTCGATCCGGAGGCACGCTTGGAGCAGATCAAGCCCAAAGGCTATGTCTACGCTTGGCGCGCCGGGCCCCACGCGCACAACGAGTTCTTACAAACCTGGTACGAGCTTGGCGCCATCGGAGCCATTCTCCTCATGGCCGCGGGATCGACGGTGATCCTCTCCGTGAGGCGTCTGCCGGAGCCTACACAGGCCTTTGCGGTTGCGGAATTCACGGCGTTTGTAACAATTGCCGCGTTCTCGTGGGGTATGTGGCAAAGCTGGCTGATGGCGGTAACTGGACTTGCCGCGCTCTATGTAGCCTTGGCCGTCAATTTCTGTCGGCTTGAGGAGCTTGCGCCGGCGCCTGCCACCGACGTATAGGCTCCGTCGGCCTGACGGTGCGGCTTGTCAGGTCCGTTTCCCTTCCTGTAGAACTTTCAGGCTCAACGTTGGTTTAAGCCTGCGCCCCGCGCCTCGCCGCGGCGAGGGCGCCAGTCCAAAAGAGGAGAATGTGACATCGTAAGACGGCCCATGAAGCTTGCCCCCGACCGGGGGGGCCCTCGTATCAACGAGGATATCGACACCCCACAAATCCAGCTCATTGACGCGACAGGCGAGAACGTCGGTGTCGTCGACATCGGCGACGCACTTGCGCGCGCTGCGGAGGCCGGCCTCGATCTCGTCGAGATTGCACCGAACTCCGAGCCGCCCGTCTGCAAGATCCTGGATTACGGCAAATACAAATACCAGGCGCAGAAGAAGGCCGCCGAGGCGCGCAAGAAGCAGCGCACCGTCGAGATCAAGGAGATCAAGATGCGGCCGAACATCGACACGCACGACTACGACGTGAAGATGCGCTCCATGAACCGCTTCTTCGAGGAGGGCGACAAGGTCAAGGTCACGCTCCGGTTCCGGGGACGCGAGATGGCCCACCAGGAGCTCGGCGTGCAACTGCTCGACAAGGTCAAGCAGGACACCTCGGAGATCGCCAAGGTGGAATCGGAGCCGCGGCTCGAAGGACGCCAGATGGTGATGGTGCTGGCGCCGCGCTAGGCCTAGACGCTTGCCATTGAGGGCGAAATCCCCCTATAACGCGCCCTTCAAGGAGCCGCCCGGCAGGGCATGCCGTGGCGGCTCGCATGCTTTCCAGCATCAAGTTCAAGAACGCCGGGCGGGCCCTCGCGCCAGCCTCGGCCTGAAAGTTAAGGAAGCCAAATGCCCAAGCTCAAGACGAAGAGCGGTGCCAAGAAGCGATTCAAGGTCACGGCCACCGGCAGGGTGAAATGCGCCCCGTCCGGCAAGCGTCACGGCATGATCAAACGGACCACGAAGTTCATCCGGAACACCCGTGGCATGATGGTCCTGTCGGACGAAGACGCCAAGACCGTGAAGAAGAACTTCCTCCCCTATGCCAACTAGGGCCTAAGGGGCGAGACCTTCAAAGCTTAAGGAGCACTGCAAATGTCCCGTGTGAAACGCGGCGTTACAGCCCATGCCAAGCACCGCAAGGTGCTGACCAAGGCGAAGGGGTATTACGGCCGCCGCAAGAACACCATCCGCGTCGCCCGCCAGGCCGTCGAGAAGGCTGGCCAGTACGCCTATCGCGACCGCAAGGTGAAGAAGCGCACGTTCCGCGCTCTGTGGATCCAGCGCATCAATGCCGCCGCGCGCGCCAACGGCATGACCTACGGACGGCTGATCGACGGCTTGAAGAAGGCCGGGATCGATCTCGACCGCAAGGTGCTGGCCGATATCGCCGTGCACGAGCCGCAAACCTTCCAGGGCCTGGTCGAGGCTGCCTCAGCTGCCGCGCGGGCGTAAGCCCGGCCGCAAGGCCAAGGGGGCCTAGTCCATGAGCGCGCCAGAGCTCGACAGCCTCAAAGCCGAGTTGCTTGAGGCAGTCGCGCGCGCGTCCGATCTCGGCGCGCTCGAAGAGGTGCGCGTCGGTGCGCTCGGCAAGAAGGGCCGCGTCTCGGAGCTAATGGCCCGGCTCGGCGCCATGCCGCCCGAGGAGCGCCGCGACTACGGCCAGGCGGTCAATGCGGTGAAGGCCGCCGTCGCCGAGGCGCTGGAGGCCAAGCGGGAAGACCTGGCCAGCAAGGAGACCGCCGCGCGTCTGGCGCATGAGCGCGCCGATATCACGTTGCCGGTGCGCGAAGGCCCGATCGCCGAAGGGCGCATTCATCCTGTGAGCCAGGTCACCGACGAGATCACCGAGATCTTCGCGGACATGGGCTTCAGGATCGCCGAAGGGCCAGACATCGAGACCGACTTCAACAACTTCACCGCGCTCAATATTCCGCCGGAGCACCCCGCGCGGCAGGACCACGATACGTTCTATTTCGCGGAAGGGCCGGACGGCACGCGACCGGTGCTTCGCACCCATACGAGCCCGGTGCAGATCCGCACCATGCTTGCGGAGAAGCCACCTTTGCGCGTCATCGCGCCCGGCCGCGTCTATCGCTGCGACTCCGATCAGACCCACACGCCGATGTTCCACCAAGTGGAGGGGCTCGTTATCGACGAGGAGACCCATCTCGGGCATCTCAAATGGGTCCTCGAGGAGTTCTGTAAGGCGTTCTTCGAGGTGCCGGAAGTGAAGATGCGCTTCCGCGCGAGCCACTTCCCGTTCACCGAGCCGTCCATGGAGGTCGATATCGGCT
>CAZHCN010000045.1:0-14604 GCA_964530895.1 uncultured Methyloceanibacter sp. | reverse complement strand
AGCTTGAATGGCTTGATGATTGCCATCACCAGCTTCATCTGTTTAAGCCCTCCATGATTTTGACAGCTGGATGGTCGTTGCCTCTCAGTTCCAGCCGTGCGAACCCGAAAGCAGAGTCAAGCTGCGTGCCAACTCTGTGGCAGGGCCAGCAAGTCATTGGTCTTAGCGATTCTTTTACGATTCAGGATTGGGCAGGCGGCGTCCTGACCGGCAGCAGTCGGCACAAAAATTATGCAGAAAGTGCCGACTGCACGCTATTTAGGCGGTTATTTGGGCTTCCGCTCGCGGACGAGGCCTTCTTGGGCCGTGGAAGCCACCAGCCTGCCGTCGCGCGCGAAAAGCGTGCCGCGGCAAAACGCCCGCCCCGCCCCGGAACTCGGGCTATCCTGGGCGTAAAGCAGCCAATCGTCGGCCCTGAACGGCTGATGAAACCAGATGGCGTGATCGAGGCTCGCCAGCATCAGGTTGGGGTCGAAGACGAAGCGCCCGTGGGCGATCAACGCCGTGTCGAGCAGGGTGAAGTCTGAGGCATAGGCCAGCACGCATTGGTGAAGTGCGAGGTCGTCGGCGAGCTCTCCAGTGGCCTTGATCCACACGAGTTGGCTTGGGGCGCGGTTTTCCGGCGAGAAGTAGCGGGAAAGGTCCACGGGCCTGATCTCGATGGGCCGTTCGTGTTGCCAATAGGCTCTGACCGGCTCGGGCACGCGGTCGATGAGCCGCTCTTTGAGCTCAGCTTCGCTGGGCAGATCTTCCGGCGGCGGTACGTCCGGCATCTTGATCTGGTGCTGGAGCCCCACCTCCTCCTTGTGAAAGGAGGCGGCCATGGAAAAGATCGCATGCCCGTGCTGGATGGCCATCACCCGGCGGGTCGAGAAGCTGCCGCCGTCTCGGATTCGGTCCACTTCGTAGATGATAGGGACGGCTGGATCGCCGGCGCGCAAAAAATAGGCATGGAGCGAATGGGCCATCCGGCCCTCCACCGTCCGGTTGGCCGCAACCAGCGCCTGACCGATGACCTGACCGCCGAACACCCGCTGCCAGCCCACTTGTGGGCTCAAGCCGCGATAGAGGTTCTGCTCGAGCGGCTCGAGATCGAGGATCGACAGGAGGGTGTCGAGGGCGCGGCTCATGGGTGGCCTTTTCTCGAGATTATCGGGTCAGTGGGCCGTTTAGCAGGTTCGCAGGTCTTGCGGAACGTTACCGATGCGCGCAAGTGGCGCGTGGGCCCGGCCTCGCCTATACGGGAGGCATGGCAGCGGCGCTGAAAGCCAAGACCGGCGGCAAGGATCCCGCCCGATATGATGTGGTCGTGGCCGGTGGCGGCTTCGCCGGCGGCACGTTGGCGCTCGCGCTCGCCAAGCTGGCGCCCGAGGGCTTCCGGGTCGCCCAGGTCGACGCCGCTCCGCGGGCGGCCGGCGCGCACCGCTCCCCCGATGCGCGCGGTCTCGCCTTGTCGGCGGCGAGCAAGAACCTGCTTGAGGCGATCGGATTGTGGCCTTCGCTCGCCGACAAGGCGCAATCCATCTGCTCCATCGAGATTACGGACAGCCCCCTGAACGCAAGCCTGCGTCCGCACTTTCTCGGCTTCGATGAGGAGATGAAGACGGACGCCCCGCGCGCCTATCTGGTCGAGGCCGGCGACGTTCTTCACGCCATCGATGCGGCGATCGCCAAGGAGACGGCGATCGCGCTTTTCGCGCCGGACGCTGTCGAGAGCTACGCGACCGATGCCTTTGGCGTGCGGGCCAAGCTTGCGAGCGGCGCGACGCTTGAAGCGCCGCTGCTTGTCGCCGCGGACGGCAAGCGCTCGCGGCTCAGGGAACTGGCCGGCATCAAATGCAGCGGTTGGTCCTATCCGCAACTCGGCATCGTCGCCACCGTCGCCCATGAGCGCCCGCATTACGGCAAGGCGGTGCAGCACTTTCTGCCCGCCGGTCCGTTCGCCGTCCTGCCGCTCACGGGCAACCGGTCGTCTATCGTGTGGACCGAGGAGAAGGCGAGGGGGCAAGAGCTGATGGCCGGAAGCGAAGAGGCTTTTGCGGCCGCGCTCACGCGCCGCTTCGGTCATCGCCTTGGGGCGATCGCGCTTGAAGGCCCGCGCCAGTCGTTTCCCTTGGAGTATCAGATGGCGCGTTCGTTCGTCGGTGACCGACTTGCGCTGATCGGCGATGCGGCCCACGCCGTGCATCCGCTCGCGGGCCAAGGGCTCAACATCGGCTTGCGCGATGTGGCCGCACTCACCGAGACGATCGTCGAGGCGCTTCGCTTGGGGCTCGAGATCGGGGCAGCGACCACGCTCGAGCGCTATCAACGCTGGCGGCGTTTCGACAGCGCCTTCTCCGCCACGGTGATGGATGGTCTGAACCGCCTCTTCTCCAACGACAGCGTGCCGTTGCGGGCCGTTCGCGACCTTGGGCTTGGCCTCGTCGACCGCGCGCCCGGGCTGAAGCGCTTCCTCGTGCGCGAGGCGGCCGGTGCCACCGGTGACGTGCCGCGCCTCTTAAAGGGGGAGGCCCTGTAGCCGCGTGTGCCCGACCGTAGGATGCCTGTGAGCTTCGTCACCCGCTTCGCCCCGTCGCCGACGGGACTCCTTCATCTTGGCCATGCCTTTTCCGCCCTGACCGCTTGGGAGGCTGCGCAGTCGGCGGGCGGGAGATTCCTCCTGCGGATCGAGGACACCGACCGGACACGAGCGCGGCCCGAGTACGAGGCGGCGATTTTCGAGGATCTGGCCTGGCTGGGCGTTACATGGCCCGAGCCGGTCTGGCGGCAATCGGAACGGCTCGCCGTCTACGAAAGTGCGCTAGAGCGGCTTGGCCGCTTGGGCGTCACGTATCCCTGCCGCTGCACGCGGACCGACATCCGCACCGCGCTCATTGCGCCGCAGGAGGGGGCAACGTCTTTCTCTTCCGACGGCGTGGTGTATCCCGGCACCTGCCGTGGCCGCAGCATGGCGGAGTGCGGGCCCGGCGATGCGATCCGGCTCGACCTCGACCGGGCGCTGGCGCTCTTAGGCGATCAGGCGCTGACCTGGCGCGAGACGGGGCCCGTCCATGCGGGAACGTATGAACTGGATCCGGAGGTCATGCGGCGGCGGATCGGCGACGTTGTCCTGGCGCGCAAGGATATCGGTGTGGCGGCCTATCACATGTCGGTGGTGGTGGACGACGCGGCGCAGGGCGTAACCCATGTCATCCGTGGCGAGGACCTCTTGGAGGCGACGCCGATCCACCGGCTCTTGCAGGCGCTGCTCGATCTGCCGGTGCCGGTCTGGCATCATCACACGCTCATTCGCGACGAGATGGGCAACCGGCTCGCCAAGCGCAACGACGCGTGCGCGATCCGGAGCTATCGCGAAGCGGGACGGACGCCTGAGGATGTACGGCGGATGGCGGGTATGCAGCGCGTCCGATGAGGGCGAAGCGCTATGAGACAGCGATCAACTTTCGTCGAGCTTACGCGCCTCTTCGGGCAGCATGATGGGGATGCCGTCGCGAATTGGAAACGCGAGTCCAGCGGCGCGGCTGATCAGCTCTTGTCGCTCGGCATCGTAGTCGAGCGAGGTCTTTGTCAGCGGGCAGACCAGAATCTCAAGCAACTTCGGATCGACGCGCCGTTCATTACGCCCCGCGCCGCCTGTCTCGGTGTCGTCGTTCGTCATTGGATCGATGTCCCCGAACCGTCGTCGCGAGCGGCGAGCTCCATCTCGGCAAGGGCCACGAGCGCCTCGGCCCGCGCGCGCAGATCCTTTGCCTCCAGCAACGCCTGTTTCTCCTCCGCACCGTAGGGACTGAGAATCGCCAGCGTGTTCACCAGCCGCTCCGTGGTCGCGCTGTTGATGCGGTCCCAATCGGCGCTGAGATTGTTGGCTTCGAGATAGCAGCGCAGCGTGGCGATCAGCTGCGCGCGGTCGACCTCGTCCTCGCCGTGGCCGTTGATGAAATCGGTCGGGTAAGCCGAGAAATCCACCTCGAACATGCGGAAGGGCATGTCCGACGAGACCTCCGCGCCAAGCCGGAAACGGGCGATGCCGGCAAGCGAAATGACCACGCGCCCGTCGTCGCCTTCGTTGAATGCGGTGATCCGTCCTGCACAGCCCACGCGGCGCAACGGGAAGCCCTTGCCTTCAGGAGATTCGGTGTTGCCCGTGTCGGGGCCGGGCTGCACCACGCCCATCAGGCGGTCGTTGCCGAGCGCGTGATCAACGAGCGCGAGATAGCGTGGCTCGAACACATTTAGCGTCAGTGAGGCCCGCGGTAGGAGGATGGCGCCACGCAAGGGGAACACCGGGAGCATGCCCGGCAACTCGGCGGCACTGCTATAGCGCTCGGACACCCCCACCTCCTTGGCGTTACGCAAAGAGCAACGACGAAAGCCTTTGACGCCCGCTGGTGGTCGCCGGGTCGGTCGGTCCCCAAGCGTCGAACAACTGCACGAGTTGCTTCCGCGCCGCATCGTCATTCCACGCGCGATGCTTGGCAACGAGTGTCAGAAGCTCGTTGAGCGCACCCTCGCGGTCGCCTTTGGCGTTCAGCGCGAGCGCGAGATCGAACCGCGTCTGCGGATCGCTGGGGTCCGCCGCGACCTTGGCGCGTAAGCTCTCCACGTCGCCCGCCTGGTCCGACTTGCGGGCAAGTTCGAGCGCCGCGCGGGCGCTGGCCACCGGCGCACTCTCGGCCTTGGCCGGCGGCACGAGCGCCAAGGTCTGCTCGGCGCGGGTAAGGTCGCCGGTCTTGATGTAGCACTTTGCGAGCCCGGCTGCGGCTTGGGCATTCTCCGCGTCGTTTTGCAGGATTTCACCGAATGCCTGCGCGGCTGTGTTCACGTCGCCAGACGCGAGTGCCGTCTCCGCCGCCTCGATGTCGCCGCCGCTATCGGCTGTCTCGGCGGTCAGCCGGGCGATGAACTCGTTGACCCGCGATTCCGGCAGAGCACCCATGAAGCCGTCCACAGGCCTGCCGTCTTGGAAGGCGAACACGGCCGGGATCGATTGCACGCCCATCTGACCCGGGATCTCCGGGTGCTCGTCGATATTGAGCTTCACTAGGCGGACCGCACCTTTGGCCGCGCGCACAGCCTTCTCCAGGATCGGCGTGAGCTGCCGGCACGGGCCGCACCACGGCGCCCAGAAGTCGACCAGCACCGGCACCTCGCGCGAGGCGTCGATGACGTCGCGCATGAAGTCCTGTGTGGTGGTGTTCTTGATGAGGTCGGCGGCGTTTCCCGCGCCACCCTCATTGAAGATCGGGGTATCTACGCTCATGCTCACTATCCGGGATGGCCTTCAGGGCCAAGAAAGGTCCCGTTTCGGCTGCCGCTTGCCCTAGAAGATGGGCCGGACGAGGCCGTTTGGCAACCTGCGCTTACCGTGTCAAGGGGAGGCGTCAACCGAGCGGCAGGACCCTCGGAACATGGCCGCACGCCTCCATGAAACGGATAAGGTCCTTCATGGCGATCCGCGTCGTTGCACTGTTGACCAGGGGGTGACAGTTGACCTCCGCGAAGGCCATCAGAGCCTCGTCGATCACCACGGCGGAGAGTCCGCGCGATGTGTCGTTGATCAGTGCAAAGGCGGTAACCGAGCCGGGCTCGATGCCAAGCACGTCCATGAGGAGGTCCGGCTTGCCGAAGCTGAACCGGCCGAAGCCGAGCCGCTTCGCGAGCGCCTTGAAGTCGACTTTGGTGTCCTCCTTGGCCACCACGAGAACCATGCGGCCGTCCTTGTCCTTGAGGAATAGGTTCTTGGTGTGTGCGCCGGGGATCGTGCCGCGCAAGTCCTGTGACTCTTCGACGGTGAAGACAGGCGCGTGCTCGATTGTGGTCGCGGCGATGCCGAGCTCTTCGAGCCGCGCGAACAGCCTGGCACGATCGGATTGCATTGCTTTCGGTGCGTGCTTCGGCTAATGCGGGCCCCTTGATCGAGCCCGGTCAGGGTTCCAATTAGGGAACGCGAGGCGTCTGTAGACAGCGCCGAGGCGATCCACTACAAGGCAAATGACCACCCCGACACCTGAAAAACAAGGTCCGCTGGTGGGTTGGAGTGCGGGTGTAGCTCAGGGGTAGAGCACAACCTTGCCAAGGTTGGGGTCGTGGGTTCGAATCCCATCGCCCGCTCCAATTTCCTTCAAAACAGAAGAAGCTTAGGCGTGTTTCCGCGCGCTCGGCCCTGGCTCTAGAACGGCCAGCCCTGGAAGCGGCGCTGGTAGGTGGGGCGCTCCGGCCGCGAGTACACCCGGCGCCGCTTGCGCGGCTGGGGCGCGACGTCGCCACCCGAGTCGCTCACCCGCTGAACCTTCGCTGACTTGCTCGTATCCCAAACCAGGAAGTCCGCACCTTTCGGCAGCGTTGCCGAGTTGATGGCGGTGTCGGCAACGATCAGCGACGAACCGGGCGTCAACCGCTCGGAGATCTTCTGGCGGATGTCATCGGGGATCACGATGCGGTCGAGCACCGCCTTGGGATCGTCACCGTCGCGGAGACCGACGGCCATCCACTGCGCCTTGGTATCGCCAGGGGCGAAGTTCATCACGGTAAAGACCTGCGTGCCGAGCGGCTCATCCGGGTTCCGGAAGGTGACCGGCGCGTCGAAGACGCTGGCGAACTTCTGCCGTACGAACAGATGACCGTCAGGCGGCGCATCTTTGCCCGCGACTTCGTAGATCTTCGCCTCTACGTCGTCGGTGAAGGCGCCGGTCTCGGGCATGTCATTGGCCTTTTGAAAGGCCTTGATCGCGTCGATCGTCTGGCGGCCGAACGTACCGTCGAAGTCCTGGGGCTCGAGATAGCCCAAGGACGACAATACGAATTGCGCGTCGCGCAGATGATCGCGCTTCGTGGACCGGGTCACGAGGATGCGCAACGGCTCGTTGGACCGCGGCTCTGCGGCCTCGACCGCCGCTGCTGCGGCGCCTGCCACGAGCTTGGCGACGATGACCGAAGGCTTGGTAGGCGGCAAGGGCGGATGCCCGTCGGGCGAGGTCATGGTGATGACGCCGGAAACGACTGCCGGCACGGGCTGCGCCACGGCCGTCGCGGAGACGGAGAAGATTGGGCCGGCCTGCGGCTCGACGACCTGGGGCTCGGGCACCTTCATGGCGATCGCGGTGTTAGCGGGAACAGGCGTGGAGGACTGTTCCGAGGATGCCGCCGAAGCCGAGATGACGGGGCTTGATGGGGCCTCCGGCTTTTCGGCCGGTGCAGCAAGGCGGTCCTGATCTTTGGCCGGCTCGGTCGCGGCTTGGCCCGCAGCCTTCGCCGCAACGGCATGGACTCTGCCCACGCCGAGCGGGGCAGCATTGGGATCGATGGCATGGACCCGCGTGTCCTCGAGGATCGCCATAGAGACGGGACGATTGAGCGGAGCCGGGGTCTCAAGGGTCGCATGGACGGTAACCGGGGCCGGGGCCTCGGCGTCAGCAACCTGCGGGGAATCGGGACCGACGGTCTCCGCCTTGGCCAGCACCACGGGAAGGTGAGAGCCGAAAGCGGGCGCGCTGTCATTGCTCGACGGGCGGAGCGTGGGCTTTTGCGGCGGCGCCTCCTGCTTCACCAAAGTGGGCGGCAAAGGCGGGGGAAGCGGCTGAAATAGGACGGGATGATCGACCAGAGTGGGTGTGACCCTGTCATGGGCCACGATCACGTGGGCGCCCACGGTCGTGATCTTGAAGAGCCTGGGGGCGAAGGAGTAGGGCAGGCGGATACAGCCGTGGGAGGCCGGATAGCCTGGGACCACGCCCGCATGGAGCGCGGTGCCGGACCAGGTAATCCGGTTCATCCAGGGCATCGGCGCGCCGCCATACATGTTCGAATAGTGGTACCTCTGCTTCTCGAGGATCGTGAACACGCCGGCCTTGGTCGCATGGCCGGGCTTGCCGGTAGAGACTTGCGAGCTCGTGATGAGCGTCATGCCCCGGTAGACATCGACTCTTTGCTTCCTGAGGGAAACGATCAGCGTCATCGGCTGGTCGGCATCGGCGTCGGGGATCGCATCCTCGACCGCGGCGCTCTTGGACTTCCTCGCCTCTGCCGGCGCAGCCGCGACGACCGCCGTGAGGGCCACGGCGCCAAAGCAGAGCGAAAGGAGTGAAAGAGTCCTCTTGGCGACGTCGGTCGCCTCATCCCCTGTCATACGCATACGCAACACACTCGCTCCCCGTCGGAAACCGGTCCCATAGCGAGCCTCCGTGAGTCCCCCAACAGACTCGCGAATCACACTAAAAGAGGCCCCCAAATTTGACCAGCAAAGCCTTCAGTTTGCCTAACGCCGGCCAAAACTGTGAGATCGAGGTCGACGAATGGCGGTCATAGAAAAAATCTCGTAGCTGCCGAAGCTTAGTTGGGCTGGTTGATCCGCGAATCAGGACCCGGCGTGTGCTCGCGAGAGCGAATGTCTTCAAAGAATCTTTGCTGTTGTTCCATTCTCGCAACACCGCCCAAGCCAACTTTGCGCAATCCCTAGGCAGTGCTCGCCACCGAGGTCGAACCGAATCGGGGCGCCCTTGGATCTGTCCCTTGGGGGTGGCCAAGCCGGCATGAGCCTCTAGGTTAGGCCTGGACGAGCAGAGGAAGACGGCATGGATATCATCGATAGCCTGACGGCACTGCTGGAAAGCGATGTCTACGGCAACGGCCTCACCCAGTGGGCCATCGCGGCCGCCCTCAGCGTGGGTGTCCTGATTGTCGCCCTCCTGGTGCGGTTCGGCATGATCCGACGTCTTCCGGCACCAGACCCTGGCGAGGAGATGCACTGGCCGGCGGTTCTCCGCGAAGTCGTGGCGAGGACCTGGACGCTCTTCCTCATCATCGTCGCCATCTATGCCGGCACGACGCTGCTCACCTTACCGGACCAGGTTCACCGGCTGGTCACGTCGGTCTTCATCGTTGCCCTGTTTGTTCAGCTCGCCATCTGGGCCGACTGCGTCGCCGGCGCCGTGCTCGCTTGGCGGCTTGCGCCCGTCAGGGGCAAGGGGCGCTCGGCGATGCGCAATGCGCTTTCGCTGATCCAGTTCATCGTGCGCGTGGCCGTATGGTCGATTGCACTCCTCCTCATCTTCCAGAACCTAGGCTTTGACATCACAGCGCTCATTGCCGGTCTCGGCGTCGGCGGCATCGCCGTTGCCCTGGCCGCCCAGAGCGTGCTTGGCGACCTCTTTTCCTCGCTCGCCATCGTACTCGACCGCCCCTTCGAGGTGGGCGACTTCATCGTATTCGGCGACCAGATGGGCACGGTGGAGAAAATCGGCATCAAGACCACGCGCATCCGCGCCCTGTCCGGCGAGCAGATCGCTGTTTCGAACAGCGATCTCGTCAAGACGCGGGTTCATAACTTCAAGCGCATGAAGGAGCGCCGCGTCGTGCTGGTGCTGGGGGTCACGTACGACACGCCAGCGGATAAGCTCGAGCGCATTCCGTCCATGGTGACCGGGATCATCGAAAAGCAAGAGGAAGTCCGCTTCGAGCGCGCGCATTTTCGCAGCTTCGGCAACTCGGCGCTCGAGTTCGAGATTGTGTACTGGGTGCTCGACGCCGACTACACGATCTACATGGACAAGCAGCAGGCCATCAATTTCGCGATCTTCCGCGCCTTCGAGGATGAGGGCATCGAATTCGCCTTCCCGTCGCAGACCCTTTACGTTCCGGACTTGAAAGGGGCCCTCGCGACCATGGCGCGGACGCCGGAAAACCAGCCCCGCCAAGCAGAAAGCTGAGTCAGCCTGGTCCGAGGAAAGCGCTTGCCACCGTGGCGCGCGCTCAATACACGAAGTGCGGTTCGAGGCTCGAGGTTCGAGCTCCAAGGGAGGAAGTCATGCTGGCATTGACGCGCGTCCGGCCGGGTGGGGTATCCCGGGCAATCTGCCTCCTGCTTGTTGGGCTGGCCCTTGCTGGCTGCGGCATCAACACGATCCCAACTCTCGATGAGCGGGCCAAGGCCTCGTGGAGCGAGGTGCTGAACCAGTATCAGCGCCGCGCCGACTTGATCCCCAATCTCGTCGAAACCGTGAAGGGCTTCGCCGCGCAGGAGAGCAAGGTGCTCACCGAGGTGATCGAGGCGCGCGCCAAGGCGACGCAAGTGCAGATCCCCCCGGACATCCTCACCAATAAAGACGCCTTCGACAAATTCCAGAATGCGCAGGGCAACCTCACCGGCGCGCTGGGCCGTCTGCTCGTCGTCGTCGAGCGCTATCCCGAGCTCAAATCGAACCAGAACTTCTTGGCGCTTCAGTCGCAGCTCGAGGGGACCGAGAACCGCATCGCCATTGCGCGGCGCGACTACATTGCGGCGGTGAAGGATTACAACACGGAGCTGCGGACCATCCCCGGCCGCTGGTGGCGGGCGCTGCTCTATCCGGACGCCGAGCCCATGCAGAACTTCACCGTCTCGGAGGAGACG
Organism: uncultured Methyloceanibacter sp.; assembly: GCA_964530895.1. Classification (GTDB taxonomy): domain Bacteria; phylum Pseudomonadota; class Alphaproteobacteria; order Rhizobiales; family Methyloligellaceae; genus Methyloceanibacter. The sequence continues at coordinate 4,214 of CAZHCN010000045.1, read as the reverse complement.
ACCAAGGTTCCGGATGTGAAGTTCTAGCGCCGGCGGCGTGGTCAAACCGAGGGCCCTATGGCCTCCATGTCCTTGCGCAATTGCTTGGCGGCCGCCTTCGTGGTGGTTGGCCTCGCGTGCCTGCCGGCGGTTGCCGCGCCGAATTTCCCCCCGCTCACCGGCCGCGTCGTGGATGACGCCAATCTGTTGAGCCCCGAGGACGAGGCGGCGCTGACGGCGGAGTTGAAAGCGCTCGAGGACAAGAGTTCGGACCAGTTGGTCGTGGTGACGCTTCCGTCCTTGCAAGGCTACCCCATCGAGGACTTCGGCTATCAGCTTGGCCGTCATTGGGGCATCGGTACCGCCAAGCTCAATAATGGCGTGCTCCTCATCGTCGCCCCGAACGAGCGCAAGGTGCGCATTGAGGTGGGCTACGGGCTCGAGCCGATCCTCACCGACGCGCTTACCAAGATCATCATCGAGAACGCGATCCTGCCGCGCTTCCGCGCCGGCGACTTTGCCGGCGGCATCAAGGACGGAGTGCGCGACATCACGAGCGTGCTCACCGGTGACGCGGCGGAGGTCGAAGAGCGCGCCAAGGCGCGCCCCGATGCCGACAACAACGCGGTCGACTGGGTGTTCATCCTTGTTTGGATCCTCATCATCGCCTGGGTGATTTGGAACATGCAGCGCAGCGCCCGTCTTGCCGACAGCACCGGGCGGCGTCGGGGGTCGGGGTGGAGCAGCGGGTCGAGCGGCAGTGGCTGGAGTAGCGGTGGAGGCGGCGGTTGGAGCAGCGGTGGCGGCGGCTTCTCCGGCGGCGGCGGCAGTTTCGGCGGCGGCGGCTCCTCGGGCAGCTGGTAGGAGCGCTGCGCGCGATGCGACCCTTCACCCCAGAAGAACATGCCTTGATCTCCGACGCCATCACCCGCGCCGAGGAGCACACGAGCGGCGAGATCGTGGTGGTGGTGGCGCGCGCGTCCGCCGGTTACCGGACCTTCGCGCTGATGTGCGCCGCGCTCATCGCCCTCGCCGTGCCGCTGCCTTTCATCTATTTCAGCAAATGGCCGGTCGAGTACATCTACCTGGCGCAGATGATCGTGTTTGCCGTGGCCGCGATCCTCTCCCAGTGGGAGCCCCTGCGCATCGCCATCACCCCCGGATCGATCAAGCGCGCCCGCGCGCACCAGCGCGCCATCGAGCAGTTCATGGTGCAGAACCTGCACACCACCCTTGGGCGTACCGGCGTGCTCATCTACGTCTCGATCGCCGAGCGCTACGCCGAGGTCATCGCCGACGACGGCATCTACCGCAAGGTGACGCCGGAAGTGTGGGACGCGCTGATCGCGGCGCTGACCATGAATATCGGCAGAGGCGCGCATGTCGAAGGCTTCGTTGCCGCGATCGAGACCTGCGGCGCAATCCTCGCCGAGCATTTCCCGCCCGGAGTCGGCGACCGCGACGAGTTGCCCAACCATCTGATCGTGCTCGATGTCGTTGAGCCCGCCTAGAGCGAAAGACCGCACGAGCACAAGCGGCCTGATCGGCTGGGTGCTGTTCGACTGGGCGTCCCAGCCGTTCTACACGCTCGTCGTCACCTTCCTGTTCGCGCCCTATTTCGTGAATGGATTCATCGCCGACCCGGCCCATGGTCAGACGCTGTGGGCCTATGCCACCGGCGGCGCGCAGCTGATCGCGGCCGCGCTCGCGCCGGTGCTTGGTGCCATTGCCGATGCCGGCCTGCGTCGGAAACCTTGGATCGCCGGGTTCTCCGTGCTGCTCGTCGCGGGCATGAGCGGTTTGTGGTTCGCAATTCCCCACGAGCTGTGGCTCGTGCCGGTAGTGCTCATCGCCTTCGGCATCGCCACCATCGGCGCCGAGCTCGCCACCGTGTTCACCAACGCGATGATGCCGGGCCTCGTCTCCGGCAAGCGGCTTGGCACCTTGTCGGGCATCGGCTGGGCGACCGGTTATGTCGGCGGTCTGGTGAGCCTCGTGCTTGTCGCGGGACTTCTGGTTGCCGATCCCCATACCGGCAAGACATTGCTCGGCCTGCCGCCGCTTCTGCCGCTCGACGCCGTGAGCAGAGAAGGGGACAGGCTCGTCGGCCCGTTTTCGGCCCTCTGGTATCTCGTGTTCGTCCTGCCGCTCTTTCTCTTCACGCCGGATCACCCGGAGAAGCGCACGCGTGGCAGCGTCATACGGGCGGGCCTCGGCCAGCTCATCCGCTCGGTGAAGGATCTCGTGCGCGATCACGGGACCATCGCGCTCTTCCTGTTCGCGCGCATGCTCTATGCCGACGGGCTTGGCGCCGTATTCGCCTTCGGTGGCATCTATGCCGCAAGCGTGTTCGGCTGGGGCGCAACCCAGCTCGGGCTGTTCGGCATCGTGCTCACCCTCGCCGGCACGATTGGAGCGGCGCTCGGCGGTTTCCTCGACGACCGCGCCGGCTCGAAACCGGTGATCGTGGCGGCACTCTGCCTCTTCATCGTCGCCTCCGTGGGCGTGCTCTCCATCGACTCTGACGAAATCCTGTTCTTTGTCCCCGTCGTGCCGAAAATCGCCGGAGGCGGAACTTTCAGCTCCACCGGCGAGCAGATCTATCTCGCCTTCGCCATTCTCATCGGTGTGGCGTCGGGCCCGATCCAGGCGTCGAGCCGCACGCTTTTGGCGCGGCTCTGCCCGCCCGGCAAGACCACAGAATTCTTCGGCTTCTACGCCTTCTCGGGCAAGATCACCGCGTTTGCCGCACCGCTTGCCATCGGCGCCGTGACCGCCGCGACCGACAGCCAGCGCCTCGGCATCTCGGCCGCCCTCGCCTTTCTGGTCGGGGGCCTGCTTCTCCTGCTCCGCGTGCGTGCGCCATAGTAAAATGGCCTCATTCGCGTTAAGTTCGTCTCACGGGGGCGGGAATCTCTTTGCTTAGGATCGGGGGCGACCATGAGATATTTGGCAATCGTTGCGGCCTTGTTTGCGGCATGCCTCTTCGCGGCTTGCGAAAAGCCCGAAGAGTCCAAGAAGGAACCTGCCGAGCAGCCCGCCACGGAGCAGCCTTCGGCCGAGCAGCCGCCGGCGGAAGAACCAGCGGCCGAAGAACCGTCAGCCGAAGTGCCGGTGATGGAGGAAGAGAGCGAGACCATCGTGGTCCAGCCCACCGTCTCCGAGGATGCGCCGAACGAGCCGTCACAGGGCGAACCGCCATCCGCATCGCAGCCGCAGCCGGTCTATCCCGAGGGTGAGCCCGGTGCGTCCGAAGGTGGGATGGAGACGGAAGCGCCCACCGCCGAAGAACCGTCAGCCGAAGTGCCGGTGATGGAGGAAGAGAGCGAGACCATCGTGGTCCAGCCCACCGTCTCCGAGGATGCGCCGAACGAGCCGTCACAGGGCGAACCGCCATCCGCATCGCAGCCGCAGCCGGTCTATCCCGAGGGTGAGCCCGGTGCGTCCGAAGGTGGGATGGAGACGGAAGCGCCCACCGCCGAAGCGCCGGCCGCCGAAGAGCCCGCGGTGATGGAAGAGGAGAGCGAGACCATCGTGGTCCCGCCGACCGTCTCCGAGGATGCGCCGAACGAGCCGTCCCAGGGGGAGCCGCCATCGCCGAACCAGCCGCAGCCGGTCGTTCCCGAGGGTGAATCGGGCGCGATGGAAACGGAAGAGCCCGCGATGATGGAAGAAGAGAGCGAGACCATCGTGGTCGCGCCGACCGTCTCCGAGGACGCGCCGAACGAGCCGTCCAAGGGCGAGCCGCCGTCGCCGAACCAGCCGCAACCGGTCGTTCCCGAGGGTGACTCGAGTATGGACGACAGCACGGGGTCGATTGCGCCGACCGCGGACGACGCGCTCTCATCGCAGCCGCAGCCGGTTTATCCGGACGGAAAGCCTGAGGGGCTTTAGCGGTAGGTTTGCAGGGAACGGACCAAGAAGGGGCACGACCGCCGCGATGCCGCAGGCCGGAACCTGCGGCGCAAGACGGCGTTGGCCCTTCATGCGCGCCGCTACGTGCGGCCTGGAGCAACCAAACGCGTAATACAACAGGTGCATGTCATGACAGTCGAACCGGCGGCACGGCAACCCAAAGCGATGAAGACGACGGACTTCCGCTTTCTCGTCGGGGACGATCCCGACCATGTCGTGTTGGAATTTGATACGCCACAGGAGCCTCTAGAGGTCTATCTCACCAAAGGACAGCTCGAGCGCCTCGTGTTCGCGGCGGACACTGCGGTGGGTAAGCTGAA
>CAZHCN010000044.1:0-14650 GCA_964530895.1 uncultured Methyloceanibacter sp. | reverse complement strand
CTGCTCCCAAAGCAGGTGCGCTACCAGACTGCGCTATGCCCCGAATCCATCGCAAGGCCATCAGCCCGGGCAAATGAGGCAGACCCGGAACAGCCACGACATACATAATTGTCCTGGCTGCAACAGGCTAGCCCCAAGGGGTTAAACCCGTGTCATCGCTCTAGGGTTTTGTGCCGAGGCCGGGGTAGATCACCCGGTCCCCAGGTTTGAGGTCGATCTTTGCGGCTTCCCCGGCATTCAGCTCGAGCACGCCGACCACGTCGCCCTCCGAGGTGATGACGTCGGTGGAGAATGGCTCGGTATTGGCCTCGATGCGGTGGACCGTTCCCTGTGGAGAGATGAAAACCATGTCGAGGGGGATGTAGGTGTTCTTCATCCACATGGCGATGGGCTGCGGCGGGTCGTAGAGGAACAGCATGCCACGCGTCTCGGGCAGCTTGCGGCGGAACATCAGGCCGAGTGCCCGCTCTTGGTTCGTCGTCGCTAGCTCAACGGTATAGCTGTGCGGGCCGCTGTCGGTCTCGAAGACGACGGTACCCTTGCCGGCGGCCATGACCCCGGCAGACGGGAGGAGAAACGCGAGTGCCATGAGCCAGGTGGCGGCGATGCGGCCGAGAGGTAAGTGCCGTGTCAGTGGGAGGCGGGTCCGTTGCCGCCGTCGGGCTTGAGCTCCGCGGCCATCAGCCCCTTCGGACCACGGCCGTAGCGCACGAGCAAGGACTGCCCGGGCCTCAGCTCCGTGAAGCCGCAACGCCGCAACGTCTCCATGTGCACGAAGATGTCCAGGGTGGAGGGGCCGCGCGTCAGAAAGCCGAATCCGCGAAGGCGGTTGAACCACTTCACCATCGCCCGCTCCCAGTCGCTCTCCGGGATCACCACCACATGGGTCCGCTGCGGGAGCTGCGAGGGATGGATCGCGGTAGTGTCGTCCATCTCGAGGATGCGGAAGGCTTGCAAGCCCTTGGGACGGCGCAGCACTTCGCATACCACACGCGAGCCCTCGTAGGCGGTCTGATGACCGTCGCGCCGAAGGCATGTCACGTGCAGGAGAACGTCGGGAAGGTCTTCGTCCGGTACAATAAATCCATAACCCTTTGACGCATCGAACCACTTGATCGAACCTGAAACCTCGAACACATCAACTGTGGCTTCCTCGTCGCGCTGGGTATGTTCTTCTAGATGTGGCGGTTCTTTCGCCCCCATGCCGCATTCCCCCCGCTTCACTTCCATCAGCCGATACGACGCGCCTCACAAACGAATCGGCTGGAATACTCTCTTGCGAACATAGCACCGCCCTTTAGGGTGGCTAGAGGAATTTTCCCCACCGAAATCTCTTCTCCACAATCCGACGCCAAGTTCGTCATGCTTGCGCAAAGAATGACGCAAGCACCTGATTGACCAACGAAACTCTGACGAATCTCGCGCATGGCCCCGCGTGGCGACAGTCGTTCCCGAATCTTGATGGCGACCATGCAAATGTTTATGGCACCGAGCGAATTTTCGTTCTCTGCGGTCGGGCTGCATTGCTGTGGGCGTTATGCAACAATCGCAAACGATTCTGCATTTTGGGAGCCGCCTGAGAGCGGCCCGTCACACTTGCCACGAGAGGACGCTCCGCTTTAGGGTCCGGCCACCTTCGAGGAAACCACGCGAGGAGACGAACCCCGATGAAGTACCTGCACACCATGGTGCGCGTTTCCGACCTCGACCAATCGCTCGACTTCTACTGCAATAAGCTCGGGCTGAAAGAGGTTCGACGATTGGAGAACGAGCAAGGCCGCTACACCTTGGTCTATCTTGCCGCGCCCGGAGACGAGGACGCCCAGGTCGAGCTCACCTACAACTGGGACCCGGAAGCCTATGGCGAAGGCCGCAATTTCGGACATTTGGCCTATGAGGTGGAGGATATCTACGCGACCTGCGACAGGCTGATGAAGAACGGCGTGACCATCAACCGGCCGCCGCGGGACGGCTACATGGCCTTCATCCGCTCCCCCGACAACATTTCGATCGAGTTCTTGCAGAAGGGCGGACCAAAGCCGAAGGCGGAGCCGTGGGCGTCGATGCCGAATACTGGAAAGTGGTAGACGCGAGGGCGTCGGATCCTCGCCGCGTTGGCACCCCCTAGGGGAATTGAACCCCTGTTTCCAGGTTGAAAACCTGGCGTCCTAACCATTAGACGAAGGGGGCGTACCGCTTGAGCACCGTCATATAGAAGGCCTTGCGACGGCTCGCAAGAACGCCCGTCAAGACGCCTCGCCGCACGGGTCGGCCACATCCTCGATCGTCAGTTCCACGCTCTCCCGGCCCTGCCAGACCGACCGGCGGAGGTGCCCAGCCAAATGGAGAGGCATGCCCTCGCGCGCCGCGAGGAGATCTGCCAGAGGCGTGCCCGCGACCCTGAAGGCACAGGCCTCGATCCGCGCGCCGTCCGCGGCGAGGAGCGTACAACGGAGATGCGCTTGCCCGACGCTGCGGACACGGGTCACGCGATGGGCCGGAAACACGAAACGCGGCTTCGGATGCCCGTGCCCGTAAGGTCCGGCGCGGTCGAGCAGATCGATCAGCTCCAGCGTCGCGCCACGGGCCGACAGCGCGCCGTCGATGGCGAGCTGGCGGGAGGCGACGGCGTCTGCGACCGGCCCCGCCAATCGGCGCTGTAGAAAAGCCCGCGCTGCATCGAGCTTCGTCCGGTCGAGGGTGAAACCAGCCGCCATGGCATGGCCACCGCCTTTGATGAAGAGGCCCTCCTGCACCGCGGCCCGCACCACGGCGCCGAGATCGACCGATGGCAATGAGCGCGCTGAACCGGTCGCGGTGCCGTCCGGCTCGAAGGCCATGACGAAGGACGGCAGATGGAAGCGATCGGTGACGCGCCCAGCGATCAGGCCGATCAGCCCTCTGTGCCAGCCTTCTGCGCCGAGAAGGAGAAACGACGGATCGGGCGAGGCTTCGAGCGACGCTTCGGCGTGGGAGAAGGCCTCCTCCAGCATGCGGTCCTCGATCATCTTGCGCTCGGCGTTCAGCGCTTCGAGCTTGGCCGCGATGGATCGCGCCTCGACCTCGTCGTCGGTCGCGAGAAGCTGGGCGCCGAGCGCAGATGCGCCCACCCTCCCTCCGGCATTGATCCGCGGTCCGAGGATGAAGCCGAGGCTGTAGGTCGACGGCGCCTCGTCGAGGCGCGCGGTGTCGGCGAGGGCGCGCAAGCCGGCATTGTGTCTGAGCCGCAGAACTTTCAGTCCCTTGGCTACGAAGGCGCGGTTCAAATCCCTCAGCGGTACCACGTCGCAAACGGTGGCGAGCGCCACGAGGTCGAGTAGGCCGAGGAGATCCGGTTCGGGCTTGTCCCGATAGACTCCTTCGCGTCGGAGCACGCCGATGGTCGCCACGAGAAACAGGAACACGACGCCGGCCGCGGCGAGGTGCCCTTGGCCTGAGAGGTCGTCCTGCCGGTTCGGGTTGATGACGGCGAAGGCCGGCGGCAAAGTCTCGTCCGCCTGGTGATGGTCGATGACGATGACGTCTGCGCCAGCCCCGTTTGCGGCGGCGATGGCCACATGCGAGGTCGTGCCGCAGTCGACGGTAAGGATGAGGCGGGCGCCCTCCTCTGCGAGAGCCGTGAGTGCCGCTTCGGTCGGGCCGTAGCCCTCGGTGAGGCGGTCCGGGATGTAGGTCGCGCAAGGCTGACCATGGGCGCGCAGGAAGCGCTCGATCAGGGCGGCAGAGGCGCCGCCGTCCACATCGTAATCGCCGAATACGGCGACCGCTTCGCCTTTCTGGATCGCGTCCGCAAACCGCTCGGCGGCGCGCGCCATGTCCTGCAGGCGGCTGGGATCGGGCAGCAGGGTCTTAAGCGAAGGATCGAGATACCGTTCCACCGTTTGCAGGTCGGCGCCGCGCGCGGCAAGCACTCGGCCGAGCAGATCGGGCAGGCCGTGAGCTTGAGCGATGGCGGTTGCGGCCAGGGCTCGCCCTGGGGCGAGGCGCTCGACCCAGCGGCGGCCGCGCACAGAGCGCTCCACGCCGAGGAGCGCCGGACCTGCGTCGTTGGTGTCGAATTTGAGAGCGGCTGTCATGGGACTCGCGTTTACTGAAACGTCAAGTGTACCCGATTCGCTCTCCCTGCTCGCTCAGTCGAACTTGCCGATGTCGGGGTGTTCTGTCCGGATCCAGCGGACGGTGCGGGTCGATGCACGCATGACCACGCTGTGGGTGAACACCGCTTCCTTTGTGAGGCGCACGCCTTCCAACAGGGAGCCGTCGGTGATGCCGGTTGCGGCGAAGCTCAGATCGCCGGTTACCATGTCGTGCAGCGTGTATTTGCGCCCGAGATCGACGATGCCTGCAGCGCGGGCGCGGGCGCGATGTTGCTCGTTGGGGGCGAATAGCCGCCCTTGGATCTGACCGCCGATACAGGCAAGCGCTGCGGCGCCCAGCACGCCCTCGGGCGCCCCGCCAATGCCGAGATACATGTCGATGCCGGTCTCGAGCGGCTTGGTGACATGAATCACCCCGGCGATGTCGCCATCGTCGATGAGGCACAGAGCGGCCCCCGAAGCGCGCACCTCCTCGACGATCTTGCCGTGGCGCGGACGGTCCAAAATGCACACCGTGATCTCGCTCACGGGGACGCCCTTGGCATCGGCAAGAGCCTTGATATTGGCCGTAGGCGTCGCGTCGAGATCGACAAGACCGTCTACGAAGCCCGGGCCTATGGCGATTTTGTCCATGTAGACGCTGGGCATTCGCAAGAGGCTGCCGCGCTTGGCGATGGCTAGAGCGGTAAGGGCGTTGGGAAGGGCCTTGGCGCAGAGATTGATCCCGTCCACCGGATCGACTGCGATATCGACCTCGACGTCGTCGCTCGAGCCTGCTCCGACCGTCTCACCGATATAGAGAAGCGGGCTTTCGTTCTGGTCGCCCTCGCCGACGACGACCACGCCCTCGACCGGCAGCCGCGCCAACTCGCGGTACATGGCGTCCATGGCGGCTTCGTCGGCGGCCGCCTCGTCGCCCCGGCCGCGCCAGCGGGCGGCAGCAACGGCGGTCGCTTCGGTAACGCGAACGATGTCGAGCGCAAGCGCGCGGTCGAGCTCGGTCTTGGCCGATGCCTCAGACACGTCCCAATCCTCCCTAGCTCACCCGCGCGAGTTCACCTCGCGTCGACTGTGTTACACATTCCCTATCACAGTTTTTCGATGCGGATCATCTGCGGCTTCACGTCCACATGTCCGTCGCGCTCGATGGCGGCCAAGGCCTTGCGGACGGCAGCTTCCGTGGTCTGGTGGGTCACCATGACGACGGCGGCGGGCCCGCTCGGTCGGTTCCCGTGCCCGACAAGCTCGGTGGGCGGCCGGCGCTGGACGATGCTTTCGATCGAGATGTTTTGCTCGGCCATGCGGTGGGCGATGGCCGCGAACGCGCCGGTCCGATCATAGACGGACAGCCGGATGTAATAGCCGCCTTCGTGCGCACGCATCTGCGCCTTCTTGTACGGCTTCAGATTCTTCGCCTTGATGCCGAAGGGCGGCAGGATATGGCCACGAGCGATGTCGATGAGATCGCTCATCACCGCAGACGCGGTCGGCCCGCTGCCGGCACCGGGTCCGATCAGCATGACGTCGCCGACGAAATCGCCGTCGATGGCGACACAGTTCGACACGCCGTCCACCTCGGCAATGGCCGTGTCTTTCGGCACCATGGTCGGGTGCACGCGCTGCTCGATGCCGCTATCGGTGCGCAGCGACACGCCGAGCAGCTTGATGCGGTAGCCGAGGTCATCGGCGGCCTCGATATCCGCCGGCGTGATGGTCTCGATGCCCTCGACATAGACCGCATCGAAATTGGTACGCGTGCCGAAGGCGAGGCTCGTGAGCAAGCTAAGCTTGTGCGCGGTGTCGAAGCCGCCGATGTCGAAGGTGGGGTCGGCCTCGGCATAGCCTTGGCTTTGAGCCTCTTTCAGTACGTCGGCAAAGCTCCGCCCTTCCCGCTCCATCTGCGTGAGGATGTAATTACAGGTGCCATTGAGGATGCCGTAGACGCGGGAGATGTCGTTTCCCTGCAGCCCCTCGCGGATAACCTTGACCACGGGGATGCCCCCGGCAACCGCCCCCTCGAAATTGAGCGTCACGCCGTGCTTCTCGGCCAAAGCCGCGAGGTTCGCGCCGTGATGGGCGAGCAGCGCCTTATTGGCCGTGACCACGTGCTTGCCGGCGCGCAGCGCTGCCTCCACCGCGTCCTTGGCGACGCCTTCCTCGCCGCCGATCAGTTCGACGAAGACGTCGATGCCAGGATCGGTGGCGAGCGCTACAGGGTCCTGGACGAAACGGAACCTCGAGACATCTTGGTTGCGCTTCTTGCGCTTGTTCCGTGCCGAGACAGCCACGACCTCGATCGGTCTGCCGGCGCGCGCGGAGAGCGACTTGGCGCGCGCCTCAAGGAGCCGCAACAAGCCGCCGCCGACAGTGCCGATACCGGCCAGTCCAAGCTTCAAGCCATCCGTCATCGGAGAAATCAGAACGTCCGGTTCGCCTTGGAGGCAATGGGAATGACGTTATGCAGCGAATTTGCTGACTCGGTGAGGAATTTTCGGATGTTGCGCGCGGCCTGACGGATGCGCTGCTCGTTCTCCACGAGGGCGATGCGGACATAGCCCTCGCCGTATTCGCCGAAGCCGACGCCCGGTGACACGGCGACGGAAGCCTTCTCCAGGACAAGCTTCGAGAACTCGAGCGAGCCGAGATGGGCAAACATCGCCGGGATCGGCGCCCAGGCGAACATCGTCGCGGGCGGCGACGGGATCGGCCAGCCAGCGCGGGTGAGCGCGTCGACCAGGGTATCGCGGCGGCGGCGATAGACGCCGCGGATCTCATCGATGCAATCCTGTGGACCGTTCAACGCGGCGGCGGCGGCGACTTGGATCGGCGTGAAGGCACCGTAGTCCAGATAGGACTTCACGCGGGTCAGCGCCTGGATCAGCCGCTCGTTGCCGACGGCGAAGCCGATGCGCCAGCCGGGCATCGAATAGGTCTTCGACATGGACGTAAACTCGACGGCGATGTCCATCGCACCCGGGATCTCGAGGATCGAGGGCGGCGGCTCACCGTCGAAATAGATCTCCGCGTAGGCAAGATCGGACAACACGATCAGATCGTTCTTTTTCGCGAAGGCCACGATCTCCCGATAGAAGTCGCGATTGGCGACAACGGCGGTTGGGTTGGCCGGATAGTTCAGGACCAGCGCCGAGGGCTTGGGCACCGAGTGGCGCACCGCCTTGTCGAGGGAGACCATGAACTGCGAATCCGTGCTCGCGGGGAGATGTCGGATCACGCCGCCCGACATGATGAAGCCGAACTCGTGTATCGGATAGGTGGGGTTCGGCACGAGGATCACGTCGCCCGGCGCGGTGATGGCTTGCGCCATGTTGGCGAAGCCTTCCTTAGAGCCGAGGGTCGCCACGACCTGCGTCTCGGGATCGAGCTTCACGCCGAACCGCCGGGCGTAATAGGCCGCCTGTGCTCGCCGCAAGCCGCCAATGCCCTTGGAGGCGGAGTAGCGGTTAGTGCGCGGGTCGCGCACCGTCTCCACGAGCTTGGCGATGATATGTTCCGGCGTCGGCATGTCCGGATTGCCCATGCCGAAATCGATGATGTCCTCACCGCGCGCGCGCGCGCCGGCCTTGAGCTTGTTGACCTGCTCGAAGACATACGGCGGCAGCCGCTTAATTCTATGAAAGTCGTTGTGCACGGACGGTTGTCCCCACCCGATCGGTCCCGTTTTCGAGGGAATTTGCAGTTGAACCACAGAAATGGCCCGTCCGGCAAGCGGCTCACCTCTTAGGCCAGGCCAGTTAGCGTTGATTTAATTGGTTTTTGAAGCCTTCTCGGCCTGGCTGAGCTCCTCCTCCTGGCGCTGCTTGTCTTTTTGGAGCTCCGAGATCACCGCCTTCTTCTCGGTCTTGGTAAGCGTGTTATCATAGCCCCGGACAAGCTCTTTCAAGCTCTTGAGGCGCGATCCGTCAGGCATGGAGTCGGCGCAGCCGGCCAGCAAGAGGGCCAGCAGCATCGCCATGACGCAGCATGCTGATCGAAAAACCATCGGTAAGATGTTGGCTCTTGTGGACTTTACCCCTGGCGATTGTCATCGCCTGACGCGTATATTGCATAGCACAATGATCTGCCATGCGGAAGCTGCGCCGGGGTTCATCCCTTTGCAAGCCGGCAGGAGCATGGTCAAGCGGGGGTAAAATAAGGACATTTCCATGCAGGAGCGGAATAAGAGCGCCGAAGACGCCGAGGGGAACGGCTTCGAAACGACGCAGTTCGATCAGCTGGCGCGGAACATGGTGCGCCTTTTCGATCAAGGGGCAAAGGTCGTCTCGACGCTGGCCGAGCGCAGCAACAACGGAAACGGCCCGTACAGCATGGCGTCCGAGGTCGGTGAAGCCGCCAAGTCCCTCGGCGAGGTGGCGCGGGTTTGGGTGTCGGAGCCTGGCAAACTTGCCGCGGCGCAGGGCGAGCTGTTCAAGAGCTACGCGGATCTTTGGGGGCGCTCCTTCCGTCGTTTCCTCGGCGAGGACGTCGAGCCGGTGGTCGAGCCTGAGCCCGGCGACAATCGCTTCAAGGACCCCGACTGGTCGAGCAGCCAGTTCTTCGACTTCTGGAAGCAGGCTTATCTGATCACCTCGCGCTGGGCCGAGGACGTGACGCGCAACACCGAGGGGGTCGACGAGAAGACGCGCAAGAAGGCGCTGTTCTATCTGGAGCAGATGCTGGCCGCGCTATCGCCGTCGAACTACCCCTTCACCAATCCCGAGGTGGTGCGGGCCACGCTTGCGACCAATGCGGAAAACCTCGTGCAGGGCATGGACCACTTTGCCCAGGATCTCGAGCAGTCGAAAGATCTCTTGCGCATCAGCCAGACCGACCTGACCGCTTTCGAGGTGGGTCGCGACCTTGCGGTGACGCCAGGTAAGGTCGTGTTCCAGAACGACCTCATCCAGCTCATCCAATATGCTCCGACGACGGAGGAGGTCTATGAGCGGCCGCTGATTATCGCCCCGCCGTGGATCAACAAGTACTACATCCTCGATCTCGTGCCGGAGAAGTCGTTCGTCAAATTCGCGGTCGATCAAGGCTTCACCGTGTTCATGATCTCGTGGGTCAACCCGGACGCCGCGCTCGCCCAAAAGACCTTCGAGGACTACATGTTCGAGGGCATTCTTGCGGCGATCGAGGCGGTGAACAGGCAGCTCGGCCTCCATCACGTCAACGCTCTCGGCTATTGCGTGGGCGGCACGCTGCTCGCCTCTACCCTCGCCTACATGGCCGCCAAGGGAGACGACCGCGTCGCTTCGGCAAGCTTCCTCACCGCTCAGGTCGACTTCAGCGAGGCGGGTGACCTCCTGATCTTTATCGACGATACGCAGCTCAAGTCGCTGGAAGAGATGATGGCGGAGCAAGGCTATCTGGACGGTTCGCGAATGGCGGCGGTGTTCAACATGCTCCGGCCGCGCGACCTGATCTGGCCCTACGTGGTCAATAACTATCTGTTGGGCAAGAAGCCCTTCCCGTTCGATCTTCTGTTCTGGAACGCGGACTCCACGCGGCTGCCGGCCGCCAACCACGCCTTCTACCTGCGCGAGTTCTACCACGAGAACCGCTTGAGCAAGGGCGAGATGGAGCTCGGCGGGGTGAACCTCGATCTTTCCAAGGTGAAGATCCCGATCTACGAGCTTTTCACGCGCGAGGACCACATCGCGCCTGCGCTCTCGGTGTTCCGCGGCTCGAAGCTGTTCGGCGGCCCTGTGCGCCATGTCATGGCGGGATCGGGTCACATCGCGGGCGTGGTCAACCCGCCGGCCAGGAAGAAATATCAGTTCTGGACCGGCGCCCCTGCCCCGACCCTTGAAGAGTGGATCGCGAAGGCGACCGAGGCCCCCGGCTCCTGGTGGCCCGACTGGGCGAGCTGGCTTGCGGCGCGTTCCGGGGAGAAGGTTCCGGCCCGCGACCCGTCCTCCGGACCGCTGAAGCCGATCGAGGATGCCCCCGGATCCTTCGTGCGGGAGCGGACCTAGACGTCTCCTAGGGGAAAAGCGGCAGCTGTTCCAGCGCGGTCGTCTCGTCGAGGCCGTACATCAGGTTGAAGTTCTGCAGCGCCTGGCCGGCGGAGCCCTTTACCAGATTGTCGATCGCCGAGACGACGATCGCGCGCTTTGGGATGCGGTCGGCGAACACGCCGATATGGCAGTAGTTCGAGCCGCGCACGTGTTGGGTCGCCGGGATCACACCTTCCTCAACCACACGCACGAAGGGGCTCGTGGCGTAAGCCTCTGTGAGGGCCTCCCGCAAGTCGGAAGCGGTCGCTTTGCCGGCAAGGCGCACATAGGAGGTGCATAGCTCTCCACGCGCCATGGGGGCCAGATGTGGCGTGAAATTGACCTTCACGTCCGCACCGGCGGCAACGCCCAACTCCTGCTCGATCTCCGGCACGTGGCGGTGGTTGCCGATGCCATAGGGCGAGAGCCCTTCGCCTGCCTCCGAGAACAGGATGTTCTGCTTCAGCGTACGCCCTGCTCCGGACACGCCGGACTTCGCATCGATGATGATGTCTTCCGCCGCGACGAGCTTCGCTTTGACGAGCGGAAGTAGCGCGAGCAGCACGGCGGTCGGATAGCAGCCTGGACAGGCGACGAGCCGCGCCGACTTGATCTGATCGCGATAATGCTCGGTAAGCCCGTACACCGCGCCGTTGAGAAGCTCCGGCGCGCCGTGCGCACCGCCATACCACTCGGTATAGGCGACCAGATCGCGCAAGCGGAAGTCGGCGGACATGTCGACGACGTTCACACGCTCAGGCAGCTTCTTGATCTCACTATGGGCGGTGCCGTGGGGCAGCCCGCAGAACGCCACGTCGACCGTGCTCCAATCGACCTCGTCGGAGGTGACCAGAGCCGGCAGATCGAGGCTCGCAAGATGGGGGAAGACTTGCGCGAGCGTCTGGCCGGCATGGCCCTTGGCAATGAGCGCCGTGATCTCGATGTTGGGATGTCTCGCGGCAAGCCGAATGAGATCGGCGCCGGTATAGCCGGAAGCGCCGAGCACGGCGGCGCGGATAGGCGGATTGCTGAGCATGATCGAACCTAACGAAGAAGCCCCGCTTGCGAAGCGGACTTAGCGGAATTCGACGCGTTGCGGAAGATGGAGCGGCCTTTCGGCCCCTCCATTCGCAACATCCAGACAGTAGCGCGTGAAGACTAGCGCTTGGAGAACTGGAAGCTTCGTCGGGCCTTGGCCTTGCCGTACTTCTTGCGCTCCACGGTGCGGGCGTCGCGCGTGAGGAAGCCTGCCTTCTTCAGGGCGCTGCGGAGCTCCGGCTCGAAATGGGTGAGCGCCTTGGAGATGCCGTGACGGACGGCGCCGGCCTGGCCGGAGAGTCCGCCGCCCGAGACGGTGCACACCACGTCGATCTGGCCCTCGCGATTGGCGGTGACGAGCGGCTGCTTCAGGATCATCTGCAGCACGGGCCGCGCGAAGTAAGCGGCGTGGTCCTTGCCGTTGATGGTGATCTTGCCGGGGCCCTGCTTCACCCATACGCGGGCGACAGCGTCCTTCCGCTTGCCGGTCGCGTAGGCGCGGCCTTGCGCATCGACCTTCTTTTCGTAGACACGCTCAGGCGCGGGCGCATCGCCCTTCAGTTGAGCCAGATCTTCCAGCGTCGTCGTCTCGCTCATGGCTCCTAAGCGCTCCTTGCGTTCTTCGGGTTAAGGGCGGCAACGTCGAGCTTCGCCGGGTTCTGTGCGGCGTGGGGATGCTCGGCTCCCGCATAGACTTTGAGGTTCTTGAGCTGCTTCCTGGCGAGCGGGCCCTTCGGCAACATGCGCTCCACGGCCTTTTGCAAGACGCGCTCCGGATGCTTGCTCTCGAGGATTTTCTCGGCCGTACGGCTCTTGATGCCGCCCGGATAGCCGGTGTGCCAGTGATATTCCTTGTCAGCGCGCTTATTGCCTGTGAAGACGATATTGCCCGCATTGATGACGACGATATTGTCTCCGTCGTCCATGTGGGGCGTGTAGCCGGGCTTGTGCTTGCCGCGAAGCCTTGTGGCGATGAGTGCCGCAAGCCGGCCGACCACGAGGCCGTTGGCATCGATGAGGATCCAGGACTTCTCGATGTCCTTGGGCGTGGCGGAGAAGGTTTTCATGGGTTGCGTCACTGTCAGGTCTTTGAAGATCGGCGCTTCTAACGGCTCGCCCCGGCATGGTCAAGCGAATTGCGATTCCATCTATAAATCAGTCTCTTAGCTATGTGGTATCATATTACCTGCTCACAGTGCTAGGAATGCTCTCGCTTATTCGCCGTTTTGCTGTAAGCCGTTGCCTGATCTCTGCTCTCGGACCAGACCCACAATGACCTCCATGGCTGTCCAGGATAATCAAGAGGCGCCGCTCCTTCTCCATGCGGATCAAGGCCCTGTGCGGGTCCTCACCCTCAACCGGGCTGGGGCACGAAACAGCCTTTCGCTGGCGCTGATCGCGGCGCTGCACGAGGCGATCACTGAAGCCGGCCGTAGCGATGCGGTGCGCGCGGTCGTGCTGACCGGTGCCGGGCCCGCCTTCTCGTCCGGCCACGACCTGAAAGAGCTGACCGCGCACCGCAACGATGCCGACCGAGGCCGCGCCTTCTACACGGAGACCATGCGTGCGTGCGCCGATATGATGCTCGCCATCGTCCATTGCCCGAAGCCGGTCATCGCCGCCGTGAACGGAATTGCCACGGCCGCCGGCTGTCAGCTCGTGGCGAGCTGCGATCTTGCCGTGGCGAGCGTCGATGCGCGTTTCGCCACGCCGGGCGTCAATATCGGCCTCTTCTGCTCCACGCCCATGGTGGCGCTCAGCCGCAACGTGCCGCGCAAGGGCGCCATGGAAATGCTTTTGCTGGGTGAGATGGTCGAGGCGAGCGACGCTTTGCGGCTCGGCCTCGTAAACCGCGTGGTGGAGGCCGACCGCGTCGTCAACGAGGCGGTCGAGTTCGGCCGCAAGATCGCGAGCAAGCCCTCCCGCACGCTCAAGATCGGCAAGGAGGCCTTCTACAAGCAGCTCGACATGACGCTCGAGGCCGCCTACCGCTACACCGCCGATGTCATGGTGGAGAACATGCTCGACGCGGAAGCAGAAGAAGGTATCGGCGCCTTCCTCGAGAAGCGGGAGCCCAAGTGGCCGCGCTGACTTGTGCTCGGACGTGAAGCGCCCCACTTCCTCTTCCCATGACTCACGACGACTATAACGACGCCTATATCCGCGACATCCTCGTGCGCCACCGCACCGTCGCCATGGTGGGTGCGAGCCCCAATGCGTCGCGGCCGAGCTATTTCGCCATGAAATATCTCCTGGCAAAGGGTTTCCATGTCATTCCGGTCAATCCCGGCCAGGCGGGCAAGACGATCCTCGATCAGCCTGTCTACGGCAGCCTCGGCGACATCCCCGAGCCGGTCGAGATCGTCGACATCTTCCGCAACTCCGACGCTGCGCTTGCAATCACGCGCGAAGCCATCCGCATCGGCGCGAAAGTGGTGTGGATGCAGCTCGGCGTGCGCAACGACGAGGCGGCGAGCCTCGCCGAGGCGGCCGGGCTCAAGGTGGTGATGAACCGCTGCCCCAAGATCGAATATGGCCGTCTTTCGGGTGAGATCTCGTGGGCCGGCGTCAACTCGCGGCGGCTGTCGAGCAAGCGGCCGCTCCTCGGCGCGGGCGCCCAGCAGCGTGTCCTGGACGCTTCGGAATGAGAACCGGCGTCTTCGCGGCTGCCTTGATCGCACTGGGCTTGATCGGCCTTGGCGCTTGGTCCGCGGGCGCTGAAGAGAATGATGGCCCAAATCCGAACGATGGGCCGTATCCGGAGACGACTCTCATCCTCGCACTGCAGGAGGCGATCCGCAGCAACGACAAAGCGTGGTTCGTTTCGCACCTGCATTTCCCCGTGCGCTATTTCGGCAAGAAGACGAAGCACATCATCCAATCAAAGGATTGGTTCCTCGGCCACTACGACAAGATCATCACCCCCGCTCTCAAGGAGAACATCCTCGCGCAGGACCCTGAGCACTTCTTCAAGAACTATCAGGGCCTGATGGTGGGTGACGGCGGTCTCAATATCTGGTTCGAGGATTTCGGCGATCCTGGCGGCGGTATCCCTTCACGCTTCGAGATCATCACCATCAACAACAGCGATTAGGAGCGACGCCGCCATTCCCGTTTCGCGCTTCTGCTATAGTCTGCCAACACTCAACGAGAACATTCTTGGGAGGTCCTGATGTCCGAGGAGAGAAAGCCCGGCTTCAACACGCTTGCCATCCACGCCGGCGCTCAGCCGGATCCGGCGACCGGCGCGCGGATCACGCCGATCTATCAGACGACCTCCTATGTCTTCGACGACGTGGACCACGCCGCGGCGCTGTTCAACCTCGAAACCTTCGGCAACATCTACACCCGCATCATGAATCCCACCCAGGCGGTGCTGGAGGAGCGGATTGCCGCGCTTGAGGGTGGCACGGCGGCGCTTGCCGTCGCCTCGGGCCATGCGGCCCAGGCGCTCGTGTTCCACACTTTGCTCGAACCGGGAGATGAGTTCATCGCCGGGCGCCAGCTCTATGGCGG
>CAZHCN010000043.1:0-15011 GCA_964530895.1 uncultured Methyloceanibacter sp. | reverse complement strand
TTGACGAAGCTCTTGTCGCGATAGCGCATGGGCACCACGCCGCAGCCCGCGTCGCATTCGATATCCATGACGACGGGCTTCTTCGGATGCGCGCTCTTGGCGATGGCGTATTGGCGCATGCTATCGCCCGATGCGGTGCAGGTCTGACCGAACATGACCTGGCCGACATCGATCGAGATATTCGGGCTCTTGTTGACGAGCTCGGCAAGGCGGGCCGCGCCGGAAGAAAACTTCCGATCCCCTTCCGTGCCGTAGCTCAGGAACTGCGTGTGCGTCATGTGAACGCGCAAGCCCTCGGTGGCGCGGATCGTATCGAGCGTGGATTCGATATTGCCGGGCACGCCGAGATTGCAGCCGTGAATATGTAAGGGATGTGTGACGCCGAGCTCTTGCAGCGCGCGGGCCAGGTTGAGCACGATCTGCCGCGGCGTCACCTTGTAGTAGACGTGCTCCTCGTCGAGATCGAGCTTGCGCTGATTGAACTTGAAGGCGCTGATGCCGCCGGGATTGACCACCTTGACGGCAATCGCCTGGGAGGCGTGCATGGTCCAGGCGACATAGTCCTTGATGGCCTCGAAATCCTGCTTCTCCGAAAGCTGGCGCAGGAAATAGTCGTCGGAGCCGAGCATGGCGAAGGCGCCTTTGTCGACCATGGGCGTGTCGCCGAGTTCCATATGCGCCTGACGGGCATTGGCCGGCAGCATCGCGGGCTCGAAGCAGGCGGTGTAGCCCATCTCGGCGTAGCGGTAGCCGGCGAGATGGGTGGAGGGCACCGCGTGGCCGCAGCCTGCGCGCGTCACATCCGTGCGGGCGACCGAATCGCCCTGATGGTCTTCAGGCAGGAGCATACGGGCGATCGTCATTTTGCCGCCGCCGATATGCGTGTGCGGATCGATGGCGCCGGCCATCACCACCTTGCCTTTGACGTCGTAAGTCTGATCGGGCTTGGCGTCGGGCCGCGGCGCGACGATCTTGCCGTCCTCCACATAGATGTCGCGGACCTCGCCGGACACCTTGTTTGCGGGATCGTAGACCTTGCCGCCCGTCAATTTGATCAGCATGAAAAACTCCAGACCTAAAGCGCGGCTTCGATCGCCGAGAGCACGTCCTCCGCTGGCGGAAGGTCGGCGCGGCCGAGATTTTTCAGCGGCAGGGACACGACGCTGTCGACCCGGATGAGCCGTCCGGCGTGATCGACGCCCGGCGTGCCGATAGGGATGAACACAGCGGTCGATTTGGGCAGCTTCATGCCCGGCGTGCCGACCACGATGATCGGGATATCGATCGCCGGCGGCGCAAGGTCCGGCGAATAGGAGGCGATCCACACCAGCAGATCACCCTCTCCTTCGCGTAGCATGCGCGCGATCGCATACCGATCCGGATCGAACTCCGGCGCGCCGGAGGCGTAGCTGACCCGCATGGGATAGCCGCTCTGCCAGGTCGCGACGGACGCGGCCGTGGTGGCGCCCTCGGCGCCGCCGAGCGTCAGTCCCGCGAACCTCTGGGTGGGCGCGAGATCCTTGATGAGTCCTGCGAGCTGATCGACCGTGAGTTCGGCGTGCGGGAAATCGAAAGCGGGCGGCGCCCATACCACGACACCGTACTCCGCCTTGCGGCAGCGATCGGCGAGCGCGTCGATATCGGCGAGCTTCAGCCCATCGATATCGAGCTTGTTCAGCGTGAAGCCTCGCAGCCGCGCGCGCAACGCGCCGATGACCTCCCCAACTCGTTCGGGTTTGCAAGGGAGCGTCACCACTTTACCGACGCCAGCTTCCTTGGCCGCTTTGTCGAGCCCCTTGCCGATGACCACGACGGTGCGCTTTTTCGCATTCACGCCGAACATCGATTCGCGTGGCGCGGCGATCCGCTCGAAGAAGCGGTGATGCAGGGCCTGCACGTCCGTGCCAGCGATGATGATGAGATCGGCGCGGTTACGCGCCTCGGTCAGCGTCGACATGGTCCAGCCGACGGACTGAAGAACTTTGAAGTTGCGATATTGCGCCTCGCTCGCAGCGTGATCGACCACGCCGCCGGAGCGCTCGGCAAGCGCCATCACCGCACGCATGCCTTCGACGTCGGTCGCGAGCCCGCCATAGAGCGGAAGCGACGACTTGCCGATCAGCTTAGCCGCCTCGGCCACGGCCTCGGCCAGGGGCACGTTCTTGCCGCGAATCTGGGGGCTCGAAGGGGGCAGCTTGCGCTCGAAACCCGCCACCGCGCGGCCGCAGCCGGCCTTGCGGACCTTGAGCCCCTTATCGGTGCGCTCGACCTCGAGGTCGTCGCAGATCATCCCGCAAAATGGGCACGCGACATTCTCGAACAGTTCTGAGGTGGCGGACATGCGGCGGGATCCCTGGAAAGGCGGGGCCAGTATGCATGGCGGCGGCCCGAACACAACTCGCGCGGTGCCGCAGCCTTCCGACGCAATAACTCCAAGATCATTCCTCTGGAGCCCCCTCCTCGTACTGCCCAGACCGCCCGGTCTGGAGGTCTTGCCCAAGGCCGCAAGGAATGGAAAACTCTGCCTCACGACTGGGGCAGAGGGACTAGCATGCGTACCGCAATCCTTTCGATTGGGCTGTTCACCCTTGTGGCGGTCCAGCCCGGCATCAAGCACCTCGCGGTCAATGAAAACCGCGATATTCCTTTCTTTATCCTGCTCGACAACCAGTGGGTCTGCGTCGATCGCAATCCGCGACAGGTGAACAGACAGGATTGCTGGCCACGGCAATCGTCCAAGCGCTAGCGCCCGGCTTCAGGCTGCCGATGCGAGGTGGTCGCCGAGCCTAAGCCCCCAGGCGTAGACGGTCAGCGACGGGTTGACCCCGCCGAGACTCCGCCAGACCAAATGCAGCACGCGTCGCTCGCCTACTTCAGCGGCGGCAATGCTACCGGCTCAACAGCCACGGCCTGATTGTGATGGAAGAAACAGCCACCCAAGGCCACAAAGGTGGCAAGGGCCGCCACAACGGCGAAAATACGCATTACAGCCCCCTCAGACGCAACGCTACGAACTCTACAGACTGAAGCGATCTCACCATGTTCCTCCGCGGATTTGGTGATGAATCTGCAACAGATTCAATGCATTCGTCGGCGCGAGGTGGGGTTGCGTAACCCTTTGTTAACCATATCGAGGTTGTATCGGGGACAACCAGAGGCACCCAACCCCGTGTCGGAAAATCGCTTCCTCTTCAAGATTTGCTCGCTCTCGGTAGCCGCCATCCTCGTTTGCGGCACGCTCCTTCTTCTTACTACGCTCTCCGACCCGTCCCCCGAGGCTGCGGCGCCCGCATCCGCCGATTTGCAGGAGCGAACGGGCTCGATCACGGAAGCGGAGCAAGGGCGCGAGGCCGAGTCTCTGGCCGAGACGTCTGCACAGGCGCCCGCCGAGAGCGATTCCATTTTCACCGCCTCCATCACTGCCTCGACTGTGCCTGGAACGGCAGCGCCAGAGGCGACGGTGAGCACACAATACGAATCAGCCAACGCGGCGACCGACGAGGACACGTCACCCATCGCCGGCACGAAAGCGAGCGAACCCGCGTCCGTCGCGGCGGATTCGGACGAACCAAGCGGCGAGATCGCGTCCCCCTCCGCCGACGCAGAAGCGCCGCAAGAGCCAGTGGTTGCAGCGGAAGCTGAGCAAGCGCCACAGGCCCCGCCCCTTCCAGAGAGAGCCCCGTCAAAGGCAACGGCGCAACAAACCGTCGTGGCCGCGGACATCCCTCAACGGAAGCCGGCCGCGAAGCCGCACTGGCAGCCGATGACGGTAGGGACTCCGGCCGAGCCCGCCGTCTCCGACGCGAAGCCGGCCGCGCGGTCCACGGCTCCGAAGATGTCCGCAGGCTCTTACCGCGCCAAAGTCTGGGCGGCGCTCGCGCGCCACAAGCCGCGGCTCGGCAGGCCCGGCAGCGCGACCGTCACCTTCGCCATCGGCACAAACGGCAATCTGCGCTCCGCGCGTGTCAGCCGGTCGAGCGGCAATGCGGGCCTCGATCGCCGCGCGCTCGCAACCGTGCGTGCCGCAGCTCCCTTCCCACAGCCGCCAGGCAATCTGAACGGTGGCGCGCTCGCTTACTCCATCCAGATCTATTTCCGCTGAGAGAGCGCGATCCGGAGGTCTTGCCCCGCGTGGCTTCAGGCGGCGGAGGCGAGGTAGTCGCCGAGGCGAAGACCCCACGCGTAGATCGTGAGTGAGGGGTTCACGCGGCTCACGCGCGGCAATGGGCTGCCGTCACCGACATAAAGATTCTCCATGCCATGCACCTTGCCGTGCGGATCGACCACCGACGACTTGGGGTCGGTGCCGGTCACCATGCTGCCGACCGCATGCGCGGTGCCGGCCATGCCCATATATTTGTCCGCGCCCGCGAGCCCCGCGAAGAGCAAGCGCTCGAGCCAGTCGTCGATCATGGCGTGATGCTCCTTCACCGCCTGCGGAATGCGCTCGAGGCTGTAATCCATGATCGGCTTACCGCCAGGACCTCCGGAGATGATGCGGTTTTGCGGCGTCGAGGCGTCTTCCGTGGTTGCCCAGAAGCCGATCGCCCGCGTACCGAGGAACTTGTCGACCAGCTCTGGCGTCCAGGACGGCGCCTGCACGGCAAGCAGCTCGGGATCGATCCAGCCCAGACACTGCATCGACGAGTGCGGATACTTGTCGTTGTAGAGCACCGCCGTCTTGCGCAGCACGTCATGGTCCTTGAACGGCGAGAAGCCGAGCACGGCCGAGTTGATGTGCATCTTGAAATTGGCGCCGACCAGATCGCCACATGGTAGCGGGGCGCCGCTCCCGCGAATGTGATCCTCAAGAAGGCGCGGGCTGGACATGGCGCCGGCCGCGAGCACGACCGTGTTCGCTTCGTAGGTCGAGCCGTCAGCGCATTTGACGCCGATGATGGTACGCGGATCGCCCGGCTTCGACACCAGCTCGGTCACGGGATTTCCGGCAAGCAGCGTGAAGTTCGGCTTGTCGAGAATATGATCGATCAGATTGCGCTCGGAGTCCGACTTCAATCCGGAGGGCGAAGCAAAGCCGTCGAAATGCTTCGCCTCCTCTGGGTGATTGACGATGTCGTGGGACAGGCCGAGCGGCAGCTGATGAAGCTCCCAAGCGGGATCGGACGTCGTGATCTTGTCGAGCAGCGCCTGGAGCTGCGGCTCGTTCTCAAACGTGGTGATTCTTAAGAGGTCGGTCGCCTCATCATAATACGGCTTGAGCTCCTCATAACCGAACGGCCAACCGAGCAGGCCGTAGTCGGGCTCCGCCTCGAACTCCACGGGCCGGAAGCGAAACAGCGCCGCCCCGTACCACTTGGTCTTGCCGCCCACATTGTAGAATTCGCCCGGAACGAAATCCTGCCCCTTGCTGTCGAGCCAAACCACGTGGTTCTTGAACACGCCGTCGACGAAGACTTGCCTCACCTCCAGCGTGGAGGAATCGCGCGGCAGAAACGGCCCCTTCTCGATCATTAGAACCCGCTTGCCTGCATTGGCGAGCTTGTAGGCGACACTGCCTCCACCCGCGCCGCTGCCGATAACGATGACGTCATACTGCGCCGCCATGATGTCCTCCCTACGAGTGGCAATCGGGGTCCAGTGCTCACGCGATGAGAGCACGAAAAGTTAGGACGTTGGCAAGGTTGCCGATGCTATTGCCAATGTCTAGGCTTATCCGTCGCCAGTAGCCGTCGAGGTGAGTCGTTACACTTGCAGTGTTAGTGGAATATGAAAATCCTCCGCTGAAGGAGAAGCGCGCATGTCCCTGAAGAACAAGGTCGCGATCGTGACCGGCGGCAATAGCGGAATTGGCCAGGCAATCGTTCTGGAGCTGGCACGGCAAGGCGCGAATATCGTCATCGATTATGTCGCTCACCCTGAGGCGACTGAGGAGCTGGAGCGTAAGGTCGCCGCTCTCGGTGATCAGTGCACTGGCGTCGATGCCGACGTGAGCCAGGTCGCCGATCTTCAGAAGCTCGTCGACACGGCCGTGGCCAAGCTGGGGCGGCTCGACATCATGGTGAACAACGCGGGCATCGAGACGCGCACGTCGGTGCTCAACACCACCGAGGAACAGTACGACGCCGTCCTGAAGATCAACCTGAAGAGCGCGTTCTTCGGCACCCAGCTCGCGGCCAAGCAGATGATCAAGCAAGGCGGCGGCGGGCGCATCATCAACATCACGTCGGTCCACGAGGATTGGCCAATGCCCGGCAACACTCCCTACTGCCTCTCCAAGGGCGGCATGCGGATGCTGACGCGCACCGCCGGCGTCGAGCTCGCGCCGCACGACGTCCTGGTCGTCGGCGTCGGCCCCGGCGCCGTGGCAACGCCGATCAACACGAGCACCATGGACGACCCGACCCTTCTCAAGAAGCTGGACGCCGCCATCCCGCTTGGTCGCATGGCGCAGCCGCAGGAAATCGCCAGCGTCGTCGGCTTCCTCGCCGGCGCCGGCGCGAGCTACCTCACCGCCATGACCATCATTGCCGACGGTGGCCTCATGCAAAGCAGCCCCGGCCTCTAGCACGATGGCGCTCCCCATCGAAGACTACGCTCTGATTGGCGACTTCGAGACCGCGGCGCTCGTCGGTCGCGACGGCTCGATCGATTGGCTTTGCGTGCCGCGCTTCGATTCCGAAGCCTGTTTCGCCGCGATTCTCGGGGACCATGACAATGGCCGCTGGCTGATCGCACCGGCGGATCCGAACGCGAAGGTCACGCGGCGCTACCGGCCCGACACGCTCATTCTCGAGACACGGTTCGAGACCAACAGCGGCGCCGCCACCCTGACCGACTTCATGTATCCGTGCGAAAAGCATCCGCACCTCGTTCGACTCGTGGTCGGCGAAAAAGGAACAATAGAGTTTGAGACCGAGTTCGTAGTGCGCTTCGGCTACGGCGAGGAGG
This sequence comes from uncultured Methyloceanibacter sp., assembly GCA_964530895.1. Lineage (GTDB taxonomy): Bacteria > Pseudomonadota > Alphaproteobacteria > Rhizobiales > Methyloligellaceae > Methyloceanibacter. Next base: position 8,102 of record CAZHCN010000043.1, on the reverse strand, counting down.
TGCCGTGGGTGACCATGCTGCCCGACAAGCGCCTGCGCGCAGTGGCGGGCCCCAACAAGCTCATTCTCCAATCCACGATCGGGCTGCGCGGCGAGGATTTCCGGACCAAGGGCGATTTCACCGTGAAGGCCGGCGAGACCCACTCGTTTGCCCTGTCCTATGGCGAATCCTATTTTCCCGATCCTCCGGTGGTGGACGTCGAGACTCTGCTGGAAGACACGGAGAAGTATTGGCTGGGCTGGACCTCCAGATGCAACATGGCCGGCCCATATGCCGACATCGTCAAGCGCTCGCTCATCACGCTGAAGGCGATGACTTATGCGCCGACAGGCGGCGTGGTGGCTGCGGCGACGACCTCCCTGCCCGAGCAATTCGGCGGCCCGCGCAACTGGGACTACCGCTATTGCTGGGTGCGTGACGCGACGCTCACCCTGCTCGCCCTCATGAACACCGGCTATTTCGACGAGGCACGCGCCTGGCGCCAATGGCTCCTGCGCGCCGTCGCCGGCAGCCCGCATCAGATGCAGATCATGTACGGCATCGCCGGTGAGCGCAGACTCTATGAAGTCGAGCTTCCGTGGCTGTCGGGCTACGAAAAATCGGCGCCCGTGCGCGTCGGCAACGCCGCGCACCAGCAAACACAGCTCGACGTTTACGGCGAGCTGACCGACGCGCTGCACCAGGCGCGCAAAGGCGGCCTGGCCCCCGAAGAATCCGGCTGGGAACTTCAGCTCGCGATCCTCGGCCACCTCGAGGAGGTGTGGCAAAAGCCGGACGAAGGGATTTGGGAGGTCCGGAGCGGCCCGGAGCATTTCGTCTATTCCAAGGTCATGGCCTGGGTCGCCTTCGACCGCTCCATCAAGAGCGCCGAGCGCTTCGGTATGACCTGTCCGCTGAAGCGCTGGCACGGCATTAGAGAGGCCATCCACGCCGAAGTTTGTGAGAAGGGCTACGACAAGGAGCTCAACAGCTTCGTGCGCTCGTATGGAGCGAAAGAGGTCGATGCAAGCCTGCTGCTGATCCCGGCAATGGGCTTTCTACCGGCCGAAGACCCGCGGTTCGTTGGGACGGTCGCTCAGATCGAGAAGACCTTGATGAAGGACGGCCTCGTGCTCCGCTACGATACGTCCAAGGCCAGTGATGGGTTGCCCCCCGGCGAGGGCATGTTCCTGGCGTGCAGTTTCTGGCTCGTCGACGCCTATTTGATGATGGGCCGCAAGCAAGATGCGGTGACGCTGTTCGAACGGCTGCTCAGCCTGCGCAATGATCTCGGTCTCTTGAGCGAGGAATACGACCCGAAAACGAAGCGGCTCTGCGGCAACTTCCCGCAAGCCTTCTCGCATCTCGCTTTGGTCAATAGCGCCTGCAATCTCGGCCGCGACGGCAGACCCGTCGAGCAACGCCTCGACTGCGAGAACGAGGCACCCGTCCCGCACAAGCCATCGGACAAGGCGGCGGCGCCAAGCGCGACCAAGGTCACGTGACGTTCGCGCGTGATCGAAGACGGTCGCTGCAGTCTTGCCGCGGCCCGCATACAATTTCGTCATCCTAACGCAGGACTTTGTTGCCAATATCCGCCGCTTCGATCACGATCCGCGCGACATCAAATCAGCGGACCCGAAACGGCGGCAACACCATGCAGGCACCTTCCGGCAATTGCACCCCGACTTGGGCTCCGGCCCGCAAGGACATCGTGGGTGCAAGCCTAGGCTCATCGAGGCTGTGGTACACGGTCGCCCAAGGCATCGTGACCGAGGTCTATTACCCGCGCGTCGACATTCCGCAGATCAAGGATCTCGGTTTCATCATTGCCGACGATCAGGGCTTCTGGGTCGAGCTGCGCCGCCTCGAAGACTACACCGTGAGCCTGCCGGGGCCCGGGGTGCCTGCCGCCACGATCGTACATCGCCACCCGCGCTTCACCTTCACCCTCGAGGTCTGCCCTTCGGAGCGTCGCGACACGCTTCTCATGCGCTATCGGCTCGACGGCGACGCGAGCCTGCGGCCTTATGCTCTCCTCGCCGCCCGGCTCGGCGACGATGCGGAGAAGAATGTGGCTTCGACCGCCACCCATGATGGGCGCCGCGTGCTGTGGGCCGAGCAAGGGCCGTTTGCGCTCGCCCTTTCGGCCATCGACCAGAACGGCGCCGACGCGTTGGGCCGCCGCTCGGTCGGCTGCCTTGAAGTGAGCGACGGCTGGCAAGACTTCAACCGCAATGGCCGCATGACCTGGGAATATGACACCGCGGGTCCGGCGGCCGTCTCGCTGATGGGGGAGCTTTCCCGGCAAGGCGTCCTGGGCCTTGGCCTGGCTTCCAGCAAAGAAGCCGCGTCGACGCTGTCGGTGTCCGCGCTCCTCGACGATTTCGACGAAGAATGGAATGCCCACTGCCAGGCCTGGCGGGAATGGCTCGGCGAATGCCGCCGCGCGGCCTTCGGCGGCGAGATCGACGCCCGGCTCGCTTTGTCCGCCACAGTCTTGAAGGTGCACCAGGACCGCACCTATCGCGGGGCCGCCGTCGCCAGCCTTTCTGTGCCCTGGGGCGACACGAGCACGAGCCGTGGCGGCTATCATCTCGTCTGGCCGCGCGATCTCGTTGAGACCGCCGGCGCGCTCGTCGCCATGGAATCGTATCGCGACGCCCGCGACGTGCTGCGCTACCTCATCGCCACCCAGCACGAGGACGGCCACTGGTTCCAGAACCAATGGCTTGGTGGGCGCCCTTTCTGGCAGGGCATCCAGCTCGACGAAGCGGCCTTTCCCGTGCTTCTCGCCTCGCTCCTCAAAGAGCGCGAGGCGCTCGACGAGATCCCCGTCAAGGACATGATCGCGCGCGCCGTGGGCTTTGTCTGCCGCGAAGGTCCGACCACCGACCAGGACCGCTGGGAGGAGGACTCCGGCCTCAACACCTTCACCCTCGCTGTCGCCATCGCCGCGCTGGTGGAGGGCAGCGAATATCTCGAGGGAGAAGCGAAAGCGTATGCCCTCCTTGTGGCCGACTACTGGAACGCGCGGATCGAGGATTGGTCCTTCGTCGAAGGCACGCCGCTTGCCGAGCAGCTGAACGTGAGCGGCTACTACATCCGCACCGTCCCGCTCGACTCACTGGGCGACAAGCGCGCGTTCACCGAGACGGTGATCATCAAGAATCTTGCCTTCAATCCAGATCTCCCGGCGAGCGGACAGGTCTCCACCGACTGCTTGCAGCTCGTGCGCTATGGCTTACGCGCCGCGGACGACCGCGCCATCACCGACAGCATCAAGGTTATCGATCATCTTCTGAAGACCGACACGCCGTCCGGCCCGGTGTGGCATCGCTATAACGACGACGGCTATGGCGAGCACGACGACGGCTCCGGCTTCGACGGCACGGGCCGCGGCCGCGGCTGGCCGCTCCTGACCGGCGAGCGCGGCCACTACGCGCTGTGTGCGGGCGAGGATGTCACGCCTTATGTCGACGCCATGATGGCCATGTCGAGCCCCTTGGGACTGATCCCCGAGCAGGTCTGGGACACCACCGCCATTCCGGAGAAGCACCTCGAGCCGGGCAAGCCGAGCGGCTCCGCCATGCCGCTCGTCTGGGCCCATGCGGAGTTTGCCAAGCTCTGCCATAGCCTCGCGGCGGGACGCCCGGTGGACCGGCCCGCGGCCACCTGGGCGCGTTATCGCGGCATTCGCCCCAAGATCGACTACGACATCTGGGGGCCGAGCTTTAAACCGCGCCACATCGACGCCGGCAATGCGCTCTATGTGGCGGTGAAAGCGCCGGCCGTCGTCCATTTCGGCACCAATGGCTGGCAGGGCATCCAAGATATCAACACCAAGGACACGGGGCTTGGCATCCATGTCGCCAAGCTGCCGACCGAAATGCTGAAAGCCGGGGACAGCATCCAGTTCACCTTCTTCTGGCCCGAGAGCGGAAACTGGGAAGGACAGAACTACGAGGTCGCCATCTCGGCTCCTTAACGGGCCCTTAATGCGGTAATGGCACAAATTTAGGTGCCAGGCCGAGCCTTAGTGCGTCGCCAATTCGCGCCCCGGTGGCGGGGCACCCCCCTTTTCTGATACTGCTCGGCGGCTCTTTTTCCGTCTCCAAAAGCAAGCCCCTGGGCAGGGGGTTTCGGGGCACGAACATCGTGAAACGTCTCAGGCAGATCTGGCTCGTGGTGGCGGTGTGTCTGCTTCCCGTGACAACCGCCTTTGCCATCAATCGGCTGTTGTTGGCGCCGGCTTGTCCCGACTGCAACGCGGAGATGACGGAGCGGCTTCCCCTATTCGACGGATCCCAAGACGGCCTGGTGCGGATCAGAGCAAACAGCATGGAGTTCCGTGCCCGCGTGGCCGGCTTCGGCAATACGCACGGCGAAGGCGTGATCCTGCTCCATGGATTTCCCGAGACATCCATCATGTGGGAGCCGCTGCTGGAAACCTTGAGCAAGGCCGGCTACCGCGTCGTCGCCTTCGACCAGAGAGGCTATAGCCCGGGCGCCAGACCCTACAACGAGAATGCCTACACCAAGGGAAAGATCGCCACGGACGTGCTCGCGATTGCGGACGCCGTGGGCTTCGACCGGTTCCACGTGATCGGCCACGATTTCGGCGGAGCTATCGCCTGGATCGTCGCCGACCGCTATCCGCAACGGGTCTTGAGCCTCACGTCGCTGTCGATGCCCCACCCCTCGGCCCTCGCCGAATCTTTGGAAGCCCCCGACTCCCAATTGCGCCTCAGCAGCTACGTCCTGTTCTACCGGTTGCCGGTGCTGCCCGAGCTGATCTTGGGATTCGACCGGGCGGCATTACTCGAGCATCTCAAATGGCAAAGAAACCCGCCCGACCAGGTGAGAGAGTACGAGCGTGTGTTCGGTGAGCCAGGCACGCTTCGCGCCGCGCTGAATTGGTACCGGGCTTTCGAGTTTCGTTCGCTCGATCCCCTCGGCAAGATCAGGCCGCCCACGCTGTTTATCTGGGGTCGCTTGGATGGCGCATTCGGTCGTGTCGCCGCGAATAAGACCGCGAACTACATGGATGGACCGTACCGCTTTCACGCCGTGAATGCGGGCCATCAGCTGATGCTGGAGGTTCCGGACATCGTCGAGGCGGACGTGCTCGATCACCTGCGAAACTGGAAGAAAGTCTCCGAGCAGTGGAACGCCACCCTCGCCGATGCGCCCCAGGATGACGGGTCTCCATGCGACCAATCCACGTCACCCCCTCAGTGCCTGAGCATCTTCGTCGCCCAGGACGGTAAGACGCTCAGGATCCGGAACCGCTGCGACGAGTCCTATGAGGGCGTTATTCGCGTGTCCTGCAGTGGATGGGCGCCCGATGCGTCCGTCGAGTATCGCTTCAACTTGGGGGCCAAGGCGGAGATGACTCAGGAGAGCACCGGATTCTCTTTCGGAGACTGCTACTATCATCACCGGCTCTGCGCGAAGCAGGCGCACCAACCCTAGCCATACGATCGAACTGCTGGAAGCAGGTCGCCCGCGGCGGCCTCCGAAGTCGCGGGGCCCGGTCAGGCGAAGAAGAGAAGGATGCTCGCGCCGATGAGGAGTATGGCGAGGATCACCGACAGGCTGAGGTCGGCCACGATTCCCGGCGAATGAATCTTCTGATCGTCGAGCATCCATCCCGTCCGCACGAACCGGCCAGTGGCGACCAGTATGAAGACGATCCCGACCACGATGAAACTGTGTCCAATGCCCCGGCCGTAACCGCCCATATCGGCGACGTCCGGCAGATGCCTACCCTCCGCGGAGACGGCGTCCGCCATCGTGGCGACGAACAGGTTGAATTTCTCGATCAGGAACCCGAAGGCAATGATCGCAATGCCCGTGCGAAGCCAGGCGAGGAAGGTCCGCTCATTGGCTGCGTGGTCGGTGTAGGATCGGATCATGGAAGGCCTGTTCCGCCGCGAAACGCCGCAGTTTCAGCCCAAAGCGACAAAAATAGCTTAAGGCCGGACCTTAGCGCCCTGAGAAATCCGCTGGGATCGGCTCCTGGCCGGAAGAGGCCTAAGCGATCCGCCGTCTATTGGACTGACCGGTTCGCAGAGCCGGGACCTGTGGCGAACGTCCCATGCGGATTCGCGCCCTCCAGGTGGTCCAAGACGCCGATCGCCAGCACCGTCGCGAAGAGCACGATGGCGAATGCGGCAAAGCCGACGGCTAAGGTATGGTTCTTTGTTCGTGCGCGATGGAGGAGTGCGTCTCCTGTTGTCGGACGACTTGGCACGGCTGCGCCCGAGAACAACGAAGACATGCCTTTCCCGCCCAGCGCGATCCCGTCGTGCCCCCACATATGGATCACGACGATCATCCCGGCCAAGCACATCATGCTGCTCAGGATCAGGATGACGATGCCGCCAAGCATCTCATCGAAGACCGGGCGAAGCGCGAATAGGCGCCCGACGGTATCGTAGGCCGGGTACAGAACTTCGCTCTTGAGGGTCGTGAAAGAGCCGAGGACGAGAACGGAAAGGATCACGATCCACAGCATCGTCAGGCGCGCGCCGTAGGTCGGGCCGGCCGGCGCTGCTCGCATGTCGAAAACGCGCCACCAGAACAGGAGTCCGGCGCCGAGCATGCTTGCATACATCAGATAGCGGATCGGCTCGCTCAGGAGGACTGCGTCGTGATAGGGCGGGTATTGCCATACGTAGAGCGCGGCGATGTAGAGCGCCGTCACCACGACCGGGTTGGCCAGCCACGCAAAGCGCCGCGGCGCGCCATCGCTCCCACTTGGCGGTGAGGCCTTACGCGAGAGGCCGCTGATCAACAGCACCTGCGGCGCGGCGAGCATGATCAGCATCGGCCCGACCATGTACAGCAACAGATGCTGAATCTGGCGCATGAAAAATGCGTGCCCGGCCATGTAGGCGATCGGCGATTCCAGAGAGAAAAAGACCGCAAGCACACCGCCCAGGAAAGCCGCGTGGCGCCACAGCTGACTGCTCTCCTTGAATGCGCGCAGGCGGATCACGCCGGCGAAATAGACGAGGCAGATCAAGACGATGGCAATCACGACGCCTGGCGTCAATGTCCAGACATTCCACGCCTCAGGGTCGAAAGCCGCTTCGCCGACTTGGGCCCACGCGGCGCTGCTCGCGGTCAAACATGCAACCCCGGCAAGCGCGCCAACGCGTTTCGGACGTTGACCTGGAGAAATCGGTCTCAATGTCCCAACTCGGTTTGAAAGAAGGTATCCCGAGCCTCCCGCGCATCGCCCGCTCGAAGAGCAAACCAAGGCCGCGCTCCCCGCACGCCGTATCACCAATCGAGCCCGCGAGGTTGCCCCCTATTGACGCAGTCCGCGCGGCGCCGCGCTTGGCTCAACTCTCCATTGGCGCGGACATCTCTGCAGCAGGTCTCGACCCTACCCTCGCGCCGGCCGCCAGGCGCCGTGTCGCGAGCCAAGCGTACCAGTCGTCGAGACCCTCGCCCGTGCGCGCCGACACCGTCATCACGTTGACGCGGGGATTGACTTCGAGCGCATGGCGCACCGCGGTCGCGACGCTGAAATCCACATACGGCAACAAGTCGATCTTGTTGATCAGAACGAGATCGGCCGCGCGGAACATATGCGCATACTTGAGCGGCTTGTCGTCGCCCTCGGTGACAGAAAGAATCGCAACCTTGGCATGCTCGCCGAGATCGAACATGGCAGGGCACACGAGGTTGCCCACATTCTCGATCATCACCACCGAACCCGGGGTCGGATTGAGCTGCTGGAGGCCCCGCGCCACCATGTCGGCTTCGAGATGGCAGCCAGTGCCGGTGTTCACCTGCACCGCGGGCGCGCCCGCCTCGCGGATGCGTCTGCCATCATTGGTTGTCGCCTGATCGCCCTCCAGCACGAACAACGGAAGCTTGTCCTTGAGGTCTTTGATGGTGCGCTCAAGCAGCGTGGTCTTGCCTGCACCCGGCGAACTTACGAGGTTCAGCGCCAGGATCGCCCGCTCCGCGAACCAGTCTCGGTTTTGAGCCGCGGCGGCATCGTTCTTGGCGAGGATGCGCGCCTCCAGCGTCACCACGTCGCCGTCGGCATGCACGTGCTCGTGCGCGTGGTGGTGGTCATGGTCATGGTCGTGAGCATGATGGTG
>CAZHCN010000042.1:0-15777 GCA_964530895.1 uncultured Methyloceanibacter sp. | reverse complement strand
CTTCTGCCGATGAGAAAGCCGGATCGGAGAAGTGCGTGCTTATCTGTGCGAGAATCTCGCGAAGCCGGGCGGCGCGCAGCCCGCGCAGCCTGGCGATCTCGACGGCGTCGCGCTCGGCGCCGAGCGCCAGCACGATAAGATCGGTGATCGTGGTGCCGATATGCTCCCGAAAAAGCTGACGTGGCCGCACCGTCAGAGACTTCGAGGATAGCTGCGATATAGCGCTCGAGAAGGAACAGGGCTTTGCGGCTTTCATTGAGAGGCTTGGCGCGAAGCGCCTCCACGTCCTTGACCGTCATGCGCAGGCGATCGCGCCCTATCGCGACAGCCGTCCAGGACAGCCCCGCGTTGGATCTAATGTCGGTGGGTTCGTCGTTGCTCAGGAGGACGGGCGTGCCGGAGTTCACAACTACCTCGTGTCCGTTCTGTGCAGCGTGAATCTGGGAGGACTGCTGGTTCAGCATGAAGCAGAAGTCGTCGTCCGGTCTCTTGGCGATGGATGCGCGCGACCTCGCGATCCTATTTGTCGTTCCAATCTGGCGGGACAGACGTATTCCATCCGCCTCTGCGTACTCGAAGCGCGTGTAGAACGGCTGATTCTCAAGTCTAGAAAGATCGACACAGCAAATCAGCGATTCGAAAATCTCGTGCCAGTCTGAAAAGCGGGCCGCATCGTCAAGATGCACGGGTAATGCGTCGGTGCTGAAAACGATCTTCTTCATAAATTCGAGCATTTCCGGTTGTCTGTTGACTGAGCTTTTCAGAAATCGAGGGAACGTCCAACCAATTCATCGACCTGAGGAAAGTTAAGGCGTGGCAGAAATGCAACTAGGACCTAGGAAATCCCTCGCATTTCTCCCGGGTCCAAATCGGGTGCTCCAGCGGACAAGACGCGGGGCGAGGTTTCACGGCGAAATTGCCAGATCGCGATTGCTGGCCGGGCGAACGACCGGAATGTACCGGTGCGCCTGCCCTCGACCGCCAATCTGGGGGATGTCATGGCAAAGAGCCTTACCAAGAGCCGCACCGCGCTTCTCGTCGGCGCTGCGATTGTCACGCTGAATCTGTCAGCCGATCCGGCGGCCGCCGGGTGTAAGTCGGGCGCCACCGCGGTTGCCGGCGAGGTCTTGCTCTCAGACCCCGGCTGTGAGGCATCTGCCACGGGAAGCGGCGCGTTGGCGGTCGGCGACGGCGCTGTCGCCGACGAACAATTTACAACCTCCATCGGCTTCGGGGCGGGGAGCAATGGCACCACCGGCGACCGGAATACTTGGATCGGTGCCGGTTCGGGCGAGAACGTGACCGGCACTCACAATACGGCCGTCGGCTTCAACAGCGCCCTGAACGTGAACGGCAACTCGAATTCCGCTTTTGGCGACCAAGCGGGCGGCAGTGTATTCGGCAACAACAACGCGGCTGTCGGTGCGGGCAGCGGTCAGTCGGTTTTCGGTGACGATAACGTGACGGTCGGCCATCTCAGCGGCCGCAACGTGGACGGTGTCTCAAACGCCGCCTTTGGTCTCGGAGCAGGCCAACAGGTGACCGGCGACAACAATGTCGCAATCGGCGCCTTTGCCGGCGACGGCCTCACCGCGTCAAACACGGTTTCCATCGGCACCAGTGCGCTCGCCAGCGCCGACGGCGCCATGGCGATGGGACAAAATGCCAGTGCGAGCTTCACCAACTCGGCGGCGTTCGGCAGCGGCGCGACTGCGACGCGCGCCAATCAGCAAGTGTTCGGCACGGCGAGCAACACCTACACGATGCCCGGTATCACCTCGTCCGCGAGCAAGTCTGCCCAAGGCAGCCCGACGCACATCGTCACCTCCAATAGTAAAGGCGATCTTGCCGCTTATACGCCGGCCGAGCTTGGCATTGCCACTGGTGCAGATCTCAACGCGCTCAATCAACGCATCTCCAAAGCGACCGACGAGAGCAATTCGGGGATTGCTCTGGCAATGTCGATACAGAACCCGGATCTGACGGGGTCGGAAACGTTCGGCATGGCGGCGAATTGGGGCGCGTTCGAGAATGCGAATGCGCTCGGCATGTCGCTCATGGGCGTGCTCGGGCATGATTTCATCGCCCAGGGCGATCGCGTCGCGCTGTCCGGCGGCTTTGGTGTTGGCCTCGGAACCGGCGACGGCGACAGCGTCTATGGGGGCCGCGTTGGCCTCCAATGGACCCATTGACCACAGGGCTAGGTCCTGAGCCCACGGCCTAATGTCCGCGCGCGACGTATGTGCTGTCAGGATACGGACGGTCATGGCAAGATCGGGCCATGACGCATCGATCGACATGGATATTGGGACTGGGTCTGCTCCTGATGACCGTGGGGCAGGTCTCTGCGGACGATGCGGTCGAGATCCCAGTCGCACAGCAGCAGCCGAACGTGGCGATGCCGGGCGCCGAGAAGATCGTTCTCCTCGTGCGCAACAGCCTCATAACCCTCAACAATGCGCTTCAGACCGGTAACTTCACGGTCTTGCGCGACATGGGCGCGCCGGGCTTTCGCGAGGCGAACTCGGCCGCGCGGCTCTCTCAAATTTTCGCCTCCTTGCAAGCGCAGAAGATCGACCTCGCCGCCGTGGCCGTGATCGCGCCCCAGCTCACGCAACAGCCGACGCTCGACCAAGAGAGAGGCATGCTCGATCTCAAGGGCTATTTCCCGGGTCAGCCGGTGCAGATCAATTTCGAGCTTCTCTACCAGGCCGTGAACGGCAAGTGGCGCCTGTTCGGGATCTCGGTGCAACCGGGAGCGCCGCAGACGGGCGCGCCGAGCGCACAGGCCTCGGGATCGACCGTGGTCAAAAAGAAGAAGTAGAAGTCTCGAGCCCGAGTGAGGAGGACGCCCTGAGCGCCAGACCGTCACGCAATGCGCGCACCTCGCGCATCATCACGGCGATGCTGCGCCCCTTCTGGCGCATGCGCCGGGGCATGACGCTCGGAGCGCAAGGCGTGGTGATCGACGCCGATGACCGCGTGCTTCTCGTGCGGCACAGCTACCGGCCAGGCTGGTTCTTTCCCGGCGGCGGGGTCGAGTGGGGTGAGACGCTGGAAGACGCGCTCGCCCGCGAGCTCGAAGAGGAGGTCGGCGTTACCCTCACGGCTGCGCCCGTCTTGCACGGGCTGTTCTCCAACAACAGCAATTTTCCCGGCGACCACATCGCCGTCTATCTGGTCCGGGCGTGGACGCGGCGCGAGGGGTATCGCCAAAGGGGCGAGATCGCCGAGGCCGAGATGTTCGCAGCCGACGACGTGCCGGCGCTTACCGATCCCGGCACGCGCGTTCGGCTTGCCGAGATCTTCGGCGCGGCCCCGGTCAGTCCCTATTGGAATGTTCCCTGAGCGGCTAGGCCGGGCCTCGCGGACTTTACCCGCGCGCCTCAGTCCTCGCCGCCGGCCAGCTTCTTGGTGATCTTGGCGACGTGGTGGCCCTGGAAGCTCGCCAGGTTGAGCTCCTTCTGGGACGGCGCGCGCGAGCCGTCAGGGGCGGAGATGGTGCCGGCGCCGTAAGGAGAGCCGCCCTTCACCTCGCTGATATCGGGCAGGTCGGGTGCGGAGTAGGGAAGCCCGACGATGACCATGCCGTGATGCAGCATGGTGAAATGGGTGGCGACGATGGTGGTCTCGTTGCCGCCGCCGGTCGAGGTCGAGGTGAATACGCTGCCGACCTTGCCGATGAGCGCGCCCGCTACCCAGAGCGGGCCGGTCTGGTCGAAGAAGTGGCGCATCTGAGCGCTCATATTCCCGAAGCGCGTAGGCGTACCGACGATGATCCCGTCATAGTTGGCGAGCTCGTTCGGCTCGGCGATCGGCGCCGGCTGCTCCACCTTCATGCCGGCGGCGCGCATGACGTCCTCCGGCATCAGCTCCGGTACGCGCTTGACGGCGACCTGCACGCCGTCGACGGCCCGCACGCCGTGGGCGATGGCGTAGGCCAATGTCTCGGTGTGCCCGTAGGACGAGTGATAAAGAACGAGCAGTTGCGCCGTATCAGCCATAAAAAAAGCCCCCGCTTGACCGTCAGGGGCGTTTTCGAAACAACCCCATTCTCGGTAACCTTTAGTCTAGCAGATTCAATACTGTGACGTGAGGCGATAACACATAGTGAACTTGAGCGAGTTCGTAAACGCGCCCGATTGCTGCTTCCGGCGAGAATGCTGGACCTTGGCCTGCGGTCCGTGATAAGGCAGCGCCCGTCATGAGGACCAGGATCACAGTTTCGACGTTTCCCCGACGACGAGCGCGCGCCCGCTTTCCGCGGACCGCTTGAGCCTCGCCGCCGTCGCCTCGTCCTTCTCCCTGGAAGATTTGCGTTTGGTGCCCGCCGGCGGGGGATGTTCCCTCGATCAGCCATGTTGGTGCTAACGCCATGACGACCTTCGAAATCCACCCCGAAACCGCCGCCGATGAAGCGGCGCTGTCCAAGCTCTCGGCCGAGGCCTTCGGTCCCGGCCGCTTCGCGCGGAGCGCCTACCGGGTGCGCGAAGGCGTGCTTCCGGTCGCCGCGCTCAGCCTGACCGGGTGGCTCGATGGCCGTCTGGTCGGCGGCATCCGGTTCACCGCGGTGCGGATCGGGGAGGCCGAGGGCGGCCTGCTGCTGGGGCCGCTCGTGGTCGATCCTGAGGTGAAGGGCAAGGGCTACGGGAAGGCGCTGGTGGCCGAGGGGCTGGTCCGGGCAAAGGACGAAGGCTTCGGCCTGGTGCTGCTCGTCGGCGATGTGCCCTATTACGGCCGGTTCGGCTTCGCGCCGGTGGCGCCGGGCAGGATCACGCTGCCGGGGCCGGTCGATCCGGCGCGGCTCTTGGCGCTTGAGCTGGTTTCAGGCGCGCTGCAAAGCGCGGCCGGTCAGGTCAAAGCGCATGCGCGCTAGTTAATGACCCTCGCGGTACCAGGTGGCGGCCAGGAGGCCGAGCAGCAGGGCCAGCGCGAGGAAGCCGGTGAAGAGCGGGAAGAGCCGCACGCCTTTCACGTGATAGGCCTCGCGCTTGTGGAGCCCGAGCCAGTCGCTGCCATGCATGACGTGGCCGCTCCGGATCATCGCGATGCGCGGCAGGCTCGCGGCGTCGGCTTCCGTGCGGCCGAGCCAAAACGCTCCGCCGCCGGTCTCCTCGAGAATGGGCGCAAGCGGCTCGTCGGTCGCGGTCACGGCGGCGAGCTCGCGTGTATTCGCCCGGCCGACCGTCACGATGCTGGCGAGATTGCCCGAGGCCACGCGATAGACGCCTTGCTCGTCGACGTTCACGGCCTTCTGCCACTCTCCGCGCTCGCCCTTGTCGAGGGTGACGGTCTCCGTCTTGCCGGAGGGCGAGGTCACGGTGACGGGCTCGATCTCGTCCTGGATCGAGCGCCGCTGAATATTGAGCGTCTGTCCCCGGCTCGTCGCCTTTAGCGTCTCCTCCTCGAGCTCGGGCTCTTTCATCAGCCAGTGGGCGAGGCGGCGCAGGAGATCAGAATAGGGTCCGCCGCCGTCGTAGCCGCGCGCCCAGAGCCAAGCATGGTCGGAGAGGAGCAGGGCCACGCGGCCCTTGCCGCGCTCGCCGATGACGAGGAGCGGCTTTCCTTCCGCGCCCTTCATCAGCACCTCGCCGTCTTTAGGATTGGCATCGACCACGCGGAACCATTGGCCCCAGCTCGGCTCATCGCCTTTTGGACCGCCATGGGCGCCGGGCAGGTCGGCGGTCACGGGGTGCTTGTTGCCGAGGTCGGTAAGTTCCGGCTTGAACGGCTCCTCGGTCACGCGGCCCGTGGGCGAGGCAGGCAAGATCTGCCCGAGCGGCGTGCGGTAGAGGCTGAGGGCCGAGGCGTATTCGTCGCCGGCGGAGACGAGTACGGCGCCGCCGCGCTCGACATAGCGGGCGACGTTCTCCAGATAGAGCAATGGCAGCACGCCGCGCCGTTGATAGCGGTCGAAGATGATCAGGTCGAATTGATCGAGCTTCTCCTGGAACAGCTCGCGCGTGGGGAAGGCGATCAGCGACAGCTGGTTGATGGGCGTGCCGTCCTGCTTCTCCGGCGGACGCAGGATGGTGAAATGCACGAGGTCGACGGACGCGTCGGACTTCAGCATGTTGCGCCAAGTGCGCTCGCCGGCGTGAGGCTCGCCCGAGACCAGCAGCACGCGCAAGTTCTCGCGCACGCCCTCCACCGTGAGCACGGTGCGATTGTTGACCTTGGTGAGCTCGCCGGGTGCGGAGTCGACCTCGACATCGACGATATTGGGACCGGCATGGGCAATCTCGACGGGTATGTCGACCTTCTCGCCGATGCGGACGGTCTTCTGGATCGGCGCCTGGCCCTGGTGCTTGATCGTGAGCGTCGCGGTGCCGGTCGGGTCGGGCTTGGTCTGGCTGACCTTGACCTCGATCGGCTGCGTGCTGCCGACGATGCCGAAGCGGGGCGCGTTCAAGACCTCAAGCCTGCGGTCGAACTCGCCAGGTTTTCCAGTGATCAGGGCATGCACCGGCGCATCGAAGCCGAGCGCCTTGGCGGAGGCCGGCACGTCGTGGACTTCTCCGTCGGTGATCATGATCACGCCGGCGAGACGGTCGGGCGGCACGTCAGCCAACGACTGGCCGAGATCGGTAAACAGCATGGTGCCGTCGCGCTCGTCGTCAGGCGAGGTCGAGGTGGAGCGCACGAAGCGCACGTCGAGATCGGGAATCGCCTTGAGGCGCTCTTCCAAATCTTTCCGCACCGTCTCGGTGCGCGCCGTGCGCCCGGCGATCGTCTGGCTTTGGCTGTCGTCGACAACGACGGTGACGATGTCGTTGAGCGGCTCGCGGTCCTCCTGCTTGAGATGCGGGTTGGCCATGGCGAGCAGGAGCATGGCGAAGGCGAGCAGGCGCAACAGCGCGCCGCGGCGGGCGCGCCAGAAGAGCAGCGCGAGCAACAGCGCGCCGATGCCGGCAATGATCCACAGGATCGGCCAGGGCACGAAGGGGATGAACTCGATGGACCAGCTCATGGCCTACTGTCCCAAACGCTCGAGCAGGGCAGGGACATGCACCTGATCGGCCTTGTAGTTGCCGGTAAGCGCGTACATCACGAGGTTGACGCCGGCGCGGAACGCCATCTCCCGCTGCACCTCGCCGCCGGGCACGACGGGAAAGATCGGCCGGTTCGCGTCATCGAGGGCCCAGGCCGACGCCATGTCGTTCGAGGTGATGACGATGGAGCTCACGCCGTCGGTGCGGCGCGAGCGCTCGCTGCGCTCGGCCTCGTCCGTCGGCTCGGCCTCGACCCAGAGCGAGCCGCCGTCCCAACGGCCGGGGAAGCTATTCATCAGATAGAACGACTTGGTGAGAACGTGATTCTGGGGCACGGGCTCGAGCGGCGGGATGTCGAGCTGGCCGATCAAGCGGTTCAGAGCCTGTCCTTGCGTGCTGCCGCCATAGGCGACGCTCTCCTGATCGCGGGTGTCGAAGATGATCATGCCGCCCTGCTTCATATAGGCGTCGATCTTGGCGAGCGTCTTGTCCGACAAGGGCTTCGCGTCGTCGGTCACGGGCCAATAAAGCAGCGGGAAGAAGGAGAGGTCGTCCTTGTCGATGTCGACGCCCATCGGGTCGGCGGGCTCGAGCGCCGTGCGGGCGCGCAGGACCTTGCTCAGTCCCCCCAAGCCTTCCTCGCTGGTGCGGTCGACGTCGCCATTGCCGGTCAGCACATAGGCGAGGTGCGTCTTGAGCGAGGCCTTGAGCGCGAAGTCATCGGCCGCGGTGCCGCTCGCGGGCGGATCCGCTTCAGCGGCGAAGCTTGGCGAGGGGAGCGCGAGGGGTATCAGCGCGAGGCCGAGGATGATGACGGCCGCGGTGGCGGCGCGGCGGCGGAAGCGCAGACCGCTGCTCAGCACCAGCACGGCGAGAATGTCGAGCCCAAACAGGGCGAGCGCAGCAAGGTAGAGCCAGGGCTCGAGCGCCATCGGCTTCTTCAGACTGTAGCCGCTCACCGCGTTTGCGCCGTCGATGGCGGCAAGGGGCCTGAGCACGGTCTTCTCGGTCACGATGTTGAGCGCACGCGCGCCGCCAGACGGGCCATAGTAGCCCGGAGGATGTTCGGGACCCGGTACCGTCTCATCGAGCTTGTCAGGCGCGATGGGAGAGGCGCGGTAGGGCGGCGGCACAAGCTGGCCGAAACCGTCCAGTGTCTGGATGGGCGCCAGCGCCGTCGTAGAAGATGTCGTGCTTGCCGCTGGCTCGACGGTCGCGCCCTCCTCGCCGCCTTGCATGATGATCTCGGCCGGCCCGAGGCTGATGACGCGGCGAAGCATCTCCACGAACAGTCCGGACAGGGGCAGGTTGGACCAGTCCGAATTGGCGGTGACGTGGAACAGCACGATCCAGCCGTCGCCGTGTTTGGCGGCGGTGACGAGCGGTGTGCCGTCGGCGAGTGTCGCCCAGACCTGGGCGTCCATGGCGACGGTGGGGTCGGCGAGGACCTGGCGGTTGATGCGCACGTCGTCCGGAATGGAAAGTCCCTTGAAGGGACTCTTATCCTCGAACGGCGCCAAGGGCTGCGGCGTGCTCCAGGAGAGCGAGCCGCCGAGCGTGCGGCCGCCACGACGCAGCGCCACGGGCAACAGCTCGTCGCCGCCTTGCTCGAGCCTGGGACCGGCAAAACGGATCAGCACGCCGCCTTTATCGAGCCACTTCTGCAACTCCTCCTGGGTGCCGGGGACGAGCTTGCCGATGTCGGCGAGCACGATGGCCGAGACGTTCTGATTGTCGATCAGAGTGTGCACCGCCGTGGCGACGTTTCGCTCATTCGGGGTGATGACGTCGGCGTAAGGCGACAGCGCGCGATCCACATAATAGAGCGGCGATAGGAGCGGCTGCGCCTCCTCGCGAGATTCGCCGGAGACGACGCCGACCCGATGCCATTGGGCGCGGGCATCGAGCAAGTGAACGGCGCCGGCGGAACGCTCGCCCTTGATCTGGAGGCGTGCCACTTGGTTGCGGATCTCGAGGGGCAGGTCGATGCTCGCGGTTGCCTCGCGCTCGCCCGACTTGATGGTGAAGGGCGCTTCGCCAAGCGGGTCGCCCCGGCCGGTCACCGCGGTCATAACGCCTGAGCGAGGACCTTCGGTGCCGCTCAGCACGCGCCCGGCCAAGACGCCCCCTTCGCCCGAGGCTTGACCGAGGCCGAGCGGGGCTTCGCCGGCATCGGGGTTGAGAACGGTCAGGCTGCCGCCATCGCCGGCAAGCTTGGTGAGGTCCTTGGTAAAGCTGTCGCCTTCGCCGTAGTCGAGACCGTCGGACAGCCACACCACGCTATAGCCGCTCTTGTCTTTGAGGGCCTTGTCCAGCGCTGTCGCGAGGGCGGCCCGGTCGGGGGCGTATGGCTCGGGGTTCAGGCCGGCGATCCGCTCGCGCGCCTCGTCGGCACTGAGCGGCTCGGTGAGGGGCTGACCCGGGGCCGTCGGCGCAAGCATGACGGTGCGGCCGTCGCGGCCGGCACGATCGACCGCCGCAGCGATCGCCTCGCGACGCGCCCCCCAATGGGCGGCGGAGGGCCAGCCATTATCGACGACGAGCAGGAGCGGGCCTTCGCCGGCGAAGGTCTCGCGGTCGGGATTGAGCACGGGCCGCGCCAGCGCCACGATCAGCAAGGCCGCGAGAAGCATGCGCAACAACGTGAGCCACCACGGACTACGCGCCGGCGTCTCCTCGGTGGGCTTCAGGTCCTTGAGCAGCCGGGTCGGCGGGAACACGACGACCTGCGGGCTCGGCGGCGTGAAGCGCAACAGCCACCAGATCGCCGGCAGCGCCGCGAGCGCCACCAGGATCCAGGGCTGTAGGAAGCCTATGGACCCGAGCGTCATCATGACGGTTCTGCCGTTCGGTTTGCGGGCGCGGCGGCCGGACGCGGGACGCGGTAGCGATAGTCGCGGTCGAGACCGGCGAGGTGACTATGGATGGCGAGCACCACTTCCTCGGGCGGTCGGTCGGTGTGATGGACGACAAACGACCAGCCGAGACGCCGCGCGGCTTCCTGGAGGTCGACGCGGTGGCGGTGCATGCGCTCCTGGTAGCTCTCGCGCAAGCTCTCGGCGCGACCGGCGATCATCCGGTCGCTGCCTTCGCTCGCGGCGAACTCGGTGCGCCCCACATAAGGGAGGGTCTCCTCGGCGGGATCGAGAATCTGGACGAGATGGCCGCGCACGCCTTGGCGGGCGATGCTTTGAAACCGCGCCATGGCTTCGTCCACCGGCTCGAGGAAATCCGAGAATAGAAGACACTCGGAAAAGCGGCTGAGGCGCGCGGGCGGCGGCAGACTTGCCTCCGCCGTCTCGTTCAACAGGATCTCGGCCACTTTCCGTCCGGCGTTGCGGCCGGTGAAGGGCCTGCTGCCGAGCAGGCCGACGCGTTCGCCTGCGCGGGAGAGGATCTCAGTCAGCGCGAGCGCCAGCACGACGGCGCGGCTCTCCTTGGTGACTTTCGACAGCGACGAGCGGAAGCGCATGGACGGCGAAACATCGACCCAAAGCCAAACCGTGTGGGCTGCTTCCCATTCCCGTTCTCGCACGAACAGATGGTCGGAGCTTGCCGACCGGCGCCAGTCGATGCCGGACATGGAATCGTTCACATCGAAATGGCGAAACTGCCAAAACGTTTCGCCGGGCCCGGACCGGCGGCGGCCATGGGTGCCGTGCGTCACGGTGTGCGCGACGCGCTGAGACTCGATGAGAAGCGCAGGCATGCGCGCCGCAAGGCCATGGGCCTCGGCTTCCTCTGCCAGAAACGGCTGACCTGTTTTCGCCTGCGCGTTCGCCAAGCGTAGCCTACCTCAGAGGCTCGATAAGCCTTGCCATCATGTCGCTCATCTCGATGCCTTCCGCGCGAGCGGCGAAGGTGAGCGCCATGCGGTGCTTGAGCACAGGCTCGGCAAGGTCCACGACGTCATCCACGGACGGCGCAAGGCGCCCTTCCATCATCGCCTTGGCGCGGACCGCGAGCATCAGCGCCTGGCTGGCGCGCGGGCCGGGGCCCCAGGCGATCATGTCGTCCAACTCCTGATTGATGCCGGTGCCCGGCCGCGCGGAGCGCACGAGGCTCAGGATCGCATCGACGACCTGATCGCCAACGGGCAGTTGGCGCACCAGGCGCTGCGCCATCATCAGTTCCTCGGCGGAGAGAATGGTCTTGAGGTTGCGCTCTTCGACGCCGGTCGTCGCGTACAGCATGCGCCGCTCGGCATCCAAGTCGGGATAGGAGACGTCGATCTGCAAAAGGAAGCGGTCGAGCTGCGCCTCGGGCAACGGGTAGGTGCCTTCCTGCTCGAGCGGGTTCTGGGTCGCGAGCACATGGAAAGGACGCGGCACGTCGTGGCGGACGCCGGCCACGGTGACGTGGTGCTCCTGCATGGCTTGCAGCAGCGCCGATTGCGTCTTCGGGCTGGCGCGGTTGATCTCGTCCGCCATGAGGAGCTGGGTGAAGATCGGACCTTTGACGAAGCGGAAGCTGCGGCGCCCGCCCGATTCCTCTTCGAGGACCTCGGAGCCTACGATGTCCGACGGCATCAAGTCGGGGGTGAACTGAATGCGCTTGTTCTCGAGCCCGAGCACGGCGCCGAGTGTCTCGACGAGGCTCGTCTTGGCGAGACCCGGCACGCCGATCAGGAGGGCATGGCCGCCGGAGAGGAGCGTAATCAGCGCAAGGTCGATGACGCGCTCCTGGCCGAAGATGATGGTCGCGGTCGTGTCACGAACGTCCTGGATCTTGGCGCCGATCTCGTCCAGGCGATCCACGAGTTGGGTCTCGGATGGGGCAACAGTGGTCATGGCTTCAGTTTCGCTCAATCTTGATGATGGAGAAATATAGGGCCAAAGGCCGGGGAAAGCGGAACACTTTGAACGGCAATTGGGTCACAATAGCGTTGGCACCGTCCGTTGTGCCGCGCTCCTTAAGGTGGAGCAGAAAACGAGGTTAGACGCGGCTCATATGACGATGCGCGACCAAGACAAAAGAGAGCGACTCGTAGCATCTGACAAGGTCGGCGGCAAACTGGCTAAACCATTATTGCCAAACCTTAATGTTTGCGGGGACATCGGCTTAAGGATCGCCCGTGACGGGACGTGGTTCTACCAGGGCGGCCCGATCAACCGGAAACCGCTGGTCAAACTGTTCTCCACTGTGTTGCGGCGCGAAGAGGACGGCTTCTATCTGGTGACGCCCGTGGAAAAGGTGCCCATCGTGGTGGAGGGTGAGCCCTTTATCGCGGTGGCGATGACGCGGGAGGGGAAGGGCCGCGACCAGCGCCTCACCTTCCGGACCAATGTCGACGACGTGGTTACCGCAGGACCCGAGCACCCGGTCGGCTTTCGCCCCGAGCCGGGCGGCGGGCATGCGCCCTTTGTCGTGGTGCGCGAGGGCTTGCGGGCGCAGCTCGCGCGGCCCGTCTATTACGAGCTGACGGAGCTTGTGGTCGAAACGGGCGAGGGGACCGGCGTGTGGAGCGGCGGGACCTTCTTTCCGTTCCCCATGGGAGAGAGTTGAAGCGCCCTCGCTTTGTCGGGCGCGCGAAGCTAAGGTTCGCAAAAATGTTCCCAGGGGAGGACGCTAGGCCGATGTTGCGCATCGCCCTCATCGACATTCTACTCTTCGCGCTGCCGTTCCTGGTCTACGCGGTCTACATGGTCGCGGTGAAGGGCGCGGCGCCGGGAAGCGTTTGGCAAACGGCGCCAATTCTCTGGCTGGCCGCCGCGGGCTTCGGCCTTCTGATCATCACCATGGTGACGCTGGTGCAGTTCTCCGGCAGCGACAAGAGCGGCACTTATCACCCGTCGGTGATCGAGAACGGCACGATCAAGCCTGGCGATATCGACTGACGGCAGGCGGCATGGCCGATAACGATTCTTCGCGCGCCGAGGCGCCTCCTTCGCTCAAAGATGCCGAATGGCTGAAGCGGCGGGAGACGGGGCGCGTGTTCGCGGCCTTGTCCGGGACCGGCATCGAGACGCGGGCGGTCGGTGGCGCCGTGCGCGACGCGCTGCTCGGACTTCCCGTGACCGACATCGACTTCGCCACCACGGCCGTGCCGGACAAGGTCATGGCGCGCGCCCGCAAGGCGGGCCTGAAGGCGATCCCCACCGGCATTGCCCACGGCACGGTGACGGTCGTTGCGGAGGGTGCGCCGTTCGAGGTGACGACCTTGCGCCGCGACGTGGAGACCTACGGCCGTCACGCCAAGGTCGTCTTCACCGAGGACTGGGCGGAGGACGCGCGGCGGCGGGACTTCACTCTGAATGCACTCTATGCCGGACAAGACGGGACGCTCTACGACCCGCTCGGCGGCTATGCCGATCTCGTCGCGGGACATGTGCGGTTCATCGGCGATGCGAAAGCGCGCATTGCGGAGGACTATTT
Source organism: uncultured Methyloceanibacter sp. (assembly GCA_964530895.1). Lineage (GTDB taxonomy): Bacteria > Pseudomonadota > Alphaproteobacteria > Rhizobiales > Methyloligellaceae > Methyloceanibacter. Next base: position 2,410 of record CAZHCN010000042.1, on the reverse strand, counting down.
GCGCATCCTGCGCTTCTTCCGTTTCAACGCCTATTACGGTAAGGGCCCGCTCGATGCGGTTGGACTCTCGGCTTGCGTGAAGCAGCGAGACGGGCTGAGGTTGCTCTCGGCCGAGCGGGTGTGCGCCGAGCTGAAGCGAGTCCTGGTTGCGCCGCAGGCACTTGCCGCAATCGACGCTCTATTCGACTACGGGCTTCTCACCGACATTCTCGGCAGCGCGCCGCGGCTTCGCCGTTTCGCGCATCTGATCGCCATCGAGACATCGTGTTCGTGCGCGCCGAACGCGGTCCTGAGGCTCGCCGCGCTTGCGGTGTTCGTCGCGGAGGACGCGTCTCGGCTTGCGGCGCGGTTCAAGCTGTCCAATGCCGAGCAGGCCGTGCTCGCGCTCGGTGCGGACGAGGCGCTCGATCCCGCGTTGCCGGAGGAGAGCGCGGCGAAGCGGCTGCTCTACCGGCTCGGCCCCGACAAGTTTTCCTTGCAGGTGCTGCTGACATGGGCCACGCGCGGCGCGGCTGCCGACGATACAGAGTGGCGGCGGGCGTTCGCGCTGCCGGAGCGCTGGGAGGCACCGTCCTTCCCGGTTCGCGGGCCGGATCTCGCGCCCTTCAAGCTCGAAGGCCCTGCGCTCGGCGAGATGCTGCGCGTGCTCGAGCAGCATTGGATCGACAGCGGCTTTTCCGCGGACCGTGAGCAGCTCGCCGCGCACGCGGCCGCGCTCAGCCGAAAATCATCCACGCGAGACCGATAAGGGTCGCCGCGAAAGCCAGCGCCACAGGGATCAGGGTCACCTCGATCAGGACGTCGCGGCCCGACATCTTGCCGCGGTCGACGGCTATATTGTCGTCATGCAGGAAGGCGGCGAAGCTCTCCTGCCGCAGCAACCAGCGCTTGTCATGGACGGCGCGGGAGGCGGTCGTCAGGAACAGGGTGAAGAACATCACGAAGAACAAGCTCACCACGGCGAGGTCGAGATCGATTCCTCGGCCCCAGGCGAAACTGAGCCAAGCCATGGCCAGATACCAGAGCGTGGCGGCGAGGCCGATTTCGATCGCCACCGGGTGAACGCTGGCCGGCTTACGCGAGCCCGCAGGCGCTTGTCCCGCCTCGGACGAACCAGATATTTCGTTAGGGTGTGTTGCGTGAGCCATCACGCACCTCCGGTTTGGAACCCCGTGCCCCTCCGGAACTATGCGAAGGTAATTCACAAGAACGGCGAAAGTTGCATCACAGGCCCGGTCACTTCGACGCATGGTCCAGGCGTTCGATGAACGCCATGGCCGCGGCGGGCGCCCGCAGCTTCCCTTCGTGAATGAAGTAGACGAACACGTCGCGGGGCTTTGCGGCCGGTTTCTGCGCCGCGTCGACGACCGGGAGATCGTCAGGCGCGCCACCCGACGCCCAGACTTTGGTGCGCGCGGCCCATTGGTCCAGCACCTTGGGGGCATAGCCCGTCTCGATCTCATCGGCGCCGCGCTGGAGGCGCGCGTAGACGACGTCGCCGGTGAGGTCGGCAATCGCCGGGTAGTCCCCGCTGTCGACCAAGACGGGCGCCACGCCATGATCGCGCAAGAGGCGGACGAAGGCGGGGTCTTGAAAGCTCCCATGGCGCACCTCGACCACGTGGTTGACCTTCCGTCCGTCCAGGCTTTCAGGCAAATGTTCCAGGAACTTGCCGAAGTCCGCCGCATTGAATCTCTTGAACGGCGGGAACTGCCAGAGCACCGGGCCGAGCTTGTCGCCGAGCTCGCTCAAGCCGGAGTCGAAGAACCGCGCGATGAACTGGCCGGTCTCTGCCAATGCCTTCTGCTGGGTGACGAGGCGCGGGCCTTTCACCGAGAACACGAAGCCGTCGGGCGCGGTGTCGGCCCATTTCTTGAAGCTCTTCGGACTTTGCAGCCGGTAATGGGTGGCGTTGATCTCGATCGTGGTGAGATGGCTCGCGGCATAAGCAAGCTCGTCCGCCTGTCTCAGGCCCTTTGGGTAGAAGGTGCCCCGCCACGGCGCGTAAATCCAACCGCCGATGCCGGCGCGGATGCGGCCCGAGGTCGTTCGGTCCTTCCCGGCCATGAAGATCCCTCCTCGTTGTGCCCGGTGACGATAGCGGAGAGCGGAGCGCAGCACTTACGAAAAGAGCCGCGCCCGAAGGCGCGGCTCGCTTACTCTCAACGTTGCAGACGCTTACGCAACTGAACGCTACGCGACTAGAAGTCCATGCCGCCCATGCCGCCACCAGGCATGGCGGGCGCGGCCGACTTCTTCGGCAGCTCGGCCACCATGGCCTCGGTGGTGATGAGCAGACCGGCCACGGAGGCAGCGTCCTGGAGCGCGGTGCGCACGACCTTCGCGGGGTCGATTACGCCCTGCTTGACCAGGTTGCCGTACTCGCCGGTCGCGGCGTTGTAGCCGAAGT
>CAZHCN010000041.1:0-15929 GCA_964530895.1 uncultured Methyloceanibacter sp. | reverse complement strand
CGCCAAGCTCAAAAAGCGCTAAGAGGCGAATCCTGAGGAAAATCAGGTTGTCACTAGCCGCCTTTTAAGTCTATTCGGGTTTGGTTTCCGGGGGTTGCCGCGGCTTGACCGCTGCAGGGTAACGTCTTCCTGATCGGTATGGAGAATGGGTGCTCAAGTCACCATAGCGCTTGACGCCATGGGCGGTGACCACGGCCCGAGCGTGGTCATTTCGGCCGCGGCCTTGGCGCTTGTCCGCCATCCGGACATGCGGTTCATCCTGGTGGGCGATGAGGCTAAAATCGGCCCGGAGCTGGCGGCCAATCCCACCCTCACAGGCAAATGCGACGTGGTTCATACCGACGTCGCGATCACCATGGACGCGAAGCCGAGCCAGGCGCTCCGCCGGGGGCGTTGGAAGTCAAGCATGTGGCTCGCCATCGAGGCCGTTCGCGACAACCATGCCGCCGCCGTCGTATCCGCCGGCAATACCGGCGCGCTCATGGCCATGTCCAAGTTTTGCCTAAGGACGATCCAAGGGGTCGACCGTCCGGCCATCGCTGCGATCTGGCCCACCGTCGATGCGGAATGCATCGTGCTCGACGTAGGCGCCAATGTCGGTGCCGATTCCCGCCAGCTCGTGGAGTTCGCCCTCATGGGGGCCGCCATGGCGCGGGCGCTGTTCGGCATGCAAAAGCCCTCTGTCGGCCTCTTGAATATCGGCGTCGAGGAGGTGAAGGGCGTCGAGGAGATCCGCAAGGCGGCGGCGGTCCTCAAGGACGCGCCGCTACCCATCCGCTATCACGGCTTCATTGAGGGCGACGATATCGGCCGCGGCGTGGTCGATGTGGTCGTCACTGACGGCTTCACCGGGAACATCGCCTTGAAGACGGCCGAGGGAACGGCTAAGCAAATCGGCGAGTATTTGCGGGCCGCCATGGGGCGTTCGTTCCTGGCGCGCCTCGGCGCGGTCCTCGCGCAGGGCGCCTTTCGCGCGCTCAAGGAAAAGATGGACCCCCGCCAGCTGAACGGCGGCATTTTCCTTGGGCTGAATGGCATTGTCGTCAAGAGCCACGGCGGAACTGACGCCACCGGCTTCGCCAGCGCCATCGATCTCGCCTATGAAATGGCGTCGAGCGGTGTGGTCAAACGGCTTGGGAGCGACGTGGCTCATTTCCACACCAAGCTCGAGCTTGAAGGTGCGGCCTAGGCTTCGGAGCGGATTGATTTGGATACCGTACGGTCAGTCATCATGGGCGTCGGCGGGTATTTGCCCGCGCGGGTCGTCACGAACGACGATTTGGCGCGGATTGTCGACACCTCCGATGAGTGGATTTCGGCGCGGACCGGCATCCGACAACGCCATATCGTGGCCGACGGCGAACTGACATCCACCATGGGCTCGGCGGCCGCGAAGGCGGCCCTGGCCGATGCGGCGCTCGAGCCGGAAGACATCGATCTCATCATTCTCGCCACCTCGACCCCCGATCAGACCTTTCCCGCCACCGCCGTGACCATCCAGGCCGAGCTCGGCATCAGCCATGGCGCGGCCTTCGATGTCCAAGCCGTGTGCTCCGGCTTCGTTTTCGCCTTAGCCACAGCCGACAATTACCTGAAAAGTGGTCAATTTAAGCGTGCACTTGTGATCGGCTCAGAGGCCTTCTCGAGGATCTTGGACTGGGAGGACCGCTCCACCTGTGTGCTGTTCGGTGACGGCGCCGGCGCCGTCGTGGTCGAGGCCCAGAAACTGAACGGAGCCATCACCGACCGGGGCATCCTCGCCACCTCTCTGCGTTCCGACGGCCGTTTTCGGGACAAGCTCTACGTGGACGGCGGTCCGTCCTCCACCCGCACCGTAGGCTTTGTGCGAATGGACGGGCCTGAGGTGTTTCGCCATGCTGTGACCAAGATCAGTGAAGTCATCGGCGAGACGCTGGAAAAGGCAGGCTACCAACCGTCTGATGTCGACTGGTTCGTGCCCCATCAGGCCAATAAGCGGATCTTGGATGGAGCAGCAAGGAAGCTTGGATTGGCCCCTGAGCGTATCGTAATTACAGTCGATAAACATGCCAATACATCGGCCGCGTCCATTCCGCTTGCACTCAACACTGCTCGGACTGACGGCCGTATCAAGCAGGGTGATCTGGTGCTGCTGGAGGCCATGGGGGGCGGTTTCACCTGGGGAGCGTTGCTTATTCGTTGGTGAGTGCCGCGAATGTCACACCCTCCCAGAATATGACGCAAAATCAGGAATTTGATTGCGTCGAAGATTGACCCCTCAGCGCCCGCTCGGCTAGCATCTTGGTTCATCCCGCGACTTTGGGGGAGCCGTAGTACGATGAGCGGGAAGACATTGACGCGCGCGGACCTCGCCGAGGCCGTGTTCCAGAAAGTCGGGCTGCCTCGGAACGAATCCGCAGAGCTCGTCGAGCTTGTGCTGCGCGAGATCGTGGCGAGTCTCGAGCGTGGGGACCCGGTAAAGTTGTCCTCGTTCGGCTCATTCGGCATCCGCGACAAGGGCCAGCGGGTCGGACGCAACCCAAAGACGGGCCAAGAAGTTCCCATTACGCCGAGACGTGTGCTTGTGTTTCGTGCAAGCAACATCATGAAGCAGCGCATCAATGAGGCGCTGTCCCGGAGAAAGGCCGCCGAATAGGCACTCAGTGTTTTGACGCCAGGAGGACGAGCGTTGGAAAAGGCGCCCGAGGCGTTTCGCACGATCAGCGAAGTCGCTGATGAGCTAGAGGTCCCGAAGCATGTGCTGCGTTTCTGGGAGGCCAAGTTCGGCCAGTTGAAACCCATGAAACGCGGTGGTGGCCGCCGTTATTACCGGCCGGAGGATGTGGCGCTGCTGCGCGGCATCCGCTTCTTGCTCTACAACGATGGCTATACCATTCGTGGCGTGCAGAAGATCCTGCGCGAGCACGGACCGCGCTACGTCATGGACTACCGCCGTCTCGCCGAGGAATCGGAAGAGGACGAGGATCTGACAACCGCGCGCGAGATTCCCGATGTCGCCGCGGAAGCCGCCAAGAGCGGAGCCTATACGCGTCCGGCGAAGCCGGTCCGCAAGATGGACGGGGACACGCTCTGTTCGCTCCTCGACGAAATCGAGGCCTGCCAGCGGCTCCTTGCCGCCGCCGACGCCAAGGACTAGCCGAAAAGCGATCCGCGCTTTGGCTTGTTTCCGAGGCCCGAACGAGTATATGCAAGTCCCCTGATCAACGAGACGTCGGAGCGTAGCGCAGCTCGGTTAGCGCACCGGTCTGGGGGACCGGGGGTCGGGAGTTCAAATCTCCCCGCTCCGACCACTCTTTTCCGATCAGTTGCGCGCCGCGTCCGGACGCGCCAACGCCATTCCCCAGATCATCGCCATGATGAGGTAGAAGTGCCGCCAGTGGTCGGTATCGATCACGGCGCCTTCCAACGCCATACCGAAGAAAGCGGCGACGAGCACGGCGCTCACGCCGTCGCCGCCGCGGTCTCGCAGCACGAGCTTCAATCCGAGGACCAGCGTGGTGAACACGAGAAAGATATAAAGCGTCCCGCCGAACCATCCCGTATTGAGATACATGTTGAGATAGACCTCGTGCACGTCCTCGTTGTGGTAGACGCGTGCAAATTCGAGCGCGCCGATCCCGAGCGGGTGGGTGATGACGAGTTCCGCCGCCTTTTCTTGACCCCCGAAGCGCCCCTCGGGTCCCACATCATAAGACTGCTCGAATAACGCCCGTTCGCCCAAGAGATCCGCGACCTTGGGGATGCTCTGCGCCGCAGTCAGGACGCCCACGGCCAGCGCGCCGGCCAGCACGATCGAGAAGACGAGCTTGATGCGCTCTCGATTGGTGGCAGCGATGCCGAAGGTAATGAAGCTGTAGACGGCAAGCGCCACGAGAAGATTAAGCCACGCCCCGCGCGAGAAGCTCAGCAGCGTGCCGAACAGAAGAATTGGCAGAGCAATCGCCCAGAACGACGCCCGCGCAAAGCGTCCGGTGAGCACCACATTGAAGGCATAAAGCAGCGCCGGCACGAGGAAAGCACCGAGCACATTTGGATCCTTGAAGGTGCCGCGCGCGCGGCCGAACTCGGTGAAGATGTCGTAGAGGCCCGGAATGATGTTGAAATAGCCGATCAGTGCCGCCAAGGCAGCGACCAGCGCCGCCACCATGTAGGCCGACATGATCAGCCTCACATTGGGCTCCGGATCATAGGCTACGAAGGCCGCCATCACCACCGAGGACAGCGCCAGGTAGAGCGTGATGGTGACGTGCGTGACCGGCACGCCGAGGATGCCGGCTTGGGTCGTCGCGATATAGCCGCCGGCAACGATGCCGCATAACAGCACGAGGTAGACGGCAAGGCCGCGGGTCAGGGGCGCAAGGCCGACAAGCGGCAGCAGGATCACCGCGCCGATCATCAGCCCGTCATAGGGCGAGGGCTCGACATAGACGATGCCGCCGGTTGCGATGGCGACCCACAGATAGAAGAGGGCAAGCCGCTTGATCCCCGGGCTGATCTGCCGCCGTGCGCCCTGGACGGCCACGGCATCGTAGGTCATGGCCATGGCGCGCCGCCCCGTCTAATACGCGTTGTCGCCCTTGAGTAGGGCGAACGGGGTCATAAGAAGAATGTAGAGGTCGAAGGTCACCGACCAATTCTCGATATAGTAGAGGTCGTGTTCGACGCGCCGCAGGATCTTCTCTTGCGTGTCGGTCTCGCCGCGCCAGCCGTTGATCTGCGCCCAGCCGGTGACGCCCGGCTTGACACGATGGCGCGCGAAATAGCCATCGACAGCATCCGCGTAGAGCTTATCCGCTGCCTTGGCTTTGAGCGCGTGGGGCCGGGGACCGACGAGGGACAGATCGCCCTTCACCACGTTGAAGAATTGCGGCAACTCGTCGAGGCTCGTCTTGCGCAGGAAGCGGCCGACACGAGTGACGCGGGGATCGTTCTTGGTGACGAGCTTCGAGGCCTCGGCGTCGGTCGAGTCCGCATACATAGTGCGAAACTTGTAGACGTCGATCTGCTCGTTGTTGAAGCCGAGGCGCTTCTGCCGGAACAGCACCGGCCCTTTCGAATCGAACTTGATGGCAAGCCCGATCAAAAGCATCACCGGCGCCAGCGCGATCAGCGCGAGCGTGGCGACCACCTTGTCGAACAGCCACTTCTTGACGAAGTCCCAATCGGCGATCGGCTTGTCGCTGATGTCGATGAACGGCACGTTGCCGATATAGGAGTAGGTGCGCGGCCGGAAGCGGAGCTTGTTGGTGTGTGCCGAGAGCCGGATATCGACCGGCAGCACCCACAACTTGTTCAAGAGCTCCAAAAGACGTTTTTCGGCGGTGACCGGCAGCGACACGATGAGGAGGTCGAGCCGCGAATTACGCGCAAACTCCACCAGCTCGTCGATATTGCCGAGCTTGGGATATCCCGCAACCAGCGGTGAGACCCGGTCAGGCCCGCGATCGTCGAAGATGCCGACGATGCGGAGGTCGGTATCGGCCGACGCTTCAAGCGCCTTGATCAAGTGTTCCGCCTCGGGCCCGCCACCGACAATCACCGCGCGGCGGTAAAGCCGCCCCTCGCGGACCCACCTTTTTGCGAGAAACGATAGCGCAAGCCGTTCGCCGAACAGGGCGACGAGACCCGACGCGTACCAGCTTGCGATCCACACACGCGAGAAGTCGGCACCGATCTTGACGAAGAAGGCGAGCGACATCATGCCGGCCATGACCGCGGTCCACGCGAACACGATGCGCGTGAAGCTTCGCACGAAGCCGCTGAACGCCAGCATCTGGTAGAGATTAAGCGCCTGGAAGATCGCCATATTGGCGGTCGCTGCGATCAGAACGGCGCCCAGATAGATGACGTTGGCGCGCGACCCTTCGTAGTCCACGTAAGCGAGATAGATGGCGAAGCCGAGCACCACCGCGATCAAGAACTCGACGGTCCGGACGGCTCCGGTGACGATGATCGGTGGCAGGAGATTGAGCTTGCCGCCGCGCCTGATCTCGGCGAGCGGCGGCCGCGGCGTGCGGCGACGGTCAGGGAATGCGAGATCCTTGCGGCGGTCGCGCACGCCGGGGCTTATGAGGGTCCCCCGCGGTTGAATTGCTGCGTCTGGCTTGTTCATTCTTCTTCGACCCTGAGCCCTGCCCACCCGGCGACTCTTGAGCCAGCGTGGGGCCCACCCCGCAGGCCATGCTGAAGGCGCGGGCCGCCAAGGGTTATGGCATGGCGAGACTTTTGGATGCGTGAAGGGGAGCGGCGAAGAAAGGTTCCGCTCGACCTATGGTTAAGAGGCTGTTGCAGCCTCGGTTTCGCGCAGCTTATGGATGCCGGCGCCGAGGTCGGAGATGTAGAAATCGACCACTTCCCGCGTCATTTGGTCCACGGTGAAATGCTGCGCGACGTATTTCTGCAGTTCGGCCGCGCGCAGCAGAAACGGCTTTGGATCGGCGAGGAAGGCGCGCAACTGGCTCGCCAGCGCGTCCACGTCGCCGGGTGGGATCAGCGGCATATGGACATCGCCGACGATCTCCGGGATGCCGCCCACATTGGTCGCGATCATCGGCATCTGCGCGGCCGCCGCCTCGAGCACGATATACGGAAAGGACTCCGCTCTGGACGGCACCACGACGCAACGCGCCCGAACGAAGGCGGTGCGCGCGGGCTGCGGGCCGGAGAATATGACCCGCGAGGTAAGCCCGAGCTTGCGGGCCATACGTTTGAAAGATTTCTCGTCGGGCCCGCTCCCGACAATGATGGCGCGGCCAGGAAAGATCGTCTGATGCGCGGCAAGCGCCTCGAGAAAGACGTCGACGCCTTTCAACTTGCGTAGCTCCCCGACGAAAACGAAGTCGGCTGCATCGTCCGCAAGCAACGACTCATAGAACTCATGCCGGTAAAGGCCGTTGTAGATGACGCGCGCCGGGCAGGGCGGGGGACCGACAATCTCGGCGTAGCGATTGCCCGCATAGATGCTCTCGAAGATCATTCCATCGGTCATCGGCGCGAGCCTCCGCTCCATCGCGAGGTAGAGCCGCCCCGACAAGGTCGATGGCGAGTAGTGCAGCACGCCGCCGTGCGGCGTGTAGACGACCTTCGTGCCTTTACGCTTGCGCAGGCCCCGGCCGGCAAGCCGGGCATAAGCGCCCCCTTTGGCGCCGTGGCCATGCAGGACGTCGACCTCGAACTTGCGGCCGAGCTTGGCGATTTTTCGCCAGCTATGCCAGTCGCTGAGCCCTGGCTTCCGGGGCATTGGAATACGCGTGACGCCGAGCGCGCAATTGTCCTTGAGCCGGCTGAGCGCCACATCGATCTCGCTGCCGCCGGTGCGCGAATCGCAGATCACGCCGACCTCCGCCCCCATCTCCGCTTGCCCGATGGCGAGATCATGCACGTGACGGAAGAGACCCCCGACCGGCGCGCGGAGACAATGGAGGATGCGGAAGTTAGAGCTCACGAGACCCGGGATGTCGCAGCGGGGATAGTTCCCACTGAAGCCTTAGAACAGACGTTCGAGGACGTAAATAGTGTCTCCGGGCTGGACGGGATAATCGGTTGGGACCATGACGGTTGACATGACGCCGCCGAATCTTCGGGTGAGGCGGACGAAGCGCTTTTTGGCGCGGTCGGAATAGCCTTCGGCGATGGCGACGGCGGCCTCGACGGTCATGGCGCTGACATATGGGTATTGTCCGGGCTTCTTGACCTCGCCGAGGATGAAGAAGGGCCTATAGGTCGAGACCTCGACGGTGACCTTGGGGTCCTTGACGTATTTCTTGCGGAGGTCGTTCGCGATGACGTGGGCAAGCTCGGCGGTGGTGAGGCCGCGGGCATGCACGGGCCCGATCAGGGGGAGCGCCACTGTCCCTGCGCCGTCGACGCTATAGACGTTTGAGAGATTGTCCTGGCCGAACACGATGACGCGGACATGATCGCCGGAATCGAGGGTGTAGGTCTCGTTGGGGATGACGGGGACGCCCGGCGGCGCGGAGCCGGCCCCGGCAGGATAAGCCTCGCCCGGGGCGGGCAAGGGGGCGGGGGTTGAGAGCGCGAAGTCGGGCGTCGTTAACCCCGGCACGGCGCCCGCCTTGCAGCCGCCGAGGAGCCCGGCGAACACTGCCAGCAAGAGAATCGCGACCGTGGCGCGTTTGACGCTTTGGGACCCCCACATGGCCCGAAGCTAAGCCTCTCATGGTTAACGAATGCTGAGCGGCCGTGCCGATGCGGGCCGCAATTTAAGCATTTGGTTACGGCACTACCGTCTAATGCGTGGACGCGTAGAGGAGTGAGTCCGCCAAAGTGAGCAAGTCCCGCAGAGCGATGCAAACGGCCGACGACATCGACCTCGCCACGCTGGGGCGTGCGCTCTGGCGGGCCAAAGGCTGGATCCTGGGGTTGGCGCTCTTGGCGGGCGCGGTGACCTTCATCGGGCTCTCCATGGTGCGCCCGCTCTATACCTCGGAAGCGCGCATCCTCATCCAGAACGACGAATCGGCCTTCACCCGGCCCACCACCGACCGGGAGCCGGAAGTCCGCACGAGCCTCGACGAGCAGGCGGTGCAGAGCCAGGTGCAGGTGCTCACCTCCCGCGACCTCATCCTGCAAGTGGTCAAGGATCTCGACCTCACCACCAACGCGGCCTTTGCCAAGGACGAGGGGCAGACGCTGCTCAAGCGCTTCCTGAACCGGTTCGGCTTCGGCCGCGGCACGCCCGAGACGGAAGAGGAGCGGGCGGCCAACACGGTCGCCGACCATCTCGACGTGTTCCAGCTGTCGAAGTCGTCGGTGATCTCGGTGGAGTACACCTCGGGCGATCCGCAACTCGCGGCCGAAGTCGCCAACAAGCTGGCCGACGTCTATATCGGCTGGCAGCGCGAGGCCAAGATCGCCCAGACCAAGGATGCGACCGCCTGGCTCAAGGACCAGATCGAGGTGCTGCGCAAAGCGACCGCGGCGTCCGAGGAGGCGGTGGAGAAGTTCCGCAGCTCGGAAGGGCTCTATGCCGGCTCCAACAACGTGGCCTTGAGCGCCCAGCAGCTCTCGGAGCTCAACAGCCAGCTGATCCTGGCCGACGCGCAGAAGTCGGAAGCCGAAGCGCGCGCCCGCCTCATCAAGAAGATGCTCGCCGACAAGGGCGACATTGATGCCACGCCCGAGGTGATCAAGTCGCAGCTGATCATCAATCTGATCGAGCAGCGGGTCGAGGTGCAGCGCCAGCTCGCCACGCTGTCGGCGACGCTTCTGCCGTCCCATCCGCGCATCCAGCAGCTCAAGAGCGAGCTCGCCGACGTGCGCGCCCAGATCCGCGACGAGGCGGGCAAGGTGGTCGGCAGCCTCGAGAACGAGGCCCATGTGGCCGCCGCCCGCGAGGCCTCGTTGCGCGCCAGCCTCAACGCCGCCAAGACGACCTCGGCGGGGCTCGGCGATTCGGAGATCAAGCTCCGGGCGCTGGAAAGAGAGGCCAAGGCGAACCGCGATCTGCTCGACACCTATCTCGCCCGCTATCGCGACGCCTCCGCCCGCCACGACATGGGCGCGGTGCCGGCGCAAGCCACCATCGTCTCAAGCGCGCACGCCTCCGTGCTCCCGTCCTTCCCCAAGCGCGGGCCGCTCTCTCTCCTCGTCATGGCCGCAACCGCGCTCCTCAGCCTCGCCTACGTCCTCGCCCGCGAACTCATCTCAGGCACTCCAACCGCCTCGCGGCCTGTCCAGCAACCTCGCCACAAGCCGCGCCGCCATGAGCGGATCAGGCCGGTGCCCGAGCCGGCACCCGCGCAGCCGAAACAGCGCCCGGCCGCTTCCATGTCACGACCCGAGGACAAGGCGCCTGGAGCCCCTGCGGCCGTTTCAGTGCCACCCGCGCGGAAGTTGCCCGTGGTGATCCCTGTAGGGACACTTGCCCGCGAACCCCATCAGGCTCGGGCCGAAGCCGAGACCAAGGCTCAACCCGAGGCGCGGACCAAAGCGCCGGAAGAAGCCAAGTCCGAGGCGCCTTCCGAACCGAGCACGCCGCCGCCTTTCCAAGCGAAGCCCGCGAAGCGGCCGAGCTGGCTCAAAGTAAGCGCGCCGAGACGTCCCGCCGCCAAGCCCGAAGCCACTTCGGCCAAATCCCAAGCGCCGATGGCTAAGTCCGAGAGGCCGGTGGCCGAGCCCGATCCCGAGGCCCCCTCCGACAAAAGCATCTGGACGCCGCCTCCGCCCGAGCCGGCGCCGACCTTCGCCGCCACCGGACTTCTTGATCGGCTTCGGCAGGAGTTTCCGCAAAGTGCTCCCGACACTGCCTCTGACGAAGAGCGCAAGCGCTCGGGATTCCTCGGCCGCTTCCGCCGCACCACTTCCAAAGAGGACAGCAAGCCAACATCAAAAGGTGTAGAGATGTCCGCGCTCAGCCCAAACGATCTTCGCCACTACCTCACCCAGCGGATCGCCTCGTCCGATGTCGGAGAGACACCGCCCGCTCCGAAAGCCGGCTATGGCAAGGTCGGCCCTGTCCTGAAAACACTCGATGCCGTGCTCGATCGCGTGCTCACCTCGGCCACGGGCGGCCTCCCGCGGGCGCTTCTCGTCGCGAGCACATCGCCGAAGGCGGACGCAACGCAGACGGCGATCAATCTGGCTCGCGCCCTTGTCGACCGCAACGAGCAGGTCGTGCTCGTCGATCTCGCGAAGGGCGCCTCGGCCGTGTCGGGACCACTCGGCATGCCGCGCGTCCCGGGCTTCGCCGATCTCGCCGCCGGCCGCGCCACCTTCGCCGACGTCATCCGCGTCGACGAGGAGACACCGCTCCAGGTCATCCCCGCGGGCAATCCCACGATCAGAGGCGCGGAGCCGGAGCCGGACCGCTTCATGCGCGTGTTCGAGGCGCTGACTCAGGCTTATGGCTGCGTGGTCCTCCATGCCGATCTCGCCGCCGTCGAGGCGCTCCTGCCGGCGCTGAAATTCGAACTGCCGGTCATGGTCGCGGTGCTGCCGACGCGGGCGCGGCCCGACGCCGAGCAAGAGGCGTTGTCCACCTTCCAGGCGCTCGGCTGTCCGGTGGTCATCTACGAAGGCAATGGCAGACAGCGCCGCATGGGGCTGTTCAGCCGCACCGCTGCTGTCTGAGAACCACGCGGCTAATCCTTGCGGCTCAGCAACCGCTTTCGCACCTGCTGCGCGAAGGACCACAGCATCCGGTTCGACTTGATGGCGCGCTTTAGTCGTGCCGCGACCGCAAGCGGTGCAGTCAGCAAGAGTCCTTGCGTCTTGAAGGCGATGAAGCTGTCGAACAGGGTATAGACGACGTTGCACCATTCGTCCTTGTGGCGCGCCTGGCCGACGCCGAGGTCGTAATAGGCGAGGCCCGCGTTTGACGCTTCTTCTATCTGATGACGCAAGAGCAGCGCGCCGGGCGATTGCCGTTGCGTGTCTCCCTCGGCAAGAGACGACAGCGCGACGGCCAAGCGGTCATGGCAGATCGTGCCGTTGAACGTCGCGAGCACGTGTCCGTTGAGCTTCACATAGCCGAGTCTGAGCCGACTTGGATTGTCGCCCTCGAGCAGCGCAAGGTCGCGGTAGAAGGCGCGCGCATGATCATCGAAGACGTTCTTGACCCCCATGGCAGCCAACTGCCGCGCTTTCTGCGCAAAGAAGGTCTCGAGGAGATCGAGTCTCTCTTCGCGTGTCTCGGCCCAGCCGTATTCGAGGCGGCCGAGCTCCACGAGCTTGCGTTCCTTGCGCTCGATCGTGCTGCGCGACCGCCGGCTGAACCGGCTTTCGTAGAGCTTGGTGAAGTCGCCGAGCTCGACGGCATAGGCGTTGTTCGGGGCAGGCCTATGGGGAAGCGTGGCGAAGGGATTGGGCACACCGTCCCATGCAAAAGGTTGCGCCTCGAAGGTGGCGACTGCGGCGCCGACTTGGCGGCCCGCCTCCCGCAGCAAGCGCGACATGTCAGCGCCTGTGAGCGTCCGCGCGACCTCAGGCTTGAACAGTCCCACATTGTAGTTGGCGTGGTCTTGCCCGAGCCATTTCAGCACGCGCAGGCCGAGCCTGGCCTCCACCTCGAAGGCCCACAGGAGCACAGGCGCACCGTCAGGCCCATAGCCCACGACGATGACGGGCTCGCGGTCCTCCGGCACCAGCACGTTCCGGGTCCAGGCGAGCGCCCAATCGTACGTCTGGGCCGCCGTGCAAGGCGCCACCGCCTGGAGCGCTTCCCAGAGGCCCCTAAGGCCCTCAAGCTCCCCCGTGATGCGCAGCGAGACCGTACCGATGCTTGTGGCGACGGGGAGGGGGCCCAAGCGCGCAAGTCCGCCGGGCGCGATCTTGGTCTCAGAACGCAACAAGGCCATGGAACTCATCGATCGATACACCCTTCACCCGCGGCCCTTCCTGCCCAAACCCCGTGGGAAGGCGCGGCCGGCAATCGTTTTGCAAGGAACCGTCGGCACAATGCGCCGGCTCTGGACCATGGCAGAGCGAGGTTAATGGTTGATGCCCAACGAAAGAGGGATGGCGTGTGGCTAGGGTAAAGACGGCAATGATGAAGGCCGCGATGGCGGGCCTCTACCACACTGGCGCGCACCGGCTGCTGGCCCCCTATACACAAGGGATAGGGTTGATCTTCACGCTGCATCACGTCCGCCCGGAGCCGGCCGAGTCCAAATCGTTCGCGCCGAACCGCATTCTCGAGGTCACCCCCGAATTCCTCGATGCGGTGCTAGATCAGATCGAGGACGCCGGTCTCGACGTGATCACGCTCGACGAGGCTATGGAGCGGCTCGAACAAAGTGAGGCGAAGCGCTTCGTTTGCTTCACCTTCGATGACGGCTACCGCGACAATCTGCAATACGCCTATCCCATGTTCAAACGGCGCGGCCTGCCGTTCACGCTCTACGTGCCGACCAACTACCCCGACGGGCATGGTGAGCTGTGGTGGATGGCACTGGAAGAGATCGTCGCTCGGACGAACGACGGAATTGCTGTCGACCGCGACGGCGAGACGTGGAGGCTGCCGACGACCACCGTTGCCGACAAGGAGCGGGCCTTCGAGCAGGTTTATTGGTGGCTGCGCTCACTCGAAGAGAAGGCACAGCGCAGCGCCATCCGCGCGCTTACCGAACGCTATGGCGTCGATTTGGGTGCGGAGTGCCGGGAAGAGGTGATGACCTGGGACGAGATCAGGACCATGGCCTCAGATCCGCTCGTAACCATCGGCGCCCATACCAAGGATCACTTCGCCATCGCCAAATTGTCCGATGCCGAGGCCATGGAGCAGATGGTGGGAAGCGCCGACCGGATCGAACGGGAGCTCGGGCAGCGTCCTCAACATTTCGCCTATCCCTATGGCGACCCCGGTAGCGCAGGGCCTCGCGATTTCGCACTCGCGGCGCGCGCCGGCTTCAAGACGGCGGTGACCACGCGCAAAGGCGTGCTCTTTCCGGATCACCGAAATTATCTGACGGCGCTGCCGCGCGTCTCGCTCAACGGCGATTATCAGTCGCTCACCTACACCGCGCTCTATCTCTCCGGCGCCCCCTTTGCCCTGTGGAACCGCTTCCAGCAGGTCAACGCCGCCTGACGGGCTTCAGTCGGGCCGCTGCATCCAGCGGATGAGGAGGCCGGCGGGGAGCACCCACAGGAGCCCCGCCGCCAGGAAATAGGCGAACTGCGCGTAGGCTGGCGCTTCCGTGATCCGCCCTGCGCCGATCGCCACCGCGACCCACGTGTAGAGGACGAGAAAGAGGAGCAGCACCACGGTGCCGATCAGCTTGCGAATCCGGACGGTCATCGAGAGAAGCTCCCCTCGGACTGCGGCAATGGGGCAGGGGGCGCCGGATTGAGTTGGGGGCCGGAGCCCGCTATCACCCCTCCCATGACCTCGGCAGTTGCCCACAGCCTGGAGGGGCCCATGGATGTGCCCGCCATGCCGGCGCGCCACCTTCGTGCGCTGCGCATCTGGCTTGCCATCGTCGCTCTTCTCATCGTCGCCATGGTCCTCGTCGGCGGCGCCACGCGGCTCACCGATTCCGGTCTCTCCATCACCCAATGGCAGCCCATCGTCGGCGCCATACCGCCTCTATCGCATGCCGACTGGCAAGAGGCATTCGATGCATACAAGAAGATCCCGGAATATTCGAAGATCAATCCCGGCATGACGCTCGAGGCGTTTAAGTCCATCTTCTGGTGGGAGTGGGCGCATCGCTTCCTCGGGCGCTTCATCGGCGTCGTGTTCTTCGTGCCATTCCTGATCTTCTGGATGGCGGGCTATATCCCGCGCTCGCTGATGCCCCGGCTCCTCGGCCTGTTCGTGCTCGGCGGGCTCCAGGGCGCGCTCGGCTGGTACATGGTAAAGAGCGGGCTCGTCGACCGGACCGACGTGAGCCAATACCGGCTCGCCGCCCATCTCGGGGTCGCGATCGCCATCCTCGGCTACACACTGTGGCTCTTGTTCGGTCTTGGCGCGACCGGGAGGCGCAGCGTCGCGCGCTGGGGACCGGCCGCCTTCGTGGCAGGTCTCGTGCTGTTGCTCGTCTATGTGCAGCTCCTGGCCGGCGCCGTGGTGGCAGGGATCGATGGAGGGCTCAGCTACAACACGTGGCCCTTGATGAATGGCGCGTTCGTTCCGGACGGCCTTGGCGCCGCCACACCTTGGTATCTCAATCTGTTCGAGAACCCGCTGACGGTGCAGTTCGATCACCGCATGCTCGGCTATTCGGTGGTGATCGCCACGATCGCGCAAGCCGTCTGGCTCAGCCTGAAAAGGCAAAGCCAGCCTCTTGCCGGCAGCGCGGTGACGCTCGCCGTGTTCGCGGTGCTGCAGGCGACCCTTGGGGTATGGACGCTGTTGCTCGTCGTCCCCATTCCCCTCGGCCTTGCCCATCAAGCCGGCGCCATCCTCGTCTTCGCAACGGCGCTCTACCATTTCTGGCGCGCGCGCCACGAGGCTGCGCCGGAAGCGACAGCTCAGATCGCCGCCAGCGCCTGATCGAGATCGGCGATAATATCGTCGACGTTCTCAAGCCCGACCGACAGCCGCACCACGTCGGCGCCGGCACCGGCGCGTTCCCGATGCTCGTCCGACAGTTGGCGGTGCGTGGTGGAGGCCGGGTGGATGATCAGGCTGCGCGTGTCGCCGATATTGGCGAGATGGCTGAACAGCTTGACGTTGCTCACAAGCGCGATGCCCGCGTCATAGCCGCCCTTCAGTCCGAAGGTGAACACCGCCCCGGCACCGTCCGGGCAGTACCGCTTGGCGAGCCGGTAGAAGGGATTGTCGTCGAGACCGGCGTAATTGACCCAGGCGACTTTGTCGTGGCCCTTGAGCCAGGTCGCGACCTGTACCGCGTTGTCGCAATGGCGCTGCATACGAAGCGGCAGGGTTTCGATGCCCGTGAGAATGAGAAAGGCGTTCATCGGCGCGATCGCCGGACCGAAATCACGAAGTCCAAGCACGCGGCAGGCGATGGCGAAGGCGAAATTGCCGAACGTCTCGGCGAGGGTAATGCCGTGATAGCTCGGGGTGGGGGCTGTGAGCGAGGGGTAACGCCCGCTGCCCATCCAGTCGAACGTGCCGCAATCGACGATGGCGCCGCCGATGGAGTTGCCGTGACCGCCGAGGAACTTGGTCAGCGAGTGCACGATGATGTCGGCGCCATGCCCCTTGGGCCGCGTGAGATAGGGCGTGGCAAGCGTGTTATCGACAATGAACGGCACGCCCGCTTCCTTCGCCACGGCCGCGATCGCCGCGAGGTCGGTGATGATGCCGCCGGGATTGGCGATGGACTCCACGAAGATCGCCCGTGTCTTCGGGCTGAGTTGGGCGCGGAAGGACTCCGCGTCCGTGGTATCGGCCCACTTCACCGTCCAGCCGCACTTGGCGAAGGCTTGGCCGAACTGGTTGATCGACCCGCCATAGAGCTGGCGCCCGGCGATGAACTCATCTCCCGGTTCGAGCAAAGTGT
>CAZHCN010000040.1:0-16256 GCA_964530895.1 uncultured Methyloceanibacter sp. | reverse complement strand
CCGGCCCGAAAGCCCCAGTGGCGGAATGGTAGACGCGACAGACTCAAAATCTGTTGTCCGCAAGGGCGTGCTGGTTCGAGTCCGGCCTGGGGCACCACACTTTCCGCATGATGACGACATACAGATCTTCGACTGCGAACGTCCCATGCATCGAAGCCTTCTCATAGCTCTGGCCGTACTCCTGTTGGCCCTCGTTGCGTCCGGTGCGTGCCTCGCCAAGGACCAGACGGACCGCGAGTTCCGGGAGTGTCCGGAATGTCCGGTGATGGTGGGCATCCCCGCAGGCACCTTCGTCATGGGAAGCCCGGCGAAGGAGCCTGGGCGCTTCGACGCCGAAGGTCCGCAGCACGAGGTCTCCATCAAGGCCTTCGCGCTCGGCAAATACGTCGTCAGCAGCAAGGAGTTCCTCGCCTTCCTGAGGGAGACCGGCTATCAGCCGGCCTCCTGCAATGCGATCCTGGGGATGCGGTGGCATTCGCCCGGCGGTGGCCGCGCCTCCCCGCCATTCGATGCGGACCCGCCGCATTGGCCGGCCGTCTGTCTCGATTGGCACGCGGCCCGACGCTATATCGAATGGCTGAACGCCAAGGTCCGCGCCGCGCGCCCCGAGACGGCCCGCGCGCATGGTCCTTACCGTCTCCCGACCGAGGCGGAATGGGAATATGCCGCACGCGCCGGCACCACCACGGCGCGCTGGTGGGGCGACAGCCTCGGAGTCGACAACGCCAACTGCAACGGCTGCGGCAGCCCGTGGGACAATCGCCTGTTGGCCGACGTCGGCAGCTTCTCGGCCAATCCCTTCGGGCTCTACGGCATGCTCGGCAATGCCTGGCAATGGACCGCGGATTGCTGGCATCCGAGCTATCTCGGCGCGCCGGAGGATGGCAGCGCCTGGACCAAGGATCATTGCTCGAGACATGTCATTCGCGGCGGCTCGTGGAATAGCCTTCCGGTCTACGTGCGCTCCGCCGGGCGCAGCAGCAGTGGTATCGACGACGAGGACTCCGATTTCTCCGCGCTCACGGGGTTTCGCGTCGCGCGCGATCTGCCTTGAGGGGCTCAGGATGCGGCGTCAGCGCAGCGCATCCTTGGGATCGAGATAGAGCACCACCTCCATCTCATCCTGGTAATGGCCTTTCGGCATCACGAACGGCGAGGACAACAGCACAGCGTTGCGCGCGCTTGCCGCGATCTCGTCATAGACGGGATCGACGGCGGCGTGGTCCGCGCTCAGGATCTCGGCCTTGATCACTTTGCCGCTGCCCGTGAGCTCCACGCGGATCGGCACGGACACACGGTCGTGCCCCAGATTAGCTACGTCCAGATGCCACCGGCGCATGACCTGGGCGCGAAGGAAATCTCGCACCTGGTACATGCTGTCGAAACCGAACGCCGCACCGTCGCCTTCCGCCGGCATGGCCGCGCCGCCGGAGTCTCCGCGCTCGCTCATGTCGGGCTGGCGAAGCTTGGCGAGAGCCTGAAGCTTGGCGGTGAGTCCATCTGGCTCGGCCGACTGCGACGGGATTGGAGCCGCCGCCGAGGGAGTTCCCAAAAGTGCCGGGCCGGCCGGCACGTCTGGGGCCGTCTGCTGCTGGAGTGAGGCCTGCGGCAAGGGCGCTGGCGAGCCGGTCCCCGCCGCCCGGATCTCGACCGGGATGAACTCGGCCCCGCCGCGCGCGGCTTGCAGACCCTGCTGACCCGCAACGAAAAACGCCGCCAAAACAAGACCATGGAGGAGCACCGAGCCGGCAAGCCCAACCCTTGTAGCCTTCTGCCCCTCCCCCGACCCGATGGGACCCGGACCCGCGGACAGATCGATGGAGAGGGGGCTGGACATGGCTTGAGCCTACGTCCATACGAGCCACGGAATCCAGCCGCTAAGCCAGCGTGTCACAGGAGAAACGGCGAATGAAGCCGCTCACGGCACTTCTTCTCCTCGGCGCCTCGCTCGCGCCGCATGCCGCTTCAGCAGGGGACGCCGGTCAGGCGTTCGGTAGCGGTGCGCTCGCCCTGGCAGCGCTCGTCGGCGGAGTCTCGCCCCTCATCGGAGGCGAGGACAAGGCCGCGCTTGCCAAGCTCCTCGACGGCGACACCACATTCGACGTCCCCAAAGGCAGGACCATCCCCGTCACGGCCGACAAGGTCGCATGCCATGCGAGCAATATCGACATCGCCGAGCACGACTGCACGCTAACCTTCGGCAAACAGGACGTGACGCTGAAAGGCCGCGCCGCGCACGAACTCTACGCAACGCTTCTCGAAGCCGGCGTCCAGCCGGATCCCGGTGCGGGAAACATTTGGGTGTCCGTGTCGAAGCTCGACTGCGCGATCAACGTCGCCGAGGTGAGAGAGAAGGCTGGCGGCGGTGCGACGTGCCACTATGCGGCCGATGACTAGCCGTCTCGCCGCCTCTCTAATCGCGCTCGCATTGGTCGTCATCACCGGTGGCGGCGCGTGGTCCCAAGCCACTCCGCCACGCGCGGTGATGGAGGCGATCGAAGGTGCGCCCGCGCCGAAGACCGATGAGGTCATCGTCGGCTCCTTCATCAACGACATCCAGGAACTCGACTTCAAGACCAACAACTACATCGTCGATCTCTATGTGTGGTTCCGCTGGAAGAACCCGGACCTCCGCCCCTCCAAGACCATGGAGTTCATGAACCGCTTCGCCTCCGACGACAATCGCCGCGACGACCTCTACGACGAGCCGGAGACGATGCCGGACGGCAGCCTCTACTCCATCATCCGCTATCAGGGCCACTTCTCTACCAAGTTCCCGCTCGAAGCTTACCCTTTCGACACTCAGACCTTGCGCGTGATCATGGAGGACACCGTCTCCGGCGCCGACAGCTTGGTGTACGTGCCCGACGGCAATCGCCCCGTCACGCTCGACCCGGTCATCACGCTCCCGGGCTTCACGGTCGGGGAACCGACCATGCGCATCGTCACCAACACTTACCCGACGAATTTCGGCGATCTGTCGGTGGAGAAGGCAGAGCCCTATTCGCGCATCATCATCTCGATCCCGGTGACGAGGCCCGTCATCGCCATGTCGCTCAAGACCTTCGTGCCCATCATCCTGATCGTCGTCTGCGCCTCGCTCGTTTTCTTCGTGCGCCCGCGCTACGTTGAGGGGCGCATCGGCCTCGGCATCACCGCGCTTCTGACCCTCGTGGCGCTCCAGTTGACCGCGACCGCGCCATTGCCCGATGTCGACTATTTGATGATGCTCGATAAGGTCTTCCTGCTCGCCTACCTCTTCATCATCATCGCGCTCGCCCGCGTCGTGGCCACGTCGTGGGGCGGCGCCGACACGGACTCCGAGCACGCCATCAAGCGGAGCGATCGGATGTGGTTCGGCGCTTTACTCACCGTCTATCTGGTCGCCAACATCGCAATCTTGTGGACCACGCTGGCTTAAGGCTTCAGGCGGATGAGCCGCTGGAGCGCGCCGGCACGGACTGCGATGATCGCCGGTTGCCACTCCGCACACCGTTGCCTAAGCTATATTTTTGTGGGACGGGGCGTTTTGGCTGAGGTTCGGCCAGCTCGCGTTCATTCCGCGCAAAGTCACGGAAGGAGAACGCAAGATGTCGCCGAGGCATGCCGGCTTTTATCTCATCCTCCTCGCAGCCGTCTTGGTGTTCAGGGCTCTTCCCGCCTTGGCCGAGAACGGCATGGAATGGGAGTTTTACGAGTCCAATGACCCCGACAACAAAGGCGCCATGACCGCGCGCATCGTCTACGGCGTACCCGAGACAGACAACGTGCAGGTTGCGGGCGTCTGCGATGCGCGCCCGAGCACCGGAGCCAAATTCTCAAGCGTCACATTCGGCGCCGACATCGGCAATCTCGCCAACGGCGCGGATGCGGACTTGCGTTTCTCCGGCGGCGGCATCGAGCAGACGCTTCACGGCACTATTCAGCGCGCCGAGGGCGAAGGCGTGAGCGGCGTCCATCTCGATGTCGCGAACGACGATCCGATCTGGGCCGTGTTTGCCGACAAGGACACGCTCGATTACCAGGTTCCCGGTTACCGCGCCGCCACGCTCGACCTCGCAGCCGGCCGGGACAAGCTCAAGGCCTTCATACAAGCCTGCCGGACCTACGAGAAAGCGGTCCTCGGCGCCGACGCCGGGAGCGGCGTTGCGTCGGCAAGCGACAGCGCGGAGAAGGAGGCGTTCAATAGCGCCAAGGAGCTCGGCACCGTCGCCGCCTTCGAGGCCTTCCTTGCGAACTATCCTTCCGGCTTCTTCGCCGACCTCGCGCGCGCCTATATCAACAAGCTCAACAAGGCCGCCGAATCCCCGCCGGCGCCGCCGCCACCCGCAGCGACGCCAACGGCCATCCCAGGCCTCGACCCCGATCCTTCTTGTGCGGACTTGTTCAGGGTGAAATCGCAGAACAGCGCCACCCCGGCCAAGATTACCTTCGTCAACAAGTCCGGCATGTATCGCAGCATCATGTGGCTCGATTTCACCGGCCAGCCCAAGAATTACGCCAATCTCAATAGCGGCCAGCAGATTACCCTCGACACGTATCTGACCCATCCCTGGATGGTCACCGACGGCCCTGGCAACTGCATCGAGATCGTCCTGCCGCACGCTGGCACGCGCGTCGTCGAACTGACGGGGCCAGAGATGGCGCCGCCCCCGCCGCCTCAAAAGAAGGCGTCCCCGCCTCCTGCGCCGCCGCCAGCAAAGAAGAAGGCAGCGACGCCGAAGTGCCGGTCGCGCTCAGTGCTCATCGACGGCAAATGCATCCTCAAGGAGAACGCGGCGGGCTATTGCGGGCCCGGCTATCACCTGAAAGGCAACACATGCGTGCACGGCGGCTACGTCGCGCCGAAGAAGAAGAAATCAACGCACGGCTGCCCGCCGGGACAGGTGTGGAGCGCGCAAGAGCTTTGCCACTACGACGACTGACCGGGCTACGCCGCCCGGCGCACCGGCTCGGCGTTGAGCCGCACCGGCAGGGCCTTCACGCCGCGCAAGCCGAAGCGCTCGATCCACTGGATGTCGTCGGGCTCGGCAATCGCAAGATCGGGATAGCGAGCATAGAGCCGGCTCAACGCGCTCTGCGCCTCCACCCGGGCGAGCTGCATACCCAGGCAGAAATGGATGCCTGAGCTGAATACCAGATGCGGATTGGGAAAGCGGTCGAGCTTGAGCTTGTCCGGCGCGTCGAACACCGCCGGGTCGTAGTTGGCGCCGGCGAGCATACCCATGATGAAATCGCCACGCCGCAGCGATTGGCCGAACAACTCGCAATCCTGCGACACGTAGCGCGGCTTCGTGCTTTGCACAGGCGAGGTGAAGCGCGCCAGCTCTTCGACCGCGCGCTCCATACGGGTTGCCGGGTCCGCCAAGAGATAGGCCTTTTGCACCGGGTTCTGCTCCAGCGCGATCACGCTGTCGGTGATGAGATGCGTGGTCGTTTCGAAGCCCGCGAAGAGCAGCAAGAATACCATGGACACGAGTTCGTCCTCGCTCAGCTTGTCGCCGTCCTCTTCAGCCCGCACCAGCTCGCTGATCAGTCCCTCGCGAGGTTCGCGCCGGCACGCCTCGATCTGTCCGCGCACGTAATTGATCACGCCGCTCATGGAGAGAAAGGCGCGGAACATCCCGAAGCTGTTCCGCATGGAGGTCGCGGTCCGCGCCCAAGTCGAAAATGCGTTACGGTTCTGATCCGGCAAGCCTAGCAACGCGCAGATGACGTCAAGCGGCAGGCGGCGCGAGAACTGGGTGACGAGATCGACCTCGTCCATACCCTCGAAGCCGTCGAGAATCTTGTCGGCGATCTGCTCGATGTCCCCGCGCATATCGCGCACATGGCGCCGCTGAAACGCCTGATCGACGAGCTTGCGCAAACGCCGGTGATCCGGTTCGTCTTTCAGAAGCATGTTGTTGGTGAGGAGCTTCAGCGAGCGGGGCATCCACCATTTCATGCCGGCGACACCCGACTTGCCGGCGTGGCGCGCCTCCTGCACGAAGAGCGCGTTGTCCTTGACCATTGCCGAGGTCGCCTCATGCGTGGTCGTGACCCAAGCTTTGCCGACGAACGGCAGCTTGACGGGGATCACCGGCCCAGCCTCCCGCATCGCCGCAAACAGCGGAAAGGGGTTGGCCTTGTTGGCTACGCTGTCGAAATCGAAGCGCAGCGGCGCGCTCAGACTATACCTCGTAATCGGATCAGCCATCGCGAAGGCCTCCCTCTATGCCGGCAGGCGAGTCAGCCTCACGAAATATCGGGTGATTCCCGAAGTCTGACAAAACAAAGCGGCCCGGGGATGACACTCCCGGGACCGCTTGAATTCGTCAGAGAAGCTAATCGTATAGGGCTTAGTGCCCAAGTTCGTGCCAGTTCTTCTCGCGCACGTCGACACCGTAATATTGGGCGGCCTTCTTGATATTGGCGAAGGCGAGATCGCGGTCGGTGTCGGACACACCCTCGACTTGGTCGAAACGGGCGAGCGCATCGCGCACATGGTTGGCGTCTGTGAGCGGCTCTTTGCGTTGCTTCGGGAACGCAAACACGCTCTGCGGTAAGTTGCTCCTGGTGGTCAGATCGCCGTGTTCGGTATGGGGCTGCCAGGTGGTCTGCATGGTTTCATTCCTCCTTGAGCATCACTGGGGGCTGGGACTAAACGCGTTTCTTCCCTCACTGTTTCCCGGCAAGCCTAGCGCTTCCGCGTGCGCGGACCGCCTGCTTCGCCGAGATCGGGTGGATCCTCGCCAAGGGCCGTGGCCAGATCGATGAGATGGTCCTGCTCCTGCACGAGAATTTCCCGAATCTGCTCCGCCATCGCGAACTCGCCGAGCTCTTCGCACTGGCGGACCCGGTCACGGTAGTTGCGGATGGTTTCGGCCTCATTATCGAGATCGAACTTCAGCATATCGCGGGCCTTTTCCGATATTTTGACCTGCTTTGGCGTCACGCTCGGCATCTTGCCGAGATAGTCGATCTGCCGCGAAACGGTGAGCGCGTGCTCCAGCTCCTGATGGGCGTGCTTCTCGAGCTGATCGGCGATATTCATGTACTCCGCCCCCTTAAGCACCTGCGAGTAGACGACGTAGGCGATGATCGCCTGGTATTCGCGTGACAGATCCTCGTTCAAGAGCTCCGCCAATTTGTCGCGCGTCATCTCTCCAGCCATTTGTCTCCTCCTATCCAACGGGTGTGTGCGCGCTCGCCCACCCTGAGAACGACATGGATGCTTCGCTCATGGGACGGTTTCAAACGCTGCAAGGGCTCAAAGATAAGTCTGCACCCTATAGAACGCGAGCGAAGCTGTTTGGGTTTCGGCCGTCCCCTTACAAATCCGTAAGCAAACTCTGAAGCGCGGCGCGCAGCTTTGCGAGAAATTCGCGTCAGTGGCGACAGTCTCGCGTTTTGCGGCGGACACGGACCGCGATAGGATTCGGAGCGATTCGAGGCCCTAAGGAGGCGCGCCAATGCAAAACGTGATCTCGGCATTTCCGGTGCTTTGCTATTGCGTGGCACTCGTTCTGGGGTTCCTGGACATCTCCCAACCATTCGGCAGTGCCGGGCTGTCGCCGCTCCTGCAATGGATGTTGTCTCTCGGACTCGGCCTGCCCAGCCTGTGGGCAGCCTTGTCGCACGCGGCCTTCAGCGAACGCGTCGCCGCCTCGATCGGCTGGGCGCCAAGCCCGTTTCAGAAAGAGATCGCCGGCGCCAATCTCGGCATCGGCCTCGGAGCGGTCGCCGCATCTACGCTCGGCGCCCCGGCGGCTTGGGCGATGACGATCATGGCCGCGGGTTTTCTGTGGAGCGCGGCGGCCGTTCACGTCTCCGATATGGTGCGGAGGAAGAACTTCGCCATCAACAACGCGGGGCCCATCTTCTGGTGGGACATGCTCACCCCGCTCACGCTGTTCATCTTACTCGTGCTGCGCACTGCCTGACCCAACCGAGAAATGGATGGCAAGCCAGACGGTCGGCGGGTCTTCGCGCGTCCATGTCACGCGATGACGGCAATGGGTGGGAAGGAATAGCCAGTCTCCCTCTTCCAGCGCGCGGTCCTCTGCCTCGCCTTCAATCCGAAGCCGCGCCGCGCCCGCGACGAGAAGCACGAACTCATCGCTGTCCTGGTCGTACCATTCGCCTTCAGGTGTCGTTTGGCCGGTCGAGACGATGCGCTCGATGCGCGCGCCTGGGCGCTCGACGAGAGCTTCGAAGAGCTCATCGGAAGCTGGACGCCCCGGTACGCCCGCCAGCAGGTTTCCCGCGTGGACCGAACCCTCTGCCCTAGGGCGCAAGGTGCGTCACCTGGTAGAAGCGCTCCAACCACTTGCCATGCTCCTCGACCATGATCGAGGTAATGAAAACCTTGTGGGCGATCGGCTGATCCTTGAACATCCCGTCGAGCTCCGCGGTCACCGTGCGCATCGCAATACCCGGCCCAACCAGGACCACTTTGGGCTCACTCAGATTAGTCTGCTTGTATTTGAGGTCGGGCAGCGATTTGATCTGCTCGGCGACCGAGTGCGGTGTGCCGTAATAGGGTGTGACCGCCACATGATCCTTAGTCATTAACGCCTTGATAGCCGCCGCATCCTGCTTCTCGAAGGCCTCGTCCAGCTCGGCCGCGGCGTTGTCGATGGCCTCTATGGTGGCAACGTCGCTCGGCGGATCGCACGCGGCAACACTCACAAGAACCAGGAACGAGAACGCCGCGAGAAGCTTCCGCATGTCGAGACTCCTATGCCGTGCTAAGCGTATGTTGGCTGATCAATCTTGTCGGGGATACCACAACAGCCTCTTAATCTCATGACCGCGGCAACGGCTATGACCCGCGATAGACCCATCATCAAAGGAAGTTCCGCTCTGCTCATCATCGATGTGCAGAACGGTACCTGCGGCCCGAAGGAAGCGGAAGCGCGCCCGGAGTTCTACACGGCCGCGGCCCTGCGCGTGATCCCCAATATCGCCGCCCTCCTCGACAGCTTCCGCAAGACCGGACTCGAGGTCATTTACACGGTGATCGAGAATTTGACCGCGGACGGACGTGACCGAAGCCTTGACTACAAGCTCTCCAACATGGGCTTTCCCAAGGGCTCCCACGAAGCGCAGGTGGTCCCGGAACTGGCTCCGCTTCCAGACGAGCTCGTCTTGCCCAAGACGTCGTCGTCGGTGTTCAACTCGACGAACATCGATTACCTACTGCGCAACATGGGCATCGAGGACGTGTTCGTCGTCGGCTATTGCACCGATCAATGCATCGACCATGCGGTGAAGGATGGGGCCGACCGCGGCTACTACATGACTTGCGTGCATGATGCCTGCGCCGCGGAGACGGAGGCCCGTCATGCGGCGGCGCTCGAATGCTTCAAAGGCTATTGCCGCACGCTCTCCACCGAGGAAGTGCTCGACCTCGTCCCAGGAAATTGAGGCCCGTTACTTCTTCCCGCCCACGACCTTCAGCGCGAACGGCTTGAGGTGCTCGTTGGTCTTGAGGAAGTCCGTGACACCCAGCATGTCCTTCACCCTGGCCGAGGAATAAAGACCGGTGGTGCACGTCTGGTCGTTGTAGGTGTCCGCAACCATCACATAGGGACTTGCGTCCTTGACGATGTTGCAGGAGCAGACGGCTTTCGTCGGATCGTCTTTGTCGACGAGGCAGGGACGATCATAGCAATTCGCCCAGGGTCGATCATTCGCGCAGGCCGCGTAGCTTTTGATCGGATAGTAGCGGGAGACGACTTGCTTGCCTTCCGGGCTGTCGACGGGCTCGTGGCAAGGTGTACCGCCGACGGAGTAGCCCGTTTTCACCTCGCAATCGCAAAAGACGGTGCCTTGGCCCTCCTCGATGGGCGCACATTTTGCCGTGGTGCAAAGCGCATAGGTGCTCTCGCAGACGATATTGGTGCTCTTGGTGCTGTCGCTACAGCTGCCGAGAGCAACACCGCCGAAAACGAGACAGGACAAGGTGAGGGCCGTCTTCCACATCGCACATCTCCTCTGAGATCGCCGAAGCTAGCGCGCGCGTGCACGCGCGCTACACCGCATCGGATACACCGTTAGCGTACGGTTATCCGACGTTCCTGTGGGGTTGTCCCCCGCCATTCTGGGCGCGAGACGCGGCTCAATAGACCTCGGCATACCGCGCGCAGAGCTCCGCCGGCGAGAGATCGGCGACATAAGCCACCTCCGAGCGCTTGTGGCGGACATAGGCTTCGAAGAAAGTCGGTCCAAACCAACTCTTGACGGTATCGCTCGCCTCCATGGCGTCGAGCGCTTCGCCCAATGAATGCGGGAGCGATTGATAATTGTCAGGCAGTTGGCGCTTTCGCGCGATGCCGTCGGCACCGGCGAAGATCAGCGCGCCGAGCGCCATATAGGGGCTCGCGGCCGCATCACAGACACGGAATTCCAGATTGAACCGCGCCGCCTTTTCTTTCTCGTCGTTGCCGGCAAACACCGGACAGACGCGGAGTGCCGCGCCGCGGTCTTGGCTTTGGATATCGGCGGCGGTGGGCGCCCATCGGTTCGGCGTGAGCCGCAAATAGGACACGGGCGACGGCGCGGTGATGGCTGAAATTGCCGGCAAATGGTGCAGCACGCCGGCGGCGAAGTGCGAAGCGGCGGCACTGAGGCCGAATGGTCCTTTGGGATCGTAGGTCGCCGGCGCGCCCGAGCCCTCGTGCAGGCTGAAATGAATATGCACCCCGTTCCCCGCGCCGTCCGCGACCGGCATCGGCGAAAAGATCGCACGCGTGCCCTGACGGAAGGACGCGCCGCGAGCCATCTCACGTGCGATAACGCCATGGTCCGCCGCGACGACCGCCGTCTGCGGCCCGACGGTCATCTCGTATTGGCGTGGGCCGTATTCGGCAAGGAACGAGTCGGGCTTCGCATTCGCGGCCCGGATCGCCGCCATGAGCGTTTCGCCGAACGTGCCCTGGCGCCGGAAAGCGCTCAGGCTATACGCATGGCCCGCCAGGTCCTCCACACCGGTATAGACGAACTCCTGCTCGAACGCGGCGAGCAGACCAAGACCGCTTGCCTCCTTCAGCGCAGCGACGGCGCGGCGCAGAAACGCGCGTACGCAGCACTCCCATGAGCTGCCGTCGGTGTTGCGGATATCGCCGAGGAAGAAATGCTCGGGCGCCGAGCCATCACGGAAGTCCACATGCACCTCGGCGCTCGGATCCGGCACGATCATGAGATCGCCGCCCGTGCCGAACGGCGTGTCGAGGATCGGTCCGAAACAGGTCTGCATCAGGTTTGAGTGGGTCCAGCCAATGCCGACCTTCCGCCGCGCCGGCAGCTCGCTGGCCGGAAAGCCCTTGCCGCGCACGACGCCCGCGATATCGCAGGTCCCCACGAAAATTAGCTCTTCGCGCAGCATGGCGCCCTCCGATCGACAGAAGGCGCCAGTCTACGGCACTTCCGGAAAAGAAGACCTTACCGAGGGCGGCCCAAGCCGGCGCCCCTATGCCCGGCGGATATGCGCCCGGATCGGCTCGCTCGCCGTCGTCATGAGCTCGGCGGAGAGCATGCGCAGCTCTTGGGCCTGGTTTTCGAACACGCCCAGATTCTCGTGCCAATAGCTCATGCCGAGACGCATCATCTCCATGGGCGACTTGGCGCCGGCAAGGTCGCGCGCGAGCTCGAGCCCGGAGTTCATATTGGCCTGCGCAATGTCGACGAGCTTGCTGTTCACCTTGCGGGCCACCGGCAGCGCCGCTTTCAGCGACTTCTCGAACGTGTCCACCGCACTGTCCACGGCAGCTTGCGCGATTTCGGGAAGCTTCTCCTCGGGCGTAACAGCGTTGACGAGGACGGGCGTCGGCGCCGGTGCGGCTCCTGCGCGAACCGCGGGCGCCGGCTCTGGCGCGGCTTCTGCGCGAACCGCCGCCTCGCTCACCTTGGCGGCGACCACCTTCTTCGTCGTCGGTTTCTTCGTTTGAGGTTTGCTTTGAGGTCTCTTCGGGCGAGTGGCCATGATCTTCCCCGCTGCGTTGAGCGCCGCGCCTAATCCTTCATCACGAATGCCGCCAGATTGGGCGGATCGGCGATAATAAGGAGGCCCCGCGGCCATTTTACGGCGGCGCGGCACGAAGCACGCCGCGCCGTGCGCTTTGCCTTGCACGAGGCGTGCCGCTTAGAACCCCTTAATTTGCCCCGGATTCTGCGCGGCCCGCCTCGTCCAGCGCCGCAAACGCCTCATCCGAGAGGGTGATATTGGCGGCCGCAACGTTTTCCTCGAGATGGGCCACTTTCGAGGTGCCCGGAATGGGCAGCATGACCGGGCTGCGGGCGAGAAGCCAAGCCAGCGCGATCTGGCTGGGCGTGGCGTCATGGGATTTTGCCAGCTTATCGAGGATCGAGCCATCCTTGGCGAGACTCCCGTTCGCCAGCGGATACCATGGGATGAAGCCGATACCGTTCGCCTCGCAATAATCGAGTACGTCCTCGCTCTTGCGGTTCACGAGGTTGTAGAGGTTCTGCACCGTGGCCACGGGAAACACCTCCTGCGCCGCCTCGATGTCCTCGACGGACACCTCGCTCAAGCCCACGTGACGCACGATACCGTCATCGATCAGTCCCTTGACGGCGGCGAACTGCGCGTCCCGCGGGACCTTCGTGTCGATGCGGTGGAGCTGCCACAAGCCGATTTGCGAAACACCGAGCTTGTCGCGGCTCTTCAACGCCTCTGCGCGCAGATGCGTCGGATCGCCATTCATCTCCCATACGCCCGGACCCGGCCGCAAGAACCCTGCTTTGGTGGCGATGAGCATGCCGTCGTAAGGATAGAGCGCCTCGCGGATCAGCATCTCGGACACGTCCGGGCCGTAGGAATTTGCCGTGTCGACGAAGTCGACGCCGAGCTCGGGCAAGCGCCGGAGTGTGCGCAGCGCCTCGGCGCGGTCCTCCGGTTCGCCCCAGATCCCTGAACCTGTGATGCGCATGGCGCCGAAGCCGAGGCGATGGATGGTAATCTCGCCGCCGACCTTGAAGGTCCCAGACGCCCGCGCATCCACCGTCGCCGTGTCCAAACTCATGGTCTTGCCTTTCGTGTGGGAACTCCCTCGGCATTTAGGCCGCGCATGTCACAATCGGTAGGACCGAAGCCCGCGGCGTTGCGTCTCAGCAGGCTCAATCGCTTCGCGCATTCTTCCGCGCCCGCCACAGCTCCCGGCATTTGACATAGGCGTTCCAGCCGAGAAACACGGTCACCACCGCGAGCATGAGGCCGCCGCCGACAATCAACATCGCTGGAAACCTTTGGCTGAGGATTTATGGTGAGACGCCACACCCCGCCGATGCGTTCCCTCATTCCCATGCGACATGCTGAAAATCCTGCGTTTTTCGACCTTTTGGTTAGCAGCTACCGGCGCCTGCTCCGGGTGGACCCGCCCTTTCTTGCACCCGGCGCCCATGCGGACGCACGCTGGCTCTACCGAAACGCGTCCGCCTGCGTGCTGGCCCATAATACCGATCTGGACCCGCATTTCATCTATGCCAACAAGGCCGCGCAACGCCTGTTCGAATATGACTGGGATGAGTTCGTCAGCCTGCCGTCGCGGCTCTCGGCCGAAGCGCCGAACCGCGAAGAACGCCAGCGCCTGCTTGAGCGCGTCGACCGGGACGGGTTCGCCACCGGCTATTCCGGCGTCCGCATTGCCAAGTCCGGCCGGCGCTTCCGCATGGAGGATGGCGTGCTGTGGCAGCTCCGCGCAGAGGACGGCAGCTTACGCGGCGTGGCCGCGACCTTCGCCCGCTGGCGCGATGCGTGATCCTGCCGACTAATGCGACCTGCGGCGGTCTACTTCAGCCTGGCTGACCTGGCCGTCCTGCACAAGCGCGTGGACGCACGCCTTGGACAGGCTCTTGCCGTTGCGGTCCATGCACGAGCGGAGCGCCGTGCTCTCGAGCCCGTATTCGCCGCAATACTTCTTGTAGTCCGCCCGGCAAAACTGCTGGACAGCCTTGCTATAAGACGACGCCGGATCCGCCGCGGCCACATCGCTTGCCCCGATGGCCGCCACGGAGGCGATGAGCAGCCCAAAATAAATCGTCTTCATGAGTGTCCCCCTCGAACCTCGGCGTCCGAGCCTATCAAACGAACACTGGGTTTCAAGAGCGGTTCCCCTCCCATGACGCGGATTTCACAAAAAGAATCGGCGTGTTGGTTGTGCGCCACATTGCGCGGGAAGATCTTGCAACCCCGGTTGGCGGGGTCAGGCAAATCGCCGCACCGGCCCTCCGTGTCCTAGTGAAGCGGAGGGCGGCGCCGCCCGCACTCCTGACAATTTCCGGGCGCATCTCTAGGCTGAACGACCCGCGCGCTTTGCGTCCGAGGCCCCGTCATGCTTAAGCCCAGTACACCAATTCGAGCGGGATTGCCGCCGGGCCCTAAAGGCTCCGTCTTCAAGGGCAGCATCCGCTCGTTCGGCACCAACCTTCTCGACTTCTTGACCGACACGGCGAAAAAGTACGGACCGCTCGCGAGCTTCCGGGTCGGCCCCAAGCGCGTGTTCCTGGCGAGCGACCCAGACCTCATCGAGCAGGTGCTGGTCAGGGACGCCAAGCATTACATCAAGCATTTCGGCGCGCGCGCCTTCAAGCCCGTGCTCGGGAACGGCCTCGTCACCAGCGAGGGCGCCTATTGGCAGCGGCAGCGCAAGCTCGTGCAGCCGGCTTTCATGAAGGCCCGCGTGCGGTCTTATGCGCCGGTCATGGCCCACCTTACCGAGAAGATGCTCGAGAGCTGGGCGCACGGCGAGCAGCTGAAGGTCGATTTCGCCTTCGGCGACCTGACCAGCCGGATCGCCCTGAAGACCCTGTTCGACCTCGACGACCCGGGCGACCGCGAACGCTTCACCGAGACCCTGAAATTCGCCTTCGACATCATGACGGCGCGGCTCGCCCGCCTCATCAAGATCCCGCTTTGGGTGCCGACGCCGGAGAATGTGCGCCTCAACCGCGCGCTCGCCGAGCTCGACCGGACGGTCCAGGGCTTCATCGACGCGGGCCGTGCCCGCGGGCGAAGCGGCGACGACCTCCTATCCCGGCTCGTGTTCGCCGAGCACGAGGACGGCGCGCGCATGACCGACCGCGAGCTGCGCGACGAAGCCATGACGCTTTATCTCGCAAGCCACGAGACGACGGCGCTCACCCTCGCCTGGACCTGGTATCTCCTGTCGCAACACCCAATCGTCGAGGAGAAGCTCGTCGCGGAATGGCGGCGCGTGCTCGGCGGCCGAACCCCCACCGCCGACGACGTCATGAACCTGCCCTACACCGCTTCGGTGATCGCCGAATCCATGCGGCTCTATCCGCCGGTCTATGTGATCGGCCGCGAGGCGACGAAAGATCTCGAGCTCGGCGGCTACCGCGTGAAGCGCGGCTACACGGTCCTCATGAGCCAGTGGGTCAATCACCGCGACCCCGCCTATTTCCCCGACCCGGAAGCGTTTATCCCCGCGCGCTGGGAAAACGGTCTCGCCAAACGGATTCCGAAATTCGCCTATTATCCGTTCGGCGGCGGCCAGCGCATCTGCGTCGGCAATTCCTTCGCGCTGATGGAAGCGGCGATCATTCTCGCAGGCGTCGGCCAGCGCTACCGCTTCACCGTCGATGACGGCTACACGGTCGCCTTCAAGCCGCAGATCACGCTGATGCCGTTGGGCGGCATCCCCGCCACGCTCCGCGCGCGCTGACCCCGAAGCCGCCGGGAAGGAGACGCGCCTCCTTTCCCAATAGTCCTCCCGTCGATGGTCCCGGGAGCCATCCCCGGGAAGCACCGACTCCATAGCCGCTGGCTATTGGGAATCCACTGACCCCCCGCCCATCTCCCTGATGTTCGAACGGACCCATGGCCGACCCGCCGAACGGAAGACCAACCGGCCAAACACCAAAGGAGAATACCGATGAAGAAGATCGTCCTCGCAGTTGCCCTCGTGATGGCTTCCAGCGCGTTCGCCGCGCCCGTCTTCGCCGAAGGCTTCCCGAACGTCTACATGACCCGCTAGCCCCCGCCTCATGGCAGGGACCGGGGGTCGCAAGGACCGACTCATATGCCCTCCCCTATGGGCACTCGCATCGCAAGCGGGTGCCCATTTTCTTTCCCGGCCGGGAGCTCCGGAGGCCCCCCGGGGCGGGCCCAGATCGGTGTGGCTGCCGCCCCCCGCGCGCGGTAGTCTCATGGCGGTCTCGGGGAGACATGGGGGATGCGCAGGGTTTGCCTCATTCCCGTTCTCTTGTGCGCGGTCCAGGCCCTGACCTTT
>CAZHCN010000039.1:12891-16581 GCA_964530895.1 uncultured Methyloceanibacter sp. | reverse complement strand
ATGACCTGGTGCAGCATGGAACTCTCCCTAGACCGCTGTGAATTATGGTTATTTCCGACCCATCAGAGACCTGACATTGATCTACGTCAAGCTAGACTTGAGGAGTTGGAACCGGCCTCCTGGGGAGGCGTTCGATTCCAATCCATTAGGTAGGAGAGGTGACATGACCCAACAAGGCGCTCGCGGTGGAATTAATCCGGTCCTGGCCATTCTGCTGGCTGTTGCCGTGATTGCGGTGGGTGTGCTCGGCTATCTCTACTACCGTCAACGGCAGGATGTGGTGAAGATCGACGTGCCCGGATTCCAAGGCACGATCAGCAAGGACAAGGGCGTCGATATCGAGGTCGGCAAGGACAAGTAGCGGAAACGCCTTACGGGATGAGGACGGCCGCGCCCTGAAGCTCGCCCTTGCGCAGCCGCTCGAGCGCTTCGTTGGCCTCCGAGAGCTTCATCGGCACGACCGTGGTCTTCACCGGCACCTTCGGCGCGAGCGCCAGGAACTCGCGGGCATCGTCGCGGGTGAGATTGGCGACCGACCGCACCACCCGCTCCTCCCACAGGATGTCGTAGGGGAATTGCGGGATGTCGCTCATATGGATACCGCCGCATACCACGACGCCGCCCTTGCGGAGCGCGCGTAGCGCTGCCGGCACCAGCGGCCCCACGGGGGCGAAGATGATGGCGGCATCGAGCAACTCGGGCGGCGCCTCGTCGGAACCGCCCGCCCACACCGCGCCGAGTTCACGGGCGAAGTCTTGTGCGTTCGTGTCACCAGGGCTCGTGAAGGCATAGATCTCGCAGCCTTGCGCGCGGGCGACTTGCGCCACGATATGGGCCGCCGCGCCGAAGCCGTAAATGCCCAGCCGCTTCGTCTCGCCGTGGAGCGCGTCGTCCGCCATCTTCAGCGAGCGATAGCCGATCAGCCCGGCGCATAGAAGCGGCGCGGCCTCCGCGTCCGAATAGCCCTCCGGCAGCTTGAAGCAGTAGCGCGCGTCTGCCACGGTGTAGGCCGCGTAGCCGCCGTCGATCTGGTAGCCGGTGAAGCGCGGGTGATCGCAGAGATTCTCGCGGCCCATGCGGCAATAGGGGCAGCTGCCGTCCGTATAGCCGAGCCACGGTACCCCGACCCGCTCGCCGATCTCGAAACCATTGACGTTCGCGCCAAGCGCCTCCACGCGGCCCACGATCTCGTGGCCCGGCACGAGCGGCAATTTCGGATGATCGAGCTCGCCGTCATAAATGTGCAAGTCCGTGCGGCAGACCCCGCAGGCGAGCACTTTCAAGAGGATTTGGTCAGGGCCCGGCTCAGGCACTGGCAGCTCGGCGGCCTTCAGAGGCTCGCCTGCATGCTCCAAGACCATCGCCTGCATCGTCTTTGCCGCCATCGTCTCCGCCTGTATCCCGTACCTCAGAGACGCTGGGCGCGCGCTATGAGCGTATCCTCGATCCGCCGAATCCAGTCGACGTCATCGCCGCGAGGCTCGCGCATCTCACGTACGAGGCGGAGGTTGCGCGCCGTCGACTCGAGCTCCCAGGCGGCGTGCGCCATCATCAGCGCATCGCCAAGCCTCTCTTCGGCATCGTCCTCGTCGCGCGCCAGGACCGCAAGCTCGAGCAGAGTCGCATGATCCCAATAATCGGGGTTCTTTGCGGCCTTGCGCGCCGCCGAATAGCGCACGACCGGCAGGATCGCTTCCTGCCGCGGGTCCGGCTTCGCCATCATTTCCATCAGCGTCACAGCGTTCATGCCCGGATAGGCGTCACGCCAGTCCGCCTCGAACCCGGCAAGATAGGTATCGATTGCGCTCTTGAGCAGCGCCCGGGCCTCCGGCGCCCCCTCCTTCTTGGCCTGTTCCCAGCGGTCCTTGTAGATGCGGCCCAGAAGCCCGTTCGTTTCGCTCGACGGTCCGAACTCGGCGATCACCTCCGAAAGGACTGTTTCGGCCTCGGCGAAGCGGCCTGCGCGGTTCAGCGCAAAGCCGAGTTGCTCGCGCATCATCCTGGCCCGCTGGAGGGGCAATGGCATGCGATGATAGAGGTCGATCATTCCCTGATACGACTTCACGTCCCGCAGCGACAGGAAGAGGTCGACGACGATGCCGCTCTCGACCTCGAGCAGGTTTGCGAGCTCGCTTCCAGCGGCGATCTGCTCCACGGCCTCGGGACCATTCTCCACTGCCGCGCGCAGGCGCTGTTTGAACTTCTTCGAGTAATCGAAATTCTTGCGGAAGAGATCCGTCTTGCTGTGGTCGACCTCTTGGGGCCTGACGCCCTCGACCAGTTGAAAGAGCGGGCTGTCGTCGTGCGGGCTATCGCGCGCCGCTGTGAGCTGCTCTGCAATTGCGGTGACAGTGCCCTCAGCGCCGGTCGGCTCGCCTGCCTCATCGGTTTTGTAGGCGATGCCCCGCACCAGCGCGATATCGAACGGTAAGACCGTGCCCTCGCTGAACACGATCACCGTCGAGCGTGGCCGCATGGCGTGGCGGATGCCGAGCTCGTAGAACACGTTGGGATTGGCGCCGGTGATATCGGCCACTGCGTAGTTGCACAGCATCAGCCGTTCGAACATCGGCTTGTGGATCGTACCGCCGATCTTCTCCTCGTCGGCGCGAATCGGCTCGAGACCGGCGCGGGCGACGGCAGGGGCGATGACCTCGTTGTAGACGGAGTCAAAATTGGTAACACGTCCGGAGGCGTCCAACTTGCGGCCGAACGGCATCAGCACGAAGCAGAGAGGCGCGACCGGGCCGGTATCGTCCACGACGCGCCTATTTCACCCCGCTCAAGATCGTCGCCTGAATGGCCGGGTCGGGCCGCCCGAGCCAGCTTCGCTTGCCGTTGTTGATCAGCAGACCCCAGGCTTGCCGCGCCCCCGGCGCGAACAACACGTAGACCTCGTTGCCGCCGCAATCGTGCGGCTTGCACACCCAACCGAGCAGGTAGGGCTCACCGCCCACTGAGACCGTGGTGGAAGGTGTCGAAGTGCCGTTGAGGGTCTTCGTGAAGCTGTTGACCCAAGGCGGCACCGTCTCGCCCACGAGCATGCCCTTCCACGCCATGGCATAGCGCGGCTGCTTCATGAGATCGAAGAGATAGGGACCGTCGTCTTGCGCGAGCGCAGGGGCGGCGGCACCGAGAAGGAAGAGGGCGATCAGCAATCTGGCGAGCATGGAGGACTCCCTATTTCCGCAAGGCGCCGTCAATGGCCTTTTGGATCCGATCATCAGGCTGCCCGAGCCACTTGACCCCGTCCGGCGTCGCGAGCAATCCCCAAGCGTCGCGGCCTTCCGGCGCAAATAGCACATAAAGCTGGTGCGTCTCGCAATCATTGGGTTTGCAGGTGAAGCCGAGCGTGTAGATCTCGCCGTCAAGGGGAACCGGGATGCTCGGAACGGGCGGGCCGTCCAGGCTCGTGGCATAGTCCTTGACCCATTGCGGCGGCGTCTCTCCGGCCATCATGCCCTGCCACGCATAGATATATTTCGGGAGCTGCAACAGCTTGCCCATGACCGGACCCTTGGTTTCTTGCGCCTGAGGCGCGGACGGCTCCTTGGACTCTCCCGCAGGTGTCGAGGAACCTGTCGACTCGTCCGCCGCGAACGCGGGTACGGCGGAGACGAGCATCAAAGCGAGCAAAACCCTGGCGAGCATGGAGAACTCCGTCATCCTTTCTTCTTAGTGAGGGGCGAA
>CAZHCN010000039.1:0-12791 GCA_964530895.1 uncultured Methyloceanibacter sp. | reverse complement strand
TTAGTGAGGGGCGAAGCGCTCGCACCTAAGGATGACGTTATTATAACGGCTAGTGGCGGACGAGCGGCCAGCCGGGGATGTTCGGGCGGAGCGCGGTCATGGGCGCTTCTTGCGCCTGCTCATAGGCGCCCGACGGCTTTGCGGACCCACGGCCGTCGAGATGATGCAGCGGCACAGGCACGGAAGCCGCCCATAATGCCTTGAACGCTAGCTGGCCGCGCCGCGCCGCCTCGGGTGCGTCAGCCTCGAGCAAGACGAGCGGATTGCGTTTTGACGCGTCGCGGCGCATGGCGTCGCCCGACCAGCACATGGCGTCGCCATAGGTCACCTGCTCATGGGCCTCGAGCAGGCGCGGGTTGCGTGCCCAGCGCACCAGCGCCGTCGCCGGTGCATCCGGCGAAAGCGCCGACAAGGCCGTGAAAAGGTCCTTGAGCTCGTCTTGCGGCTCGAGTTTGGCGAGGATCGCGCGTGCGTTGACGCGGGCGCCGAGGAGCGCATCCTTCATGAGGATCAGCGCCCGCGCTGGAGCCGACGCGGGCGACCGCAGGATCATGGTGCACGAGAGAGAGGCTTCTGCCTCGCGGCCGGCGCGCTCGATGAAGCATGACAGTGCTTCGAGATGCCGGTCGAGCTCGGCCTGCCTGAAATCCCTAGAACTTTCCGAACCGACCACAACGCGCATGAAGCTCCCCCCTCGGCTTTGTGGAGTTGGCGGTTGGGCGGACACCTGCCGCGCTTTCGCCTGTCCCTGACATGAATAGCCGGGATCGGGTTAAGGAAGGCTTGACTGCCGTCCCTTTTCGCGACGCAAAAATTAGGCCCACCTAGGCCCACCAGTGGATGCCGAGCCGGTCCTTTCTTGGGGGTTATTCTTGCCGGCGAGGACGCACCGTCCTCTCAAATTGGATCAGCCACCGCTCCCAAGCGGCCGACCGGTCCTATTCAAGGGGGCAAATGTGTCCTGTGTGCGACCGGCCTGGCCGGAGCCTCTAATACACGATCGCGAACACGACAAAGCCGATCACGCTGCCGATCACCAGCAGGGAAAAAAAGGCGACGAGCACATTTGTGGCATTCATGGGATCGTCCTCCCTCCTGCCGGAGAAGGCTAACATGCTGACCACGTGAGGCAACTGAGCGGGGTGCTACCTAATGTCTAGGTAGCCGGAGGGGCCATGCTGCGAGAGATTCGGCCATCGTGGGGGTGCGCGCGTGTGCCGCTGCTTGGAGTAGCCTTCTGTTGCGGGCCTGTCACAATTCGCGGCTAAAGTCCTAGTGTCCTGATAATGCCTGCAAAAAGCCCCGGTGCGCCCTGCGCCGCCGGGGCTTTCTTTGTATTTATACGCAGGCTGAGAAATTTCTGGAACCGGCGCCGCAGTCGCGCGTTTGGCTGACGGACCCCGGCGCGGCTCGACCTGCCCCCCATCCCCAACCCCCCGCGCCGGCGCTCCCGACTTTCCTACTTTTCGAAGCCCGGATTCAGCCCCGGGCTTCTCTTTTGCGTGCTTGGACTTTGCCGCACCCCGTAAGGGAGCGCTCGGTCCCGGAAGCATGAAGGGGAGGTTATTGGTCGCCGTCGGGGCGTCGCATCCAACGCCAGATGTCGAAGCAAACCCAAAGGAAGAGGGCGCCGGTACCGACCAGCGCGGGGATGCCGATGGCGAGGATCGCTTGCTGCATGAGGACATAAACCTGAACGGGAGCCACTCAGTTCCCGTTGGCGCCGGCCGTGATCCTGGGAACCGGCCTCGCCGCTGCCGCGTTCGGCTCCGATCGGCGTCGGCGGGGCGTCCTTTGCGAACGTGGCCCCGCCGATGCCCGTCTTGGAAGGCGTTTGGAGCGCGGGGAACGCTAGGGCGCCGGCCTACGGCTTAACGGCGCTTCAATATGGCAATTTGCATTGCGGGCCGTTCGTCCTACATTTTGTGGGACCATGACCGAGACACTCACGAAAGACCGCATTCTCGCCGCCCTAAAGGGCGTGAAGGGCCCCGATCTCGAGCAGGACATCGTTTCTCTCGGCCTCGTCTCCGAGGTGGTGATCCATAAGGGCAAGGTCTATTTCGCCATTTCCGTGGACCCCGCGCGCGCGACCGAGCTGGAGGAGCTCCGGCGGGCGGCCGAGAGCGTGGTGAAAGACATTCCCGGCGTCGAGGGCGTCGCCGTGACGCTCACCGCCGACCGCGAGCCGGGCACGGCGGGCCAAAACGGGAATGGCAATACGCCGCCCACGCCACAGCCGGCGCCGCAAGGCGGCTTCGCCCGCCCGGGCGCCGCCCGCGATGCCAGGCATCGCCCTGGTGGTGTGCCGAGCGTCAAGAACATCATCGCGGTGGCCTCGGGCAAAGGCGGCGTCGGCAAGTCGACCACGGCCGCCAATTTCGCCCTCGCCCTCAAGGACCAGGGCCTGAAAGTGGGCGTCCTCGATGCCGACATCTACGGCCCGTCCATGCCGCGGCTCCTCGGCGTCCACGGCCAGCCGCAGCAGCTCGCCGGCAACAAGCTCGATCCCATGCGCGCATACGGCCTCAAGGTCATGTCCATGGGCTTCCTGGTCGACGAGGAAACGCCGATGATCTGGCGCGGGCCCATGGTGATGTCGGCCCTAACGCAAATGCTGAAGGACGTCGCCTG
Organism: uncultured Methyloceanibacter sp.; assembly: GCA_964530895.1. GTDB lineage: Bacteria > Pseudomonadota > Alphaproteobacteria > Rhizobiales > Methyloligellaceae > Methyloceanibacter. The sequence goes on along the minus strand of CAZHCN010000039.1, from coordinate 10,157 downwards.
GGGCGATCTCGACGTGCTCGTGGTCGACATGCCGCCGGGCACGGGCGATGCGCAGCTCACCATGGCGCAGCAAGTGCCGCTCGCTGGCGCGGTGATCGTCTCGACGCCGCAAGATCTCGCTCTGATCGATGCCCGCAAAGGGCTCAACATGTTCAAGAAGGTCAACGTGCCGGTGCTCGGCATTGTCGAGAACATGTCGACCTTCATCTGCCCCCATTGCGGCGAGCGCTCCGACATTTTCGGCCATGGCGGCGCTAAACAGGAAGCGGCAAGGCTCGGCGTGCCGTTCCTTGGCGAGGTGCCGCTCACCATGGCTGTGCGCGAGACTTCCGATGCGGGTAAGCCCGTAGTGGCGACCGACCCGTCCTCGCCCGTGGCGCAAGCCTATCGCGCGATCGCCGCGGCAGCTTGGGCAGAGCTCGAGCGCGTGTCCGGCGCCGATCGCAAGGCTCCAAAAATTGTCATGGAAAGCTGAAGGCTTGCGTAGGCGCAGCCGACTCAGCTAACTCGAATCGAGCCAGTTGCGCGTAGCGGCGAAACTCAGCGCAGGCTCGGTTCCCTTGATTGACCATCACAAGCCCAGCCTTTCGGTTTGCGTCTTCGGCGCCGGCCTCGCCCACGCGGCGGCTCTGGTCCTCATCGTGCCGATCTTGATCACCCTGCCTGCGCCTGCCGATACGGCGCCGCAGACGGTCGCGATCCATGTGGAGATCCGTGCCGCCGCTTCCGAGTCCATCGCCCAAGGCGATGCCGAGGAGGCGCCTTTGGACGCGCTCCCGTCTGAAGACGTCACCGCCGCCCTGCCTGCACCGGCCGAGCCCGAGGAACCGGCTGAGGCAATGGAGCCGACCCCGCAGGATGCGCTCGGGCCCGAAGCCGAACCTGAGCCCGATGAAGCCGCGGCGCCGGTCGCGGTCGCCAATGTCGCTGCGGAACAGGAGCTTGCCGTGGTGCCCGTTCCCTTGCGCAGGCCTTCGATGAGCGAAGCCATGCAGGAACGCCCACCGGTCAAGGCCAAAGCCGGAGTCGCACCGAGAGAGCATACCGCGGTCAATCGTTCGCCGGCACGGGCGCCAGCGAAATCTGTATCGAAAGGCTTCCTCGGCGGGCACATGGCGAGGCCGATGCGGGAATATCCCTTTTAGGCTACCCGCGGAGCGGGATCTTAGGCCGCGCTTGAGCGGCGCCGCCCGCGGATCGGCGTCACCTTGCCGTCGGGCGTGTCCTTTGTCTTGGCGTGCGTGTCCGCCGCCTCGGGGTGTCCGTAAAGGAAGCCCTGAACCTGCTTGCAGCCGAATTTCCGCAGCATGTCGGCCTGCTGGGTCGTCTCCACACCTTCCGCCGTGATGGTCACGTCGAGCGATTTGCCGAGCGCGATGATGGTCTTGACGATCGCCCGCATTGCCGGGTCCCGCGTCATGTTGCGGACGAACTGCCGGTCGATCTTGATCTTCGAGAACGGGAAGCGGGCGAGGTAGCTCAAGCTCGAATAGCCGGTGCCGAAATCGTCCATGGCGATCGCCACACCGAGCTCGCGCAGGCGGTTCAGCTTGTTCAACACTTCTTCGGTGTCGTTGATAAGGAGGTTCTCGGTGATCTCGAGCTCAAGCCGCCGTGCCGGCAACCCCGTCTCCTTGAGGATATCGGCGACCGTCTCGGCGATATCGCTGTCACGGAATTGCGCCGGCGACAGGTTGACTGCCACGGTCAGATCGTCGGGCCAGCTTACCGCGTCCCAGCACGCGCGCCGCAGGACCCATTCGCCGATCGGCACGATGAGCCCGGTCTCCTCGGCCACCGAAATGAAATGCCCCGGCGCGATCTTGCCGTGCACCGGGTGGTGCCAGCGGATCAGAGCCTCCGAGCCGCATTGCCGCTCCATCACCAGATCGTATTGCGGCTGGTAGACGACCTCGAACTCCTCGCGCCCGAGCGCCAGGCGAAGCTCGTGCTCCACGGTGCGCCGCCGCTGCAGCGCCTTGTCCATGCTCTCTTCGAAGAAGCACATGCGTTGGCCGCCGTCGCCCTTGGCGCGAGACAGCGCGATCGTGGCGTGGCGAAGCACGGAAGACGCGGTGTCGCCGTCGGCCGGGGCGAGCGCGATGCCGACGCTCGTGGTGATGAGGATCTCTTTGCCGCCGACATGGAACGGCAGCCGCAAAGCCGCGACCAACCGGTTCATGAAGGCCATCACGTCGCCGAGATTGGTGATGTCCACCAGCGCAATGGCGAATTCGTCGGCGCCGAGCCGGGCGATGATGTCCCGTTCGCGGAGCGTCCCCCTGATGCGGGTCGCCATCTCGCGCAGCACCTGATCGCCGCCGCCGTGCTCGCTCGCGTCGTTGACTTCCTTGAACTTGTCGATGTCGAGACAGACCACGGCGATGTGCGTGTTGTCCCGCCTCATGCGGCCGATCGCTTGGCCAAGGGTCTCGACGAAGGCCCTGCGGTTGGCGAGCCCTGTCAGCGCATCGTGGCTTTCGAGATAGCGCACCTGTTGTTCTGCCTGCCACCGCTCTTGGCTACGCATCCAGGCGAAAGCCACCGGCGTGGCGACGCCGATGCCGAGCAAGATGAGCGTCACCGTGGCGATCAGACCGAAATACCCGGACAGCACGCTCGCTTGGTCGGTTTGGTCGAGGTAGACGAGGAGCGTCCCACGCGCGCGCTCGTTGAGATCGAGCGGAATCCGAAGCACCGCAAAGTGTGTGGGTCCTTTTTCCGTAGAGCCGTCGTATAGGCCCACAACGGCGCCGTCATGACTTGGACTCTGCATCACGTCCACGAGACGGTCGTTGAGGGCGCCGCTCGCTTGGCCGCTTGTGAAGATGAGCCGCCCTTTGGCGTCGTACAACTCGTAGCGCAGGATCCGGTGGCTGTAGCCTGATTTCTCGAAGACGTCACTGAGTTGCGGCGCGAGACCGGGACGCGTCAGGGCATCGAGAACCACATTGGGCTCATCTAGCAAAGCCGTATTGAGTCGCGTCTCGGCGATGAGGGCCTCGCGCTCGAGCTCCAACCGGCTCACGCTGCCCGGCGCAAGGAGAGCCGTTGCGGCGATCAGCGCCGACAGCAGCGCCAATCCCACCCAGTGCCAATGCTTCTTAAGCCACTCGATACGCAACATGAACAAACCGGAGCCCGTCAACGGAACCGCCTAGTCCGCTGATCCCGGGGCCAAAATACCCGGGCGTAGGTTAAAAAAGCGCGGTGCGCGGGGGGGCTGGGCCCAGAATGGGCCCTGTGCGGCGCGTGTTCCGCGGCCTGAATGCCCAAAAGTGCCGGGAAATTAGCCCCTAGAGGACTTTCTTAACCCTAGGCGGACTTAGCGAGCCGGCTTAGCCGCCCGTCGCCGACATATGGCGCGAAACAGCAGGTCCGGCGCTCCGCTCGATGATGAAGTCGTGGCCCTTGGGTTTGCGGGCCAAAGCCTCGTCGATCGCAGCGTGCAGCGATTCATCCGAGGTGGTCGCGCGCAACGGTGCTCTGAGATCGGCGGCGTCTTCTTGGCCGAGACACATATAGAGTGTGCCGGTGCAGGTGACCCTGACGCGATTGCAGGATTCGCAGAAATTGTGAGTCAGCGGCGTGATGAAGCCGAGCCGGCCACCAGTCTCGGCGACCTGCACATACCGGGCCGGTCCGCCCGTCTGATAGGCGATGTCGGTCAGCGTGAGGTGCTGGGCAAGACGCGTCCGCACGAGCGACAGCGGCAGATATTGGTCGGTGCGGTCGGAGTCGACCTCGCCCATGGGCATGGTCTCGATGAGGGTGAGGTCAAAGCCCCGGCCGTGCGCCCAGCGCAGGAGATCCTCGATCTCGTCCGCGTTCATGTCCCGAAGCGCCACCGCGTTGATCTTGATCTTCAGCCCGGCGCGGTCCGCAGCATCGATGCCGCGCATGACCTGGTCGAAGTCGCCCCAACGGGTGAGGATGCGGAACTTGGCCGGATCCAGCGTGTCGAGAGAGACGTTGATCCGCTTGACGCCGCAGCCGGCGAGCGCGTCGGCGTAGCGGTAAAGCTGGCTGCCGTTGGTGGTGAGGGTGAGTTCGTCGAGGCCGTTACCGAGATGCCGCGACAGCGCCTCGACCAGCCACATGATGTTTCGCCTGACGAGCGGCTCGCCGCCGGTAAGCCGCACCTTGCGCACGCCGCGCACGATGAAGGCACTTGCCAGCCGGTCGATCTCCTCGAGGCTGAGCAGGTCCTTCCGCGGCAGGAAGGTCATATCCTCCGCCATGCAATAGGTGCAGCGGAAATCGCAACGGTCGGTGACCGATACCCGCAAATAGGTGATCGCGCGGCCGAATTGGTCGATCAGGGGAGGCACGCTACTACTCATTTTACCTCTTCGTCCTCGATCGTCTTTGTCTTGTCCTTGCGACTATAGACCTTGGCGCTCTTCACCACGCGCTTGCGGTAAAGCGGGTCGGCAAGTGCGGCCGCAGGCGCATTTCGGCGTTTGACCGTGCTCTTTCGCTTCATCGTACCGGCGCGCGTCTTCTGAGCGCGGCCTTTTCCGAGTGTGGTGACCGCCATTGGGTTTCGTCTGTAGTATAGGTGCTTCACCCTTTTCATATCAGGGTAGGTGCGCCAAAGGGAGGCCCCAGTGATGGACGAACAACGCTTTAACATGTCGATGAGGCGATTTCTCAAGGAGGTCGGGGTGAGCTCCCAGCAAGCCATCGAGCGCGTGGTCCGCGAGGAGGGGCTTGGCGGCAAGGGTAAGTTGAAGATGAAAATGGTGCTGACGGCCGAAGGCACGCCGCTCGATCATGAGGTCGAGGGCGAGATCGACCTCGGCTAGAGAGGCACGCGGATCATGATGCAAGCCGCAGCCTGGCCCACGGAGCTCAAGCTCGACAAGGACAAGCGGACCCTGAGCGTGACGTTTGACGACGGCCGAAGCTTCGCCCTGCCGGCGGAGATGTTGCGGGTGCTCAGTCCGAGCGCCGAGGTGCAGGGCCACAGCCCGGAGCAGCGTGTGACCGTGCCGGGCAAGAAGAATGTCCGCATCTCGCGGCTTGAGCCCGTCGGCAACTACGCCGTGCGCATCGTGTTCGACGACGGCCACGACACGGGTCTCTTCGTGTGGGATTATTTGCGCGATCTTGGCGAGAACCGGGAGGCGCGCTTTCAGAGCTATCTCGACGAGCTTGCCGCCAAGCGTCTGACCCGCTAGCGGCCCGACTGCTCCTTGGCCAGCAGCGCGCGCTTCCGCGCGACCCCGCCCCGATAGCCCGACAGCGAACCGTCGGAGCGCACGACCCGATGGCAAGGGATTGCCACGGCGATGCGGTTCGACGCGCAGGCACGAGCCACGGCGCGCGCCGATTTTGGTGCGCCGATGATCTCCGCGATCTCGGCATAGCTGGCCGTCGATCCCACCGGAATACGGCGCAAGGCGTCCCACACGCGGTGCTGAAACGCGGTCCCGCGAATATCGAGCGGCAGGTCGAAATGGCTGCGTGGGCTCTCGATGAGACCGATCACCTTGGCGGTCAGCGTTTCCAAATCCGCATCGCCATGCACGAGACGCGCACGCGGAAACTGTTTCTCGAGATCCCGCCGCAAGCCCTCCTGCGTATCGCCGAACAGGATGGCGCAAACGCCCGTCTCGCTCGCCGCGATCAAGACGGTGCCGAGCGAGCATTCGGCGAAGGTGAATGTGATGGCGTGATCTGTCCCGCCGGCGCGGAATGAGCGCGGAGTCATGCCGAGCACCTCCGAGGCGTTGGCATAGAAGCGGCTGTTTGCATTGAAGCCCGCATCATAGATTGCTTGTGTCACGGTCGTGCTCCTTCCGAGTGCCGCGCGCACCCGTTTGTTGCGGTGGGCCGTGGCGTAGGCCTTCGGCGTCACGCCAAGCGTCGCCTTGAACAGGCGATGAAAATGATAAGGGCTCAAGCCGACCGCCTCGGCCAGCGCCGCAAGCGGCGGCGGCGTCTCCGCCCCCTCGATCAGGCGGCAGGCGTTAGCGATCTTGGCCCCGTGCCGCGCTTGAAGCGTGGGCTGGTCCGGCTTGCAGCGCTTGCAGGCGCGGAAGCCCGCCGCCTCCGCCGCCTCCGCCGTGTCGTGAAAGCGCACATGGGCGCGGGCAGGGCGCCTGGCCGGGCAGGACGGCCGGCAATAGATGCCGGTGCTCGCCACCGAATAGTAGAACGCTCCGTCGAACGAGGAATCCCGGTGCAAAACCGCATGCCAGCGCGCCTCTTCGGATGGGAACGCGGTATTTTGAGCCTGAAGTGGAAGCGTATCGGACATGGCCCCGGTTCTCGGATGATCGTCAGAGACCGGAATTAGCCGCTTGCCTGCCGCGCCGCACCCCGGTCCTTGCGCTCAAACTGGCATGATATACCGACGGCCGAGGGAAGCGAGGAGGACGCCAGCCGGCCCAGGATGGCATCAGCCTCGCCAATGCCCATATTCTCGGCATTGCCTGTGCTCCAGGATGACAGGACGTTCACGCTGTCATTGTTTCGTTGCACAGGCCGAAGGGCAATGTCGCAAAATCGTGATAAACCGGGCGCAATCATAGGGATACCGCCAACGCGGCGATTCGTAGCACGGTTCAGGAGAAGCGCTTGAGCAACCAGGCAGAACAGAGCGCCCGCGCGCTGCCTTCCGGCCTCTTCCTGCGGGCCGGCCAGGCCGTCCGGCGGGGCTTGCGGGGGCTGTCGGCCAGGCTCTGGACTTCTCTCTGGCTGATCGTGATCGTCGCCGTGATCATGGCCTCGCTCGTGGCCTCGGGAAACCTGACCGTGGGGCTCGCGCTGACGGCCTTTGTCGCCTTCGTGGCTTCCGTGGCGCTGCTCCCCCGCCAAGAGGTTGACCCTGTGCTTGAGAACGATCTCAGGCATTCGCCCGCTTCCGCCCGGTCGACCTCGGCCATGCACGTCATGGCGGAGGCGCTCCCCGATCCGGCGATCCTGCTCAACCGGACCGGCCAAGTACTGTCCCTCAACGGCCCGGCGCGCGGCCTGTTCGCCGCGCTCCGCGAAGGCAGCCATATCTCCTCGGTAATCCGCACGCCGGAGTTCCTCGACGCGGTCGCCGCCGCGCCGCGCCGCGGTCGCGCCGTCACCGTGACGTACGCCGAGCGGGTCCCGGTCGGCCGACGCATGGCTGTGACCGTGGCTCCCCTGTCGCGTGGCCCGGACCGCGAGGGCAATATCCTGGTGCTCCTGCGCGACCTCACGGAGATCGAGCGTATCAATCAGATGCGGGCTGACTTCATCGCCAATGCAAGCCACGAGCTGCGCACGCCGCTTGCTTCGTTGCGTGGCTTCATCGAGACGCTGCAAGGCACCGCCAAAGAGGATCCGGGCGCGCGCGAGCGCTTCCTTCCCATCATGGCCGAGCAGGCCTCGCGCATGACACGGCTGATCGATGCGCTCCTCTCGCTGAGCCGCGTCGAGATGAACGCCCACGTCATGCCGAGCGAGCTCGTCGATCTCAACGACGTGCTCGGCCATGCCGGCGACACGCTTGAGCCGCTCGCCAGCGATTCCGGCATGAGCCTGGAGGTGGGGCGCTTCGGAAAGCCGGCCATCGTCCGCGGCGACCGTGACGAGTTGCTGCAAGTCCTGCAGAACCTCGTGCAGAACGCGCTCAAATACGGCAACGCGGGCGGCCATGTGCGTATCGAGGCGAAGCATATCCCCTCCCTCGGGCGCCAAGCAGCGGGACGCTACGCCATCAGCGTGGTGGATGACGGACCGGGCATCGCGCCGGAGCATTTGCCGCGGCTTACCGAGCGTTTCTACCGGGTCGATGTGGCCTCGAGCCGCGAGAAGGGCGGCACCGGGCTCGGCCTCGCCATCGTTAAGCACATTTTGAACCGCCATCGGGGCGAACTGGCCATTGCCTCCAAGCCTGGTAAGGGATCGACCTTCACGGTTATGCTTAACGAGGCCCGCCCGAGCTGACCGGGGCCTCCGCTCTTATCCACACCCCCGCTTCTGGAAATATTCGCTAAGTCAGTCGCTTAGACTGTCATAAAGTCGAATCATCGCTGTCATAAAACAATTATCCCTGAGGACTAGCGTGCCCGCGAGCTTGCGGCGTGGCTTTGCGCTGGCGGAGGCTCAAATCCAAGCAAGGGAGAGCGAATATGAGGTTCATGTCTTACGCGGTCGCCGCTGGCCTGGCCGTGGCGTTCACCGTGACCACCGCTCAAGCGGCCGATCTTTCGGGCGCGGGCGCAACCTTCCCCTATCCGATCTACGCAAAATGGGCTGACGCCTACAAGAAAGAGACCGGCATCGGCCTCAACTATCAGTCCATCGGTTCGGGCGGCGGCATCAAGCAGATCGAGAACAAGACCGTGACTTTCGGCGCCAGCGATAAGCCGCTGCCCGGTGAGGAACTCGACAAGTACGGCCTCGCCCAGTTCCCGATGGTCATGGGCGGCATCGTTCCGGTCGTCAATCTGGAAGGCATCAAGCCCGGCGAGCTCGTGCTCGACGGTGACACGATCGCCAAGATCTTCATGGGCGAGATCACCAAATGGGACGACGAGACGATCAAGCAGCTCAATCCGGACGCCAAGCTTCCTTCGAGCGCGATTGCCGTCGTGCACCGCTCCGACGGATCGGGCACCACCTTCAACTTCACCTACTATCTGTCCGACGTCAGCGCCGACTGGAAGTCGAACGTCGGCAGCAACACGGCGGTGGAGTGGCCGGTGGGCATCGGCGCCAAGGGCAATGAGGGCGTGGCCAACAACGTGGCCAACACCAAGGGCTCGGTCGGTTATGTCGAGTATGCTTATGCCCTCCAGAACAAGCTGACCTTCACCAAGATGATGAACAAGGCCGGCAAGACCGTCGCCCCGACCTCCGAGTCGTTCCAGGCTGCGGCTGCAGGGGCCGATTGGTCGTCGCAACCCGGCTTTGGCGTCATTCTCGCCAACCAGCCAGGTGATGAGTCTTGGCCGATGACGGCGGGAACCTGGATCCTGATGTACAAGCAGCCGAGCGATCCGGCAGCGTCGTCCGAGGCGCTCAAATTCTTCGCTTGGGCTTACAAGAACGGCGACAAGATGGCTGAGGAACTCGATTACGTTCCCATGCCTGACAGCGTGGTCGAACAGGTCCAGAAGATGTGGTCTGCGGATATCAAGGACACCGCGGGCAAGCCCATCTTTGCCATGAACTAGGCACATGCGGAGAGGGACGAAGTCACAAGACTCCGTCCCTCTTTCGCCGGCCTGTGCAACGTGACTGACCTGACTGAGGTAAGGGGATTGGGGAAATGATGGACGCGGCCGTCGCCGAAAACAACTTCGTCCATGACGAAGCGAAGCGGGCCAAGACCTTGCGCCGATTCCGGATCGGCGACCTCACCTTCAAGACGATCACGCAAACCGCTGCCATCACGGTGCTGGTGCTTCTCGCCGGCGTGATTGTCGCTCTGGTCCACGGCTCCCTGCCCGCATGGCGGGCTTACGGCTTCGGCTTCTTCACAGCGGAAAGTTGGAACCCAGTCACCGAGAAATTCGGCGCACTGCCGGCGATCTACGGCACGCTGCTCACGTCGTTCATCGCCATGTTGATCGGCGTGCCCGTAAGCCTTGGCATCGCGATCTTTCTCACCGAGATTTGTCCGGAACGACTGCGGCGGACTATTGGTATCGCCATTGAGCTGCTGGCCGGCATTCCCAGCATCATCTATGGCATCTGGGGCCTGTTCATCTTCGCGCCCTGGTTTCAGGTGCATGTGCAGCCGCTCCTGATCGACACCTTCGCCAATATTCCCGTTATGAATCAGCTGTTCGCGGGACCGCCTTATGGCATCGGCCTGCTGACGGCCGGCCTCATCCTCGCCATTATGGTGCTTCCCTTCATCACCTCGATCACCCGCGAGGTCTTCGATACCGTGCCGCCCGTACTGAAAGAGGCGGCCTATGGGATCGGCTGCACCCGTTGGGAGGTCATGAAGCGTGTCGTGATCCCCTATACGCGTGTCGGCATCATCGGTGGTGTGATGCTGGGACTGGGCCGCGCGCTTGGCGAAACCATGGCCGTGACCTTCGTCATCGGTAACGCCCACAGGATCGCATCGTCCATCATGGCGCCCGGGACGACGATCTCGGCCTCGATCGCCAATGAATTCACCGAGGCTGTCGGCGATCTCTACACCTCATCGCTCATTG
>CAZHCN010000038.1:0-17127 GCA_964530895.1 uncultured Methyloceanibacter sp. | reverse complement strand
TCCCCGTCGCGGGGCTCGGCACCCGCTTCCTGCCGGCCACCAAGGCCATGCCGAAGGAGATGCTGACGGTGGTCGACCGGCCGTTGATCCAGCACGTCGTCGACGAGGCGCGCGAAGCCGGGATCGAACATTTCATCTTCGTCACCGGCCGTAACAAGAGCATCATCGAGGACCATTTCGATCGGCAGCCCGAGCTCGAAGAGACCCTCGCGGCGCGCGGCAAGACGGCGGAGCTCGAAGGGCTCGCCAAGGCCCTCCCCGAAGCCGGATGCGCGAGCTTCGTCCGCCAGCAGGAGCCTCTTGGCCTCGGCCATGCCGTGTGGTGCGCACGGGACATCGTCGGCAACGAGCCCTTCGCGGTCATCCTCCCCGATGTGCTGGTGCAGACGCCGGGCAAAGGCTGCCTGGCCCAGATGCTCGACATTTACGCAAAGCGCGGCGGCAACATCGTCGCCGTCGAGCCGGTGCCGGACGACCAGGTGAAGAATTACGGCGTGGTCGCGGTCGGCGAGGCCGACGGCAACGTCTTCCCCATCACCGGCATGGTGGAGAAGCCGGCGCCGGGCACTGAGCCCTCCAACCTCACCATTCTCGGCCGCTACATCTTGCAGCCGGAGATCTTCGATTTCCTGTCCGCCCAAGAGAAGGGCACCGGCGGCGAGATCCAAGTCACGGATTCCATGCTGGCGCTGCTCGAGAAGCAGCCTTTCTACGCCGTGGAATATGAGGGCCGCGCCTTCGACTGCGGCTCGAAGCCCGGCTTCCTCGCCGCCAATGTCGCTTACGCCCTCGAGCGGCCGGAGTTGCGCGACGCCGTCATCGACGAGATCAAAAAGCTGATCTGAAACGTTCCGGCTCAGTGCCGGATGCGCATGCCGATCCGGAGCTCGTTCTCGAGGAAGTCGCTCGCCGCGTCTGTGGAGAAGAAATCGGTGTGCTCGTAGCGGGCATAAACCGACATCGTCGGATTGAAGTAGTACTCGGCGCTCGCGCCTTCCTTCAGCCGCTGATCGACTTGGTCGCTCCCCGCATAGTCGGCGATTTCGTAGGACACAAAACCCCCGACCACCAGATACTGCCAGAACGCGTGCTGTAGCGAGAGCTGATAGAAATGGTCTATCGCGCCAAGCGAATCCGTGAGCGTCGAGGTGCTGACCTCCGAGCGGGAGATGAACTCCATCATGGTGAGGGGCGTCGGCAGCCAGATGAGATCGGCATTGACCAGGAAGCCTTCGATCGGCGCCACCTTGTCGTCCACCGATTGCTGCGCGCCCCAACCGATCCCGATCTCGCCCGAGAGCCGATTGGCGAGGGAGAGGTCGAGCCCGGATTGGATGGTGTAGCCGGAAGAGTCTCGGCGCAGACCATTGACGTCGATGGGTTGCTTGTACTTGTCCCGGATGAGCGTGCCTTCGGTGAAGACGCCGATGGCTGAATTGAACGCGTAGGTCCCCCGCAATCTAAGCTCGTCCTCCCTATAGTCCCGGACGTCCACTGTCGGCACGCCTGACTGCACCGTTGGATCGAAGGGGCCACCGAAGTCGCTGTAATCGTAACTGGAGGCCCGCCCTTCGGCCTCGATCGTCAGTCGGTTGAACGTATGGTCTGCGCCGGCCGTGATGTGCTCTTCTTGAACGTTGGTCTGCGTGCCGGCGATGTCGGTCAGGCTGATCGAGTTCCGGCCTTCCTGGGTTTGAGATTTCCCGAGTTCGAGATTGGCATGCGTGCGGTGGGTCACGTCGAGGCGCCCATTGAGGCGAGCATAATAGGTCTCGTCGTCCTCGACGGAGAAGTTGTCGTACCAGCTCCGGTCGGCGTCGAACTCCGCGCTGAAGAAGTGCCGGCTCCAATTCGATTCCAGCCGGACGTTGGGGGCGAACTCGAAAGCGTGAGCCGGATGCGGGTCGGTCTTCGTGCCGAGCACGTTGTCGGTGAGGATCGTGCCGACCTCCGCCTCGGTGAAGAGCAGGAAGCTGCCGAGCTTCATGCCGATCGGCACGTAGGGATCGAGCTCATGACCCTTGGGCGGCAGCGGTTGGTTGGCGCCCGCGAGTTCCTCTGTTCCCGGCGCCTCGCTCAAAGGCGCGCCGTTCGGCTCGGTAATGCCGATGCCCGGGACCGGAGTGACCCCCTCCCCCGGTTGGTCGCCCAGGCCGCCAAGTGGCGCCGGTGGTGCCGGTGGCTGGGGCAAGAGAGACTGATCGTTGGCGAGATTGTCCGGAATGGTCGCGGCGCCTTGCGTCGCGCCCTCGACCTCCATCTCGCGGTTGATTCGCTGTCGCTTTTGCGCGGCGGCCTTTTGTTGGGCCCTGGACGGAGGCTGCGCTTGGTCCTGCTGCTGTTCCACGCCGAGGCTGCCGCGCAAGCCCGGGCCCGCCGCCTCTTGGGCGGAGGCCGGCGCCAGAGCGGCGGCAAGGAGAGCGGCAGCGAGAGCGCCCGCTGCGCTGGACGTGTGGCGACGCGGCAAGGACGCACCTCGATCGACGCTGGGCAAAACGCTGAGGAAACCCCGAAAATTCGGGTCCGTAGCCCGGCTCCGTTAATGTCCGAGCCTAGGAGCAAGAGGGTTAACGAGCCGTTTAGGCTTGTTTCGAAATGACGCTCTCTTGGACCTTCCGCCGCCTTAATCCGTGCTAAAATCAGGCGTCCTCAGGGGGGAGCACATGACCATGCCGGCCGGCTTGACGCGGGACCTTTCCGTTCCGGAAGACCGTAGTGAAGCGGTGGCCTCCGCCACCCGCACGCTCGAGCTCGAGGCCGAAGGCCTGAGCGCGATGCAAGCCGCCCTCTCCAATCATCTGGGTGGCAGCTTCGCCGAAGCGCTCGAGACGCTCCGCGGCTGCCGCGGTCGCGTCATCGTCACCGGCATGGGCAAGAGCGGCCATGTCGGCTTGAAAGTTGCCGCCACCCTTTCCTCGACCGGAACGCCTGCCTATTTCGTGCATCCGAGCGAGGCGAGTCACGGCGATCTCGGCATGATCACCCGCGACGACGTGATCCTCGCCTTCTCCTGGTCGGGCGAGACCGTCGAGCTCGGTAACATCGTCTCCTATTCGCGGCGCTTCGCCGTGCCGCTGATCGCCGTCACCTCCAATCCGGAGTCCACGCTGGCGCAAGCGGCCGAAGTGGTGCTCGCTCTGCCGCATGCCAAAGAGGCCTGCCCTCACGGGCTCGCTCCCACGACGTCGACCGTCATGCAGCTCGCGCTCGGCGACTGCATCGCCATTGCGCTTCTGGAGAGCAAGGGCTTTACCGCCATCGACTTCAAGGCGCTGCACCCCGGCGGCCAGCTCGGCGCGAAGCTGAAATTCGTGAGCGACCTGATGCACAAGGAAGACCGGCTACCGATCACCGCCATCGACACGCCGATGGCCGAAGCCCTGGTGATCATGACCGAGAAGGCCTTCGGCTGCCTCGGCGTGGTCGACAATAACGGTCGCATAGTCGGCATCATCACCGACGGCGACCTGCGGCGGCACATGGGCAATGGTCTGTTGACCCGCCGTACCGGCGAAGTCATGACAGCGGGGCCGAAGACGGTCAGCCCGGACACCATGACCGCTGAGGCTTTGGCGATCATGAATCTAAGCGAGCACCCCTTCACCGCGCTATTCGTGGTCGAGGACGGCCGTCCGGTCGGCATCCTCCATATTCACGACCTGCTGCGCGCCGGCGTCGCCTAAGCCGCAGCCTGCACCGCCACCCGCCGCTTGACGCGCGAGAACGAGCGTCCCGCATCGGGCATGTCGCCGGCGGGCGTAGCCTCCGCCAAAGCCCGCGCGATCGCCGCGTAGTGATAGTGGATCGCGGTCTTGAGCGCGTAGATGAACAGGATGTGCGGCTCGCGCCACCGGGCGCGAAAGATCCGCCAAAGCTGCCGTCCATAACGCGACCGTAGCTCGGGATCCGCCACGTGGCCCAACAACCGTCCGGAGATGGCGGCATACCGGGCATAGTTGAGGAACGACCGTTTCGCCCAGGCCCCGCGCCGGCTCGACCAATAGGGGAGCTCATGCATGGCGAACTTGAAATTTCCGTCGATGAATTGAGCGTCCAGACGCTGGAAATAGGCGTCCGCCGTGTAGCAGGTCTGCATCAGTCCGAGGAAGCCGTCGCGTAGCTCCTCACGCGACATGCCGAGCGGCACCACGTTAGTGCCGTAGCGGTCGCTCGCCTCATCGTCGTTCAGCCGGCCCGCCTGTTTCAGACGGTCGTAGAGCGGTGTCGTCGGAATGGCATGCAGCAGATTGATCATGGCGTTCGCGATGCGCGCCTCGCCGATGAACGAGGGCATCACGCCGAAGATCGATGGATCGTCGTGATCGAAGCCGACGATCATGCCGCACCACACATCGAACCCGCGCTCCTGAATACGATGCACGCGCTCAAGCAGCGTCCCGGCATTCGGGCGCAGGTTCTGCAGTTTCTTGGTCTCGCGGAGCGACTCCTCATTCGGCGTCTCGATGCCGATGAACACGTTCTGGAAGTTGGCGAGCCCCATGAGGTCCATCAGCTCGTCGTCCTCGGCCAGATCGAGCGACGCCTCGGTGAAGAGCGTCAGCGGATAGGCGCGCTCCTGCTGCCATTGGACGATGTCGCGCAGGATCGGCTTGAGAGCCTTCTTGTTGCCGATGAGGTTGTCGTCGACCACGAACACGATCCTCATGCCGGCACGCTGAAAGGCCTCGAGCTCGGCGATCACCTGCGCACTCGTCTTGAGGCGCGGCCGGCGTCCGAAAGTGACGATGATGTCGCAGAATTCGCAAGTGAACGGGCATCCGCGTGAGATCTGCAGGCTGCCGAACATATACCGGTCGATCTTGAGCTTATCGATGCGCGGCAATGGAAGCTTCGTGATGTCGGATTTATCGTCCTGCTTGTAGCGGGTCTTGTGGCGCCCCTGCTCCCACTCCGTCAGGAACTGCGGCCAAGTCTCGTCGGCCTCGCCGAGGAAGAGGACATCCGCCAGCCCATCGAGGGATTCCGGCTCGACCGTCGCCATCGGACCGCCGACCACCGTCATGACGCCCAGTGCCTTGACGCTCTCGAGGATCTCGATCAGGCGCCGGCCCTGGATGCTCATGCCCGTAACACACACGAGGTCGGCCCGTGCGAGACGGTCGAAGTCGATGTCCTCTACGTTCTCATCCACCAGCGTCACGTCGTGATGCTCGGGGACTAGGGCCGCGAGCAAGCCAAGACACGCGACCGGCAAATTGGCACGCTTGCCGAAAAGCGGCATGCAATGCTCCAAACCCCAGAACGAGATGTCGAAGCGCGGATTGATGATGACGATGTCTGCCATGGGTTCTTTCAGCGTTGGACGGGATTGACTAATAGTAGAGTACAAAACGTGGTGACAACACGACGCAATTGCCCAAAAGCCTTTCGCCGCCTTAACCCTCCTGTTGCAAAGTCAATTTCGGGACCTGGATCGAAACGCCGTGACCGCCGAAATGTTCGATATTCTCGTCATCGGCGGCGGCATCCACGGCGCCGCCGTCGCCCGGGATGCCGCGGGCCGTGGGCTGAAAGTGCTGCTCGCCGAGAAGGGCGACTATGCCTGCGCCACTTCCTCTGCCTCGTCCAAGCTTATCCACGGCGGTTTACGCTATCTGGAGCGTCTCGAGCTCAAGCTCGTGCGCGAGTCGCTTACCGAGCGCGCCGAACTCTTGAAGACCGCGCCCCATCTCGTCGCACCGCTGAGATTCCTCTTGCCACTCTATCGGTGGCAGAAGCGCAGCGCATGGTTCGTGCACGCAGGGCTTGCGCTTTATGATCTCCTCTCCATCGGCGACGGCTTGCCGGCAAGCGGACGGCTGTCGAACAAGGAGGCGGCAAACCTTCTACGGCTACGCCAGGACGATCTCGCCGCTGTGCTGCATTATGCCGATTGCCAGGCTGACGACGCGCGTCTCACATTGAGCGTGGCGCTCGAGGCCCGCGCCCGCGGCGCCGATATCCTGAACCGCCGCGCCGTCACCGCGATTACGCCGAACGACAACGGCTATAGAGTCGAACTCGACGAGCGCGGGACCAAGCGCGAAGTCGAGGCGCGGTTCATCGTCAACGCCGCCGGCGCCTTCGTGGCCGAGGTTGACGCCATGACGGACGCCGCGCCGGACCCGGAACCTTTGCGCCTGGTGCGCGGCAGCCACATCGTCCTGCCGATGCCGGACCCGCCCGAGCCGTGCGCCTATACGCTGCAAGACCAAGGCGAGCGCATCGTCTTCGTCGTTCCCTGGCTCGACGGGCGCTTCCTCGTCGTCGGGACCACCGACATTCCCCATGAGGGCGGTCCCGGCAGCGTCCATTGCTCGGCCGACGAGAAGGCCTATCTGCTTCATGCCTACAACCGCTATTTCTCGACGCCGCGCCGGCCGGTGACCGAGAGGGACATTGTCTTCACCTGGTCGGGGGTGCGCGCGCTCCGGGCTTGGTCGGAGCTGAAGCCGAGCCGGATCAGCCGAAGCCCCTCGCTGGCGGCACGGACGCAGGGCTCCGGGGGCTTCGTCACCATCTATGGCGGCAAGCTCACCACCCACCGTGTCTTGGCCGAAGACGTGCTGATCATGCTCAGCACCTTTGGGCTGGAGATGAGCGGCCCCTGGACCAAGAACGTGCCCCTTTACGGCGGCGGCATGCCCCGGCCCGCGCTTCTCGCCCACGCCGAAAAAGGCCCGGCAAGCGTACCGCCCGAGACGCGCCTGCGCTGGGCCCTCACCTACGGCGACAGGATCGACGATGTGTTCGCGCGTGTCGATGCGGACCCGGCAAGCGCCCAAGAGATCGCGCCCGGCGTCCTCCGCGCCGAGCTCGAACATACGGTGGAGGTAGAGGACGCCATGACGGCCGAGGATTTCCTCCTCCGCCGCACGAAGCTCCATCTCCTGCTCGACGAAGACGGCCGCGACGCGGTCAGGCAATGGTTCGCCAAGCCTTGATAATACCCGTTATACGTGTATATTGAATGGAATACAGTCTAGGGGGGAACCTTGGAGCGCTACACGGTCCACAAAGGCAAGCAATACGCGGCCACCATCAGGCTCGGCATTTTCCAGAGCGTGGCCTCTAATGAAACCGTCGCCGCCAAATTCCGTGAGGTCGGTTTCACAGACGTCGTCGTCACCGGCTCGGGCCGCACGCGCCACGCTACGGGCTCATGGACCCTTGATGACGCCTCCGCCGAGATCTCGGACGAGGTCAGCGACATCCGCGAGACAGGACTGATCGAAATTTGAATTCAGGCTGGTTCGACCTTTAGCACCGAACCGTCCACACCCACCACTTTGATGCGCGTGCCTCGCGGCAGCTCGGGACCTTCCACCCGCCAGATCGTGTCGCCGGAATGGATGCTGCCGCGCCCGTTGACGATGGGGTCGACGAGATCGAAGGACTTGCCGATCAGCTGCGCCGCCCGCTCGTTCAACAGCGGTCTCTCACTTTCAAGCGGATGCTTTCGCAGATATTTGTTGGCGAGCAGCACCGAGGCGAGCGACAGCGCGCAGAACCACAGGAGCTGCCACTGCCAGCTGATGTCGTAGCGGAACACGATGAGACCGGTCACCAAGGCGGCAAGGCCGAACCACATGAAGAAGATACCGGGCGCCATCAGCTCGAGCACGAACAGGATCGCCGCGGCGATCATCCAGCTCCAGGCACCGAGCTCAGCGATCGTTTCCATGGCTTTCGTCCTTCAACGTCACACGGAGGGAACGGAGCCGCCACCCCCGCGCTGACCGCCGCGGTCTCTTGTCGGCGCGGCCTTGTCACCGCCGCTATTGTTTCCGAAAGCCTCCCGCGCGATCTCGCCGACGCCGGCGATGGCGCCAATCACCGAGGACGCCTCCAGCGGCAGGATCAGCACCTTCTGGTTCTTCGCCTCGGCGAGCGCTTTCAGCGCGCTCACATAGTTGTTGGCGACGAAATAGTTGATCGCCTGCACGCTGCCTTTGCCGATCGCCTCGCTGACCACGGTTGTCGCCTTGGCCTCGGCTTCCGCCTCGCGCTCGCGGGCCTCGGCGTCGCGGTAGGCCGCCTCGCGGCGCCCTTCCGCGGCGAGGATCTGCGCCTGCTTGGAGCCCTCGGCGGACAGGATCGCCGCCTGCCGCTCTCCTTCGGCCACCAGGATGGCGGCGCGCTTGTCGCGCTCGGCCTTCATCTGCCGCGCCATGGAGTCGACCAGATCGCGCGGCGGCTCGATATCCTTGATCTCGATGCGCGTGACCTTGAGGCCCCAATTATGGGTCGCGTCGTCCACCACCTTGAGCAGGCGATGGTTGATCTCGTCGCGCTCGGACAGGAGCTTGTCCAAGTCCATAGAGCCCATCACCGTGCGGATATTGGTCATGGTGAGGTTGAGGATCGCGACCTGTAGGTTTGTCACCTCGTAGCTCGCCTGGGCGGCGTCGAGCACCTGGAAGAAGGCCACGCCGTCGACCCGGACCATGGCGTTGTCCTTGGTAATGACCTCCTGGCTCGGCACCTCGATCACCTGCTCCATCATGTTGAGCTTGCGCCCGATGCGGTCGATGAACGGGATGATCAGGGTAAGCCCCGGGCGGAGCGTGCGCGTATAGCGGCCAAAGCGCTCCACGGTGTAGTTCCACCCCTGCGGCACGATCTTGACCCCGGCCATCAAGGTCAGGACGAACAGGACGAGCAGAACAAGGACGAAGATATTGAAGCCAAGCATTTGGCACCCCTCCCCAGGTGTGCGGCGGCGCTAGCCGGACTAGCGTATCGCGCCCGCCTTACTTGCGGCAGAGCATAAATGGTGGAGATCGATCGGCGTTATAAGGGGCAATCGGGCCTGCGGAGCCCGCTTTGTGATGGCCATCACATTAATGCGGCAGGAGCTTCAGGATGTCGTGCGCCGCGGCGTCGGCAGCCGCATCCGCCGCCGCGCCCCAATGCCGGTCGAGCGAGCCTCTGCGAACCTCGTTGACCTGCGTGACGTTGCCGAGCCGCGTACCCTCGGGCCCGAAGATCGTCCAGTCGATGCGGACGCTCTCCTCGCCGCCTGCGGCCGGGGCGAGCCGGACCGTGCCTTGGATTTCATAGGCGTCGACGGCAGGAGTGCTGCTGATGGCGAAGCCCTCCTCCATCAGGCGATTGGACAGGGCGCGCTCGAGCGCCTGCTCGCCGTCGCCGGGCGCTCCGGCAACATCGATGAACGCGGAGCGTTCGCCGGCAAGCACAGGCGCCGCGACGAGCAGCGCGAGACCAAGACCAATGACTGAAACGCCCACGCGGACCATCGCCCCTCCTCGCGCAAGAACATGTCAGGAAGAATAAGCGCCCGAAAGCGGCTCTCCAACCCGGTCGCCTCCATCAGTCGATCCAGCCCTTGAGCTCCCGCTCGATGAGATGAACGAGGACGCGAATGCCGCCCTCGCTGTCGTTGAGGCACGGGACGAAGCTAAATTTCTCGCCGCCATGCTCGAGAAAAATCTCGCACGCCTCGCCCGAGATCTCTTCCAGCGTCTCGACGCAGTCGGCGGCGAAGCCCGGCGTGACGATGGCGATCCGTTTCACGCCGTCGCGCGCCAAGGCTTCCACCGTCTTGTCCGTATATGGCTGCAGCCATTCGGCGCGGCCGAAACGCGACTGGAAGGTGAGCTTGAGCTTGCTCCCAAGCAGCCCCAGCGCTGCACGCAGGGCATCCACCGTGTCCATGCACTGGCACTGATACGGGTCGCCCTTGTCCACGTATGCCTTCGGCAGTCCGTGGAACGAGGCGAGGATCACCTCTGGCTCGAAATCGAGGCCCGCCACATGCGTGCGGATCGATTGGGCGAGCGCCTCGACATAGACGGGATCTTTCGGGTAAGGCGGCACGGTGCGGAGCGCCGGCTGCGACCGCATCGTCTTCAGCTTGTCGAACACCTTGTCGTTGACCGTCGCCGTGGTCGCCGCCGCGTATTGTGGATAAAGCGGAAAAACCAGGAGCCGGTCGCAGCCTCGTCTGGCGAGAGCGTCGATGCGCGCGGCGATGCTCGGATTGCCGTAGCGCATGGCCCAGTCGACCACGATCTCCTGGCGATGATCGAGCGCGTCGGCAATCTTCTCGGCCTGCGCCCGCGTGATGGTGCGCAAGGGCGACTCGTCGCGCTCTTCGTTCCAGATGGAGCGATAGGCCTCGCCGCTCTTCGAAGGCCGCGTGGTGAGCACGATGCCGTTCAGAATCAGCCACCACAGCACGCGGTTGACCTCGATCACGCGGCGGTCGGACAGAAACTCCTTGAGGTAGCGCCGCATCGACCAGTAGTCGGTGCCGTCCGGCGTGCCGAGATTGACGAGAAGCACGCCGATCCGGCCGAAGCCCGCAAGCGCCTTGCCCGTCTTCTCGGCGAAAGCTTCCGTCGGTGGCGTCTCATTCATCCGGGCATTCCTCAAGCTCCGAGACCCCTAAATAGGGTATCGGGCGAGATGCGCCTAGCCTTGGGCCCTGCGGACCAGCATTTTCTCGGCATCTTCAAGGATTTGTGCGTGATCGAAGGCGAGAGGGAGGCCCCGCCAGTCGTCGATCCACTCCGCCGCCGCGGCATCGTCGCCAGCACTCGGCGGCGTCGAGACAGTCAAGCGCGATATGAAGGCCGTGCTGACCGTGTGTCCCCGGGGATCGCGATCCGGGTCCGAGTAGACGCCGACAAGCGCGAGGTCATGGACCTCCAAGCCGGTCTGCTCGCGCACCTCGCGGCGGCAGGCCGCCTCGACCGTCTCGCCGATATCGACGAACCCGCCGGGCAGCGCGAAGGCACCCTTGAACGGCTCGTTCTTGCGACGGATAAGGAGTACGCGTCCGTCCGGGTCATGGATCACGCAATCGACCGTGAGCGCTGGCGTCTTCGGCAATCCCATAACAACAACTCTACCGGCGCGGCGCGTGAATCGCGAACCAATCTGGGCTCAAACGGATTACGCGCTGCACGTGACTCGCTGACCAATCTGGGCTCAAGTGACCAATGAGCGCCAATGTTCGAGGGAGCGCTTGAGTTCCGCTATCCGCACGCGATCAGCCTTCCTCGCGCTGAACGTGACTCGCGCCAACTTCGCCCAAGCTGTCAGTCCCGTGCCAGACGCCGGGATTCCCTGAGGGCCATGGCGAGAAGATAAGCGAGAAAATCAAAGCGCTTAGACCGCGCGACCTTCATGAGGGGCGCGATCTGGTCGGCAATCTGCTTTGCGCACTCGCGCGGGTCGTCCCCGCCTCCGGTTGAACCCGGACCGCTTGGATCAGACATTCTTTTGCCCGGCTTTTCTGGTCGGCCCCGAAGGCACCGACTAGCGTTCCACTGCTTTGGCCACGAACCGGTATGATTTGTTGGCGTCCCGCTTCTAGCATAAAGCCGCGGGGAGCATCCAATGAATTTGCCGTTATCCTCTATCACATGACGGCGCAGGCTGAGCCAGCGTCTGAGGCTCGGGCCCTCAATCCTTGGGCTGCGGCACGATGCGGATATAAGGCCGCGGCGACTTCCAACCGTCGGGGTAGAGCGTCTTGGCCTCGTCGTCGCTGATGGCGCCGGTCATGATGACGTCATCGCCCTGCTTCCAGTTCGCCGGCGTCGCCATGCGATGCTTTGCGGTCAACTGGAGCGAATCGAGCACCCGCAACACCTCGTCGAAGTTGCGGCCGGCCGTCATGGGGTAGACCAGGATCAGCTTGATCTTCTTGTCGGGGCCGATGATGAAGACGTTGCGGACCGTCTGGTTGTCGGCAGGCGTACGCCCTTCCGAGGTGCCAGACGTGCTCGCCGGCAGCATGCCGTACAGCTTGGAAATCTTCAGATCGGTGTCGCCGATCATCGGATAGTTGGGCGCGAAGCCGACCACGTCCTTGATGTCCTGCGACCATTTCTTGTGATTGTCGACCGGGTCCACCGACAGGCCGACGATCTTGGCGTTGCGCTTGTCGAATTCCGGCTTGAGCCTTGCCATGGTGCCGAGCTCGGTGGTGCACACCGGCGTGAAGTCCTTCGGGTGCGAGAACAGGACGCCCCAGGAATCGCCGAGCCATTCGTGGAACTTGATCGGACCTTCGGTCGTGTCGGCCTCGAAATCCGGGGCGGTGTCGCCGAGTTGCAGTGTCATCGTTACCTCTTTATGACGGGGGCGCTGGAGCCGCATCGGCCCCACGCTCGCTCCCGTGACCACAGATTTAGGATGCCTTACTCGCTCACCGCAATTGAGGTGCGACAAAAAGAAATATCTTTCTCGGCGTCGCCGTAAGGCGGGCATGGACATGCCGCGCTTTGCAACTTCGCGCGACGTTTCAGCCGGCAGACTCGCGGGTCACGCGACCCTGTGCTGCGAGGGATCAGAAGGGTCTGGCGGGCCCGAGCGATGCAACGAACAGCGTTGCGCCAAACAGAACGATGAGCGAAGCCCCGCCGATGGCGCAAACCGTCCACACACCCTCGGCCCATGCGCCGCTGTTGCCGCCCAGTCTCAGCGCGAGCTCGCGCGATCCAAGCGCGAGCGTCGCGAGACCTGCGACGGTGAGGGCCGTGCCGAACGCCATGGCGAAGGTCGCGGCGACGCCGGCCCAGAATAAACCTTGGGTGAGCGCGAAGATGAGCACGAGGATGGCGCCGGAGCAGGGCCTGATGCCCACGGAGAACACCACGGCCGTAATCTTGCGCCACGACATCGGCCCGGAGACGTCTTTCGCGTCCACGATGTGGTGGCATGCCTCGCCCTGCCCGTGATGATGCCCGTGATGATCATGCCCATGATCGTGTCCGTGGTCGTGGTCGTGATCCCCGCGGGCAAAGGCATGCGCATGACCGTGGTCATGCCCATGGTCGTGATCGTCGAAATCAACCTGAGGACCTCCGGCGCCCGCCGGGGCGAACGCAGGCGCGGGCCTAAAGCGGCGCCACAGGGCGCGCAACTGACCGAACAGAAGCCACAGGCCGACCAGCGCGATCAGCGCATAGCTCGCGCTTTCGAGCTGGAGCGACCACGCCTTGATGGTGAGGCCGCTCGCGTTGAGCGCGATGGCGAAGATGCCGATCACCGCCACCGCCGTCATCGCCTGGATCGCCGCGGCGATGAACGAGATGATCACGCTACGGCGGACCGTCTCCTCGTTGGCGACGACGTAGGACGAGATAACTGTCTTGCCGTGCCCGGGACCGAGCGCATGCACCACGCCATAAAGGAAGCTCAGGCCCGCAAGGCTGACGGCCGCGATGAACGGGTCGCCGGTCTTGAGCCGTTTGACGCCGCCGGCCAGCTCGCGCTGCATGGTTTGCTGCGTGTCTACGACCCAGCTGAAGAACGCCCCAACGAGACCCGGCGCATGCAACGCCACTGCTTGCGGCGGCCCGAACGCGAACGACGGGCTCGGTGGGGCAGCAGACGGACCCGGCGCGTTCGGCGCGGCAGACGATGCACCTCCGAAAGCGGACGGCGGCGCCGGCTGCGCGGCGGCGCAGGCGACGCCGATCAGCAATGCAAGACAGGTGAGCAATGCAGTCCTGACAGAGGTTCGCATGATCCCCTCACTTCTTGTTGCACACGATGTTGACGGTCTGGGCGAACTGCGAGCCGAAATTCGAGTTCGGCCCGAGCTGGCTGAAGAAGGCCTCGCTCAATGCTTTCGCGTCCGCCTCGGCGCCGGCATCGGGCTTCTCGAGCTCGACTTTGCAGTCGGCCGGAATCGCACCCGAGACCTTCACCGGGTCTTTCTTCGCAAAGCCGAAGGCGACGAAGAAGGTTGGATCGTAGACGTCGACCGCGACGGGTTTCTCTCTTGGGTCGAGCGGCGTCTTGAGCGGCAGCGTGAAGTGCAAGGTGCTCACCGGGTTCTCGTAGGTCACCCAGTAATCCTTCGGCGCATCGAGCGGCAGCGGCTTATTGTCGTCGTTGAAATGCACGAAGGTGAAATAGGCGAACTCGTGCAGCGACTCGACGTTGACCTTGGCAAGCGGCGCAAGCTCCTCTTTCGAGTAGACACCGTCGCCATTGGTATCGAGGCCCTGTATCGCCATGGCAGTATAGAATTCGTCGAAAGTCCAGGCCTGACGAATTGCCGTGATCTTGTGATCGGGACCGAACACGATTTCCGACCGCACCGTCGCCCAGACATGGGGGTGAGCGCTCGCGGGCGACGAGGCGAGGAGCGCGACAGCCGCACAAAGACATCCAAATTGTCTGCGGCGGATTCGCAGCTGCGGAGCGGTAGGCTTCATGCTCACCTTCCCTGAAAGTGGAAGCGGTTAGCGTGCCAACCACGCCGGCTTCGCTCACATGCAGTGCGCGAAGTCTGCGACGTTTCTGATCACGCGAATGTTCAGTTCGAGACTAGGCAGGAAGGTGAGGTGGACCGCGGCTTTGCGGCGGAGGCACCGAGGCCTCCGCAAGGTGATCATGCGACGTATCAGACAATGCCTCGCCGATTTCCCGCGGGATGACGGCGATGATAGCGCCGCCAACCAGTGTGAGCTGGAACCCCGCAAAGTCCTTGCACATCGGACATTGCTCTAGCGGCTTGGTGGGTGAAGGCTTTTCGGCGTTGCTCTGGGCTGTGCACGCTGTCTTGAGCTCGAACGCGGTTCGAGTCAGGCTGCTATCGGAGGCGATGTGCCAGGGCAGGACTACGGCGTAAAATGCCATCCCGGCAAGCGCAAGCGCGCCGGCCAATCTCCGTCGTCGAAGCAGTGCCCCCAGTACCATCAGCTTGATCCCAGGCCGAGCCGGTCGGCAGAAAACGCACCCCACGATCAAGGGAGTTCTTCGCAAGCGCGCGGCAAGATTCAAGCTCCCTCGAAAGTGAGCAGAACCTACACGCGAATTAAGGAAGATTGGGGGCTAAGCCTTCGGTGCGGCACGTGGGTGCACGGAAAAGGACAGGCGGGACCTGCTCCGGAAGGAGCTGGATCCCGCCTGAAAATTCGCAGAAGTCCGGACGCGGTTTAGCTGATCGTCATCTTGCCGGCGATACCCGAGAACAGGCTCGTCAGCGCACCCGACAGCGTAGACATCATCGCGATGACGGCAACAGCCATGGCTGCGGCAATCAGGGCGTATTCGATGGCGGTCGCGCCCGATTCGTCTTTCAGAAAACGTGAGGCAGAAATCTTCATGGGGGAATCCCCTTTCAGTTTCAGCGCCATTAGGCGTGTTGGGCGCTTTTGACCGCGCCGGTCTGAGGCAATGAGCCCAACCTCAAAGAGGCTGGGCCACGCCAAAGGTAAGCGCTTGGTTAGCTGATGGTCAGCTTGCCGGCGATACCCGAGAACAGGCTCGTCAGCGCGCCGGACAGGGTGGTCATGGCGGTGATCACGGCAACCGCGATGCCGGCGGCGATAAGGCCATACTCGATAGCCGTGGCGCCCGACTCGTCCTTGACGAAGCGTGCAACAGAAGTCCTCATTTTCGACACTCCCTTTCGATCGGTCTCAGAATGGCCCCGCACCGTCAGCTTTTCGCCGGTGGAACCTGACGCGAAAGCTAACATTCACCCGTTAGACACAGGTTAAATCAATCCAACAGAGACGGGGCACTCAGGGTAAACAAATTGAAAAGGGGAAATTTCAAGAATCAAGCAATTTCGCGGATTTTTGACTCAAGTTTAGCGAAGCTTTGTCTTGCCTTTACCAGGCCTTTACCACATCACAACAACGTGGGTGCCGACCGGCACGCGCTGATAGAGATCCGCGACATCCTCATTGAACATCCGGATGCAACCGTGGGAGACCGCCTGGCCCACCGTCCAGGGCGCATCGGTGCCGTGGATGCGATAGGTGCTCTTGCCAAGATACATGGCCCGGACCCCCAGCGGATTGCGCGGGTCGCCCCCCGGCACATAGGCCGGCAGGCTCGGATTTTCCTCCCGCATCTGGGCCGTGGGGGTCCAGGGGGGATTGACCTTCTTGGCGCTGACATAGGTCTCTCCCGACCACCGTGCCTCGCCCATGGGCGCCGCGATCGGGTAGCTGATGGCCCGCTGCTGGGGCAGCACGTAATAGAGCCGGCGCGCGCTGAATTGGACGATGATGGAGCCGGGCTCGTAGCCGGGTGGGAACGACACCAAATGGCGCCCCACGACGGACTGCGGTTGGTAGGAATCTCCGAAGAAATCGAAGAGACCGGCCGAGGCTTGGCTCGGCAGAAGGACGAAAAGCATGGCTGCTGCGGCCGCGGCGAACGGCCGGAGACCGAGGATACGCATCACAAAAACCCCCGTCTGACTGTCCGTTGAGTGTCGGGTGATTCTGGTTAGCGAAATCCAAACACGTGTCTTGGCGAGGGAAGCGCGCCCGGAAATCCGGCCCCGAAACGAGGCGCCTTGACTCGGAGCCGACTCCAGAATAGAACAAAACAGGAACGAGAACGGAGTGTAGTCGTGCGTAACAACGTTCCAGGCGGCGATCATCGTGGGCTCGTTCCGCCGGCTGGCGTTGAAAAAAGAGCAGGCGGATCCACGGGGAGGGTCCTGATTGAGCAGCTACGTGCTTCGATCCGTGCGCTTGAGCAGGTTCCCGTGTCTCTGGCCACACCCCCCGCACCGGGCGCGGCCCCTTCCCGTCCCGCCTGCTCTTTACCTCCCGCCTCCAACGACAACGGCGAAAGCCCTTTAGAGAGGCTCCAGCAGGGCGGCCTCCATGAGCTCAAGCCGGAACGCTATCGCGACACCCCTGCGGCCCTCGGCTTCGCCCTGTCCGTGATCGCCACGGCGGCGCAGACAAATTGCCGCGGCCTCGTGCTGTGGTGCCTGACCCGATCCCAAGCGCGGGAATGGGGGCGCCCTTATGGCCCGGCTCTTTTCAGAGCCGGCCTCGACCCGGCGCGCCTTCTCATTGTCGAGGCAAGGACGGCGGACGATGCCGCCTGGGCCCTGGAAGAAGGGCTGAAGAGCCGCGCCCTCCTCGCCTGCCTCGCGCAAATCCCCATCAAGACCTCCCTCGCCGCCCGGCGCCTCGGCCTTGCCGCGCAAGCCTCCCGCACCCCCTGCCTGCTCCTCTCCGGCCATGTTCTCTCAGGTCCTGGGGGTGCGGATCTTTCTGGCCTGCCTGGGACGCTGACCCGCTGGCGGATCGCCGCCGAGCCGAGCCGCCTTTCGCCCTTCGACGCGGCCGCGCCCGGCGCCGCCGCTTGGCGCCTGACCTTGGAGCG
>CAZHCN010000037.1:0-17468 GCA_964530895.1 uncultured Methyloceanibacter sp. | reverse complement strand
CGCCAGACTCGAGGAGCTGGCGCATAGTGATATCGGGCAGTGCCATGGGACTGCTGAACTCCTTTTTCCGGTTCGACCGCCGCGGGGGCAAGAGACCGGCCGGAACCGGTCACCGGAGCGAGCGCGCAAGAGCCTAAGGGCATGCGTGACGCTTAAATCCCCGCGTGTGAGATGGTGCGGGTTATAGGGGGTCGGGTGTCTTCTTGGCAAGGGCGGAAAAGCCGCAAAATGTGGCCTTGCGGGCTCTAAAGGGCACTGATTGAGGCCACCCCCTCGACGAGCTTGAGCTCGCTTCGCTGCCTGGGCGTCGTGTCGATCCCTTGCGGCAGGACGAACTCGACCTCCTTCGCCAGGTCATCCAGACGGAGGACAAGGCGGAATGGGCCTTCGCCACCCTTGGTGCCCACCTGCTCGGCAAGAGGCGCCAGCGCGCGCGCGTCCTCCACATAGACCTTCATGCCGGCAGAGCGGGCCCCCGCCGCGATATCGAGGGACGTGAGACGCTGCACCCGGACCCGCACGGTCTCGCCGTCAGCTTCCGCCTCAACGTCCAGCAGCACGGCGGTCCCCGGCTCGAGCAAGGGCCGCGAGGCGAGAAGCGCTTCAGAAAACACCACCGCCTCGAACTGGCCTGTGGAATCGGAGAAGGCGACGAACGCGTAAGGATTGCCGCTCTTGCCCTTGCGCTCCCGGGACGAGAGCACGGTGCCCGCGAGCGTGCCGACCACGCGTCGCGTCCTCGCTTTGGCGGCGAACTCCGCCCAACTCTCGGCCCCGAGGCTTTCCAGCACCTCCCTGTAGTCGTCCAACGGGTGTCCGGTGAGGAAGAAGCCGACGGCCTCGAACTCCCGGCTGAGCCTGTCCGTGGGCACCCAGGGCTTGGCGGGGCGAAGCTCGATGGGCGGCGGCGCGTGACGGGCGCCTGAGAACAGATCCTCCTGGCCTTCGGCGCTTGTCTCGAGCGAGCGGTTGCCTGCGGCGATGATCAGATCGACATTGGCATATGCGGTGGCGCGGTCGACACCGAGCTCATCGAACGCGCCGGCCGCGGCCAGCGTCTCCATGGCCCGCTTGTTGACGAGGCGCGGGCTGATGCGCCGGGCGAAGTCGGAGACGTCCTTGTACGGCCCCTGCTCCGCCCGCTCGGCGCAGATGTGCTCGACGGCTTGGCGGCCGACATTCTTGAGTGCCGCGAGCGAATAGCGAATTGCGCCGTTGCTGGGGATGAAGCCCACCTCGGACCGGTTGACGGAGGGCGGGTCGAGAGGAATGCCGAGGCGCCGCGCCTCCTGCGCGAAGCCGTTGAGCTTGTCGGCATTTCCCATATCGAGGGTCATGGACGCGGCAACGAACTCGGTCGGGTAGTTCGCCTTAAGATAGGCGGTCTGATAAGCGATCAGCGCATACGCGGCGGCGTGGGACTTGTTGAAGCCATAGCCTGCGAACTTCGCCACCAGCTCGAAGATGTACTCGGCGCGGCCCCGGTCGACTCCATTCGCGACTGCGCCTTCGACGAGACGCTTCCGCTGCGCGTCCATCTCCTTCTTAATCTTCTTGCCCATGGCGCGGCGCAAGAGATCGGCCTCGCCGAGCGAATAACCGGAGAGCACTTGCGCGATCTGCATGACCTGTTCTTGGTAGATGATGACGCCATAGGTTTCCGCGAGGATCGGTTCGATCATCGGGTGCAGGCTCTCGATCTCCTCGCGCCCGTGCTTGCGGTTCACGTAAGTGTCGATGTTATCCATCGGGCCTGGCCGGTAGAGCGCGACGATGGCGATGATGTCCTCGAAGCGGTCGGGCTTCAGCTTGCGTAGCGCATCGCGCATGCCCTGACCTTCGAGCTGGAACACGCCGACCGTGTCGCCACGCTGCATAAGTTCGTAGGCCGCTGCGTCGTTGAGAGGGATCGTCCCAGGATCGATGTCGGGGCCTTCGCGCGCAATCAGCTTCCGCGCCGTGTCGATTACGGTGAGGGTTTTGAGGCCGAGGAAGTCGAACTTCACAAGCCCCGCGGCCTCTGCCCACTTCATGTTGAACTGGGTGGCGGGGAGCTGTGCACGTGCGTCGCGGTAGAGCGGTACGAGGTCGATCAAGGGCCGATCGGCGATCACAACGCCCGCTGCGTGAGTCGAAGCGTGGCGGTAGAGTCCTTCGAGACGCTGGCCGATATCGAGCAGCTTGGCGACGATCGGCTCCTTGTCGCGCTCCTCTTGAAGGCGCGGCTCGCCGGCAATGGCCTGTGGCAGGGTGACCGGGTTCGCCGGATTCATAGGCACGAGCTTGCACAGGCGATCCACCTGGCCATAAGGCATCTGGAGCACGCGGCCGACATCGCGCAACACGGCGCGCGCCTGAAGCTTACCGAAGGTGATGATGTGGGCCACGCGGTCCGCGCCGTAACGCTCGCGCACGTAGGCGATCACCTCGTCGCGACGGTCCTGGCAAAAATCGATGTCGAAGTCGGGCATGGACACGCGCTCGGGATTCAAGAAGCGCTCGAACAGGAGGCCGAAGCGGATGGGGTCAAGATCGGTGATGGTGAGCGCATAGGCGACGAGTGAGCCTGCGCCAGAGCCGCGGCCTGGACCCACGGGAATGCCCTGCCCCTTGGTCCACTTGATGAAGTCGGCCACGATCAGGAAGTAGCCCTGATAGTTCATCCCGGTGATGACATCGAGCTCGAACGCGAGGCGCTTGGCATAGGACGCCTCATCGTGGCCGGGTGCGGTGCCATGCTGGGCGATGCGCTCCTTGAGACCCGCTTCCGCTTGGCGCCTGAGCTCGGTGGCTTCCGTCTCGGCAAGCGCGCTCGTCGCCTCGCCGCCGGTGAGGAAGGGCGGCAGGATGGGATCGCGCGTCATGGGCCGATAGGCGCAGCGCTGAGCGATCTCGACTGTGTTCTCGATCGCCTCGGGGAGGTCGGCGAACAGCGCCCGCATCTCCTCAGCCGTCTTGAAGTAATGGTCGGGGCTTAGGCGCCGCCGCTCGTCAACCGCCACATAGCTCCCTTGGGCGATGCAGATCAGTGCGTCGTGAGCCTCGAAATCGTCTTGGGCCGCGAAGAACGGCTCGTTGGTGGCAACGAGCGGCAACTCGAGTTCGTAAGCGAGCCCAACGAGCTCGGGCTCGACGGCCCGCTCGTGAGGCAGACCGTGGCGCTGGAGCTCGACATACAGCCGGTCGCCGAAGAGAGCGTGCAACGCCTCGAGGCGCGTGCGGGCAAGCTCCGGATTGCCATCGGCGAGCGCGAGGTCAACCACGCCTTCCGGGCCGCCGGTCAGCGCAATCAGACCCTCCGCGTGGCTTGCCAGGTCATCGATGCCGATGAGCGCCTCGCCCGTCTCAGCGGCGGTGAAATAGGCGTTCGTCGAGAGCCGCATCAGGTGGGCGTAGCCGGTCTCGTCCTTGGCGAGCAGTACGATGCGCCCGTCCGCCTTCGGCCCGCGGAGATCCGCACCAGGGGCAGGCTCGCGCTCTGCGGCAAAGGTTAGGGCGAGCGTGCAGCCGATGATGGGCTGGATCCCCGCCCCCGCCATGGCCTCGGAGAACTCCAGTGCGCCGAACAGGTTGTTGGCATCGGTAAGCGCCAGCGCGGGCGCCCCGTCGGCCGTGGCGAGCGAGACGAGCCGGGGGATGGTGAGCGCCCCTTCGAGCAGCGAATAGGCCGAGTGCACCCGAAGATGCACGAAGGGTTGGGGATGCTCCGCCACGTGTACGTTCTCCCGTTGGAGGCTCTCGCGTCCCTACACTCTCGGATGCGGACGATTCGATCGAGGGGCTAGCGTCCGTTTTTCACCGCTACCCACGGGCAGAACAATGTTCTTCTTTTGTTCTCACCTGTCAAGCGCTACCTGCGGGCTTTCACCACGACCACCTCCTCTTCGACCAGATGGCCCTCGGTGAGGCGCAGCGTGCGGTCCATACGGGCCGCGAGGTCGAGGTTATGGGTCGCCACCACCGCTGCCACGCCTTCCTCATTGACGAGCCGCATGAGCTCCTCGAAGACGCGTTCCGCGGTATGCGGATCGAGATTGCCGGTGGGTTCGTCGGCGAGCAGGATCTTGGGCCGATTGGCCACCGCCCGGGCGATCGCCACGCGTTGCTGCTCGCCCCCGGAAAGCTCGGCCGGCCGGTGGTCCCATCGCTCTTGCAGGCCGAGCAGTCCAAGCAGTCCTTTCGCGCGCGCCTCGGCGTCCGGCCCGGTCTCGCCCATGATCAGTTGGGGCAGCATGACGTTCTCGAGCGCCGAGAACTCCGGCAGGAGGTGATGGAACTGATAGACGAAGCCCACTTCCAGGCGCCGCACGCGGGTGCGCTCGCCGTCATTCAGCTTGCCGCAGTCGATGCCGTCGATCATGACCGCGCCCGCATCGGGACGCTCCAGCAGCCCGGCGATGTGGAGCAAAGTCGACTTGCCCGCCCCTGAAGGACCGAGAAGCGCCACGGTCTCGCCCGGATAGAAGGAAGCGGACGCTTCTTTCAGCACGTCGATGCGGCGGTCACCTTGGGTGAAGCCGCGCTCAAGGTGCTCCAAGCGCAAGACAGGGGCTCGTTCGGGATTGTCCACCGGTCCCCCTACTCGTAGCGCAGCGCTTCGACGGGATCGAGACGCGAGGCCCGCCAGGACGGATAGATGGTGGCGAGCACGGACAAGGTGAGCGCCATGATGACGACGGACGCGGTCTCCCCCGGGTCCATCTCCGCCGGAAGTTGAGAGAGGTAATAGAGCTCGGCCGGAAACAAATCCGTGTCGGTGAGCCAGCCGATGAACTCGCGGAGATGCTCTATGTTGAGGCAGACGAGCACGCCGAGCCCAAACCCGGCCAGCGTGCCGACAATGCCGATCGCCGCGCCGGTGATGAAGAAGATGCGCATGACCGCGCCGCGCGTGGTGCCCATTGTGCGCAGGATCGCGATGTCGCGGCCCTTGTCCTTCACCAGCATGATCAGGCCCGAGATGATGTTGAGAGCGGCGACAAGCACGATGAGCGTGAGAATGAGGAACATGACGTTGCGCTCGACCTGGAGCGCGGTGAAGAACGTCGCGTTGCGCTGTCGCCAATCGCTGACATAGATGGTCGGGCCGCCGGCGGTGATGATCTTGGGCGAAAGGTCGCCCACCTCGTCGGGCGAATCCAGCACGACTTCCAGCACGGTGACGCTGTGCGGCTCGTTGAAATAGCGCTGCGCCTCGTTGAGCGGCATGAACATGATGCTCGCGTCATATTCCGACATGCCGATCTCGAAGATGGCGACGACGGGATAGCGCTTCACGCGCGGTGCGGTGCCGAGCGCCGTCGACGCTCCGCGCGGCGTGATGAGCGAGACCTCATCTCCGACCTTGACGTTAAGGTCGTTGGCCATGCGGCTCCCGAGGGCCACTCCCGGCTTGCTGTCGAAGCCGTCGAGCGTGCCGAAGCGGATATTCTTGGAGATGGCTTTGAGGCTCTTGAGGTCGGATTCGCGCAAGCCCCGCACGAGCGCCCCGCTCGACATCAACGGAGTCGAGACGAGAACCTGGCCCTCCACCAGCGGCAGGGCGTATTTGACGCCAGGCACTTGGCGGATTCGGTTGGCCACCTCGTCGTAGTCGGTGAAGTCGCCGAGGCTATGCACCACCACGTGGCCATTCAGCCCCAGCATCTTGTCGAAGAGCTCCTGGCGGAAGCCGTTCATCACCGCCATGACGATGATGAGAGTCATGACGCCGAGGGTGATGCCGATGAACGAGAAGCCGGCGATCACCGAGATGAAGCCTTCCTTACGACGCGCCCGAAGATACCGCAGGGCAACCATCCATTCGAAGGGTGCGAACGCCCGCGTGCTTTTGGTCCCGCTCATGCGGCTTCCTTTCTCGCCTGCTGCGCCGTGTCGACAAGCGCATTAAGGGCGGCGTCGAAGGTGAGACTATGGCGGGCGCCGGTGGCGCGCTCTTTCAGCTCGATCTCCCCGGCTTTCAGGCCTTTAGGTCCGACAATGAGCTGCCAGGGAAGCCCGATCAGGTCCATGGCCGCGAACTTGGCCCCTGCCCTGTCGTCGCGGTCGTCGTAGAGAACCTCGAGTCCCGCGGTCTGCAGGCGTTCGTAGAAAGCCTCGCAGGCGGCGTCGGTTTCCGCGTCGCCCACCTTCAGATTGACGAGGCCGACGTCGAACGGCGCCACGGACTGCGGCCAGATGATGCCGACATCGTCGTGGGAGGCCTCGATGATGGCGCCGACAAGCCTGGACACGCCGATACCGTAAGAGCCCATCTCGACGGCGACGAGCTCGCCGTCAGGTCCTTGCACCTTGGCGCCCATGGCCTCGGAGTACTTCGTGCCAAAATAGAAGACCTGCCCCACCTCAATACCGCGTGCGGTGAGCTGCATGTCGGCGGGCACGTCCTGCTCGAAGCGCGTGGCATCATGCACGTCTTCGGTCGCAGCATACAGCGCGGTGCGCTCGCGGACATAAGGGGTGAGGTCTCCATCATAGTCCACGTCTCCCGGTGGCACCGGCATCTCGATCAGATCCCTATGGCAGTACACCTGAGACTCGCCGGTCTCAGCGAGAATGATGAATTCGTGAGAGAGATCGCCACCGATAGGGCCGGTCTCGGCCCGCATCGGCACCGCGCGAAGTCCCATGCGGGCGAAGGTGCGCAAATAGGCAACGAACATCTTGTTGTACGACTTGACCGCGCCCGCTTTGTCGAGATCGAAAGAGTAGGAATCCTTCATCAAGAACTCGCGGCCGCGCATCACGCCGAAGCGCGGCCTGACCTCGTCGCGAAACTTCCATTGGATATGGTAGAGAATGCGCGGCAAGTCCTTATAGGACCGCGCGCCCGCGCGGAAGATCTCGGTGATCATCTCCTCGTTCGTTGGACCGTAGAGCATTTCGCGCTCGTGACGATCGCTGATGCGAAGCATTTCCTTGCCGTAGGCCTCATACCGGCCGCTTTCCCGCCACAACTCAGCGGGCTGGATGGTGGGCATCAGGAGCTCGATGGCGCCGGCGCGATCCTGCTCCTGGCGGACGATCTGCTCGATCTTGCGCAATACGCGGTAGCCGAGCGGCAACCAGGAATAGATGCCGGCGCTCGACTGGCGGATGAGCCCGGCTCTCAGCATGAGCCGGTGGGAGACGATCTCCGCTTCCTTGGGATCGTCGCGCAAGAGTGGCAGAAAATAACGGCTGAGGCGCATTGGCGGCTTTTCGGCGTTAGGAGCGGGGCTGATGCCCGCCCGTTTCGAATGAGCCATGCTTGGCGTGGAAGTCCGGCCCGGCCCCTTGGCGCGGCTAATAGCCAGAATCGCAAGCCTAAGCAATCAGCGCTGTCCTTGGTCCGCTCGGGGCCCGGCGACTCCCTTCGCCGGCCTCGCCCGCTCGCACCGATGGCGGCAATCAAAGTTCTGTACAACGCGCGGTAGCGCAAGTCTTGGCCTGCCCCGCAGTGTCCAAGCAAATGTCGCCTATGTTTCAGGCAGAATTATCGGCTGCGAACATTTCAGAACTAGCGGAGCTCGTCTTGCCTGATCTCGTGCTCACGGGGCCCGGCGCCAAGAAGCATAAATGTGCGGCGACCGGTCACAATCATGGTGACAATTTGGCGCGCCTGGGGTAGTGTCCCCGTCACAACGTGGCATTCGGGACCGGTAGATCTCGGTAGTCCCGCGTTGAGATTGGACCTGGTCCAAGTCTTGGGAGGAAGTACTCCAGGCGCGCTAAATATGCAGACGCGTGGGCGCCGCCGCTTTTCTATCGGCACGTTCGCCAGTCATACGTGACGGCGAGGCAAGCTGGATGGAGAAGACGAAGGAGTCACGATACTGAAGCAAGGTCGATTCGGCCTTGCTTTTTTTTTGCCTAAATCCTGGCCGCTCCTGGCGCCTACTGCACCTTCTCGAAGCGTGGGCCGAACGGAATGTCATCGAGCGTGATGACTTTGTGCACGACGACCACATAGACGAGGGCAAAGACGATGCTTGCCACGACGGTTGTCGCCAGCACCTTCGCCCAGAGATTGGGCCTGTGCGGCGCACTTTCGGCGGAGCCGGGAACTTCCGCCTCTCCGACCTCCTCGGATGTGCGCACGCCGATGGGGAGCATGGCGAACAGCACGGTCCACCAGATGACGAGGTAAATGGCAGCGCCAAACGCAAAGCTCATGGCTCAGGCCTCCTCGAGCTCGACCAGGGTTCCGCAAAAGTCCTTCGGATGCAGGAAGATCACCGGCTTGCCGTGAGCGCCGATCTTGGGCTCGCCGTTGCCCAAAACTTTGGCTCCCTGCTCCACCATCCGGTCACGCGCGGCCTTGATGTCCGGCACCTCGTAGCAGAGGTGGTGGATGCCGCCGTTCGGGTTGCGCTCCAGGAAGCCGGCAATGGGCGACTTGTCGCCAAGGACGCCGAGGAGCTCGATCTTGGTGTTGGGCAGCTCGATGAACACCGTCGTCACGCCATGCTCGGGCTGGTCCTCTTCCGCCGACACTTTTGCACCCAAGGTGTCGCGGTAGATCGCGGTCGCGGCCTTCAGGTCCGGCACGGCAATGGCGACATGATTCAAACGGCCAATCATCAAACTCAGCTCCAGGCTCGAAAGATCAACAAAAAACATACCGCAAATGGCGCGGTTGGAGCGCTTCCAGCGCTCTGTACGGGCCCTATAGCACCGTCAGGAGGACCGCGCACACGGGCTTCTTGCCCCAGGTTTGGTTGATGGCGGCACGCACCCCGCGGCGGACCGCCTCACGCACCACGACCGGGTCCTTGCGGCGCGGGCGCGGAATGCTCTCCACGGTGCCGATCGCCGCGACCTGCGCGATCTCCGCCAGCGAAACGCCGTGAAAGTTCGTGGCAGGGAGTCCGACGAGCTCCACCTCCGGGTCGGCCACGATCTCGCCCTTAGTGGTCAACACCAGCGACACCGCGACGATACCGGCGAAGCTCAGCTTGCGGCGGTCGCGCACCTGGCCGTCATCGGCGGACGTCAGGATCGCGCCGTCGCGATAGACGCGCCCCACGGGCACGTCGTCGATGATCTCGGCAGGCTGCGGTAAGAGCCTGACCATGTCGCCGTTCCGTGCCCGTACGACCTGCTTTACGCCGAGCCTCTCCGCGAGCTCCGCGTGCGCCTCAAGGTGACGGCCCTCGCCGTGCATGGGCACGGCGACGTCCGGCTTCAGCCAGCCATAAAGCTGTTCGAGCTCACCGCGGCGGGGATGGCCCGAGACGTGAACCAGGTCGTCTTGATCAGTCAGGATCTCGATCCTCGCGTCGGACAACGCATTCTGCACGCGGCCCACCGCCTTCTCGTTTCCGGGAATTGTGCGGGAGGAGAAGATCACCCGATCGCCCTCCTTTAGCGTAACGCTCGGATGCTCGCCTGAGGCGATGCGCGCCATGGCGGCGCGGGACTCGCCTTGGCTTCCCGTGCACAAGGCGACGACCTTGTGCGGCGGCAGTTTGGAGAACGTCGTCTCCTCATGAAAGTAGAGATCGGGATCGAGATAGCCGGTCGCTTGCGCAGCCTCGATGACGCGATACATGGCGCGTCCCACCACCACAAGCTCGCGGCCTGCGCTGCGTGCGGCTTCCGCCACGGAGCGAATGCGCGCCACGTTGGAGGCAAAGGTCGTCACGGCGACGCATTGCGGGGCTTCGCCGATGAGCTTGGCGAGAGTGACCGCCACGTCGGCCTCCGAGGGCGATATGCCGGGACGGACGGCATTGGTGGAATCGCAGATTAGTGCTGCGAGCCCCTCCGCGCCGATTTCCCGCAAGCGGCTCTCGTCGGTTGGGGCGCTGGTCAGAGGGTTCTCGTCGAGCTTCCAGTCGCCCGTGTGCAGCACAGTACCCAGCGGTGTGCTGATCGCAACGGCAGACGGCTCGGGGATCGAGTGGGACATGCTGATGAGTTCCACATCGAACGGTCCTATCGTGTGCCGGCTCCCCATGGGGATGATGTTGAGCGGCAGGTCGTCCTCGAGATCCATCTCCGCGATCTTCGATTTCAGCATCTCTGCCGTGAACGGGGTCGCATAGATGGGGACCTTGCCGAGGAGCGGCCACAGGTCGGGCACGGCGCCGAAATGATCCTCATGGGCATGGGTCAGGAGCAGGCCTGAGATGTTGTGGCGCTCTTCTTCGAGGAAACGGATATCCGGCAGGATGACGTCGACCCCAGGCTCGTACTCAGTGCCGAAGGTCACGCCCATGTCGACGATGAGCCATTGATAGACGCCGCCCCGGCCATAGCCGTAAAGGTAGAGGTTCATGCCGATCTCGCCGACGCCGCCAAGCGGCACGAAGACGAGAGCATCGCTTTTGCGGTCGGATTTTCCGGACACTGGGCTCAAGGCGTCCTATCGGCTCGCGAAGAAAACGTCGCCGGCCGTGACGCGCTTTTCTCCATCTGCCGTTTTGAGTCGCAATGCGCCGTCGGAGTCGAGACCGGCATAGGTCCCGTCGGTCTCCTCGCCGTTGAGCCTGACGTGCAGCGGCCGGCCCGTGGGCCCGGCGCGATCGAGCCAGGCGCGCCTGATGGTGGGGAAGGTTGCGCCCTCCCCCCAGCGCTGAAGCCATTCTTGGGTGGTCGCCGCCAATACCTGGAGCGCTTCGCCCGGCGTTACGGTGATATCATAGGCGGAGAGGCTGATAGCCGGTTGGGGCAGGTTCTCGGGATGGTTGGCGAGATTGATTCCGGTGCCGATCACCACGACTGAGCCGTTGCCTTTCGCGCCGCTCACGTTCTCGAGCAGCATGCCGGCGACCTTCTCATCGGCGAGGAGGACGTCGTTCGGCCATTTGAGCAGAAGCTCCGAGCGGCCCTCATAGGCGATGAGCTTGGCGACGGTGTCATAAGCAGCGATGCCGGCGACGAGCGCAAGCTGGCTTGCAGTCTGGAGCGGGCAATTCAGCCGGATCAGAAGGCTCGCAAACAGATTGCCGACCTGGGAGGTCCACTCGCGCCCGGCGCGCCCGCGCCCCTTCGACTGGCGGGATGACCAGATCCATAGGGGGCCCGGCTCGCCCATCTCGGCGCGCCGTCTCGCCTCGGCGTTGGTCGAGTCGACCGTGTCCAGCCTGACCAATCGATAGCCGGGCGGCATTTTGGGTAACGTGGATCCTAAATAGCTCATTTAGAACAATGACTTTGCCGCAACGCCGGCAGCTGCGACCAGCGGTGCCGGATAGATAAAGTAAAGCAGGATCAAGGCGCCGCTCACCCCGAGCACGGTCGCGAGAGGCGCCGGCATCGGCTCGAAGCTTTCGGCGGGGTCGTCAAAATACATGATCTTGACGATGCGCAGATAGTAGTAGGCCCCCACGACACTCAACAGCACGCCGATAACGGCGAGTGGGTAGAGGCCCGCCTCGATTGCCGCCAGGAACACGTAGAACTTAGCGAAGAAACCTGCAAGGGGCGGGATTCCGGCGAGCGAGAACAAGAGCACGGCCAGCATCAGCGCCATCATCGGATTGGTGCGGGAGAGGCCCGAGAGCTGGTCGATCTCCTCGACCATCTTGCCGTCCCGGCGCATGGCAAGGATGAAGGCAAAGGTGCCGAGCGTCATGACGAGGTAGATGGCGAGATAGACGATGACGCCCTGCACGCCTTCGGCCGTGCCGGCGGCAAGCCCGACGAGCGCGTAGCCCATATGGCCGATCGAGCTATAGGCCATAAGGCGCTTGATGTTGTGCTGTCCGATCGCGGCGAACGAGCCGAGGGCCATGGAGGCGATGGCCAGGAACACCACGATCTGCCGCCAGTCGGCGGTGACGGCCGGGAACGCGGAGATGACGACGCGCACCGTAAGTGCCATGGCGGCGATCTTCGGCGCCGCCGCAAAGAAAGCGGTAACCGGCGTCGGGGCGCCCTCATAGACGTCGGGTGTCCACATATGGAAGGGCACGGCGGAAATCTTGAAGGCGAAGCCCACCATCAGGAACACGAGCCCGAAGATCAGCCCGATATTGGCGCCGGAGGGCTGCACCGCGGTGGCGATCTGGGAAAACTCTGTCGAGCCGGTGAAGCCGTACACAAGAGAGGCGCCGTAGAGCAGCATGCCGGAGGCTAACGCGCCGAGGACGAAGTATTTGAGGCCGGCCTCGGACGAGCGCGCCGAGTCCCGCTGGAAGGCGGCGATCACGTAGAGAGCGAGGCTCTGAAGCTCCAGGCCCACATAGAGCGCGATGAGACCGAAGGCCGAGATCATCATCATCATGCCGGTCACGGCGAAGAGCACGAGTACGGGAAATTCGAACTTCACCCCGCCGGAGTCGCGCCAATATCCGATCGACATGACGAGGGCGACCGCCGCCCCCGCCAGTGTGAGAAGCTTCAGCAACCGCCCGTAGGGATCGACGATGAAGCCGCCGTTGAACAGCGTCTCGGTCCCCTCTCCGTTTGCGACGAAGATACCGGCCACGATGATCACGAGGACCGCGAGCCACAGCACGAGCTCGCCGCGCTCCCGTCGCGTGGCGACGCCGAGCATAAGCAGCGCCATAGCGCCGACGGCCAGAATAAGCTCCGGCAGCATCACGGCGAGATTGAGTGGCTCGGTCACGGGCATCGTCTCTACGGTGCGAGCGCAAACCGCGCCTGTTCGGCGGCGGCAAGGCTCGCTTTGAAGTTGGTCATCAGCGACTCGACCGACACGGCCGACACGTCGAGGATCGGATTGGGGTGGAAGCCGAAGACAATAGTGATGATGATGAGCGGCGTCATCACCGCGACCTCCCGCCAGGAGAGATCCTTGATGTGCTTGAGGGCCGGCTTGTCCAAGACGCCGAAGATGACGCGGCGATAGAGCCATAGCGCATAGGCCGCGGACAGGATGATGCCGGTGGTGGCCAGCACCGCGACCCAGGAGTTGACGAGGAAGGCGCCCAGCAGGCTCAAGAACTCGCCGACGAACCCTGTGGTGCCCGGCAGGCCGACATTGGCCAGCGTGAACAGCATGAAGCAGAAGGCGTAGAGGGGCATGCGGTTCACCAGCCCACCGAAGACGGAGATCTCGTGGGTGTGCATGCGGTCATAGACCACGCCGACACAGAGGAAGAGCGCGGCGGAGACGATGCCGTGGGACAGCATGAGGAAGATACCGCCCTGTAGGCCCTGCATGGTGATGGTAAAAATACCGATGGTGACGAAGCCCATATGGGCGACGGAGGAATAGGCGATCAGCTTCTTCATGTCCTCCTGCGCCAATGCGACCAGCGAGGTGTAGATCACCGCGATCACGGACAGCGCATCGATGAGCGGCGCGAACTCGGCGGAGGCCAGCGGGAACATGGGAATGGAGAAGCGCAGGAAACCGTAGCCGCCGAGCTTCAACAGGATGCCGGCAAGGATCACAGAGCCCGCGGTCGGCGCCTCCACGTGGGCGTCAGGCAGCCAGGTGTGTACCGGCCACATGGGGAGCTTCACGGCGAATGAGGCGAGGAAGGCGAACCACAGCCAAATCTGCATCTGCGGCGGGAAATCGTGGACGAGCAGCGCCGGGATATCCGTGGTGCCCGCCTCCCAATAGATCGCCATGATGGCGAGCAGCATCAGCACCGAGCCGGTCAGCGTATAGAGGAAGAACTTGAAGCTCGAATAGACGCGGCGCGAACCGCCCCAAATGCCGATGATGAGAAACATCGGGATCAATCCGCCTTCGAAGAACAGATAGAACATCACGAGGTCGAGGGAGCAGAACACGCCGAGCATCAAGGTCTCGAGCACGAGGAAGGCGATCATGAATTCCTTCACGCGGACCTTGATGGCGCCGAAGCTCGACAGGATGGTGATCGGCATCAAGAGCGTGGTGAGCAGCACGAACGGCATGGAGATGCCGTCGACGCCCATATGGAATGTGATCGGCCCGAGCCATGGCCGGAGCTCGACGAATTGGAATTGCGCCGTGGCCGAATCGAAATCGCGCCACAGAAGCAACGAGATGGCGAAGTCGATGAGCGTGGTCCACAGCGCGATGTAGCGCGCGTTGCGGAAGGCGCTTTCATCGTTGCCGCGCAAACCAAGGATCAGCAGCGCGCCGAGGAGCGGCAGGAAGGTGACGGTAGAGAGGATCGGCCAGCTGTAGCTCATGGCGCCAGCCCTCCACCGATCACGATGAAGTAGGTGATGAGCAGCGCCACGCCGATCAGCATGATGAAGGCGTAGTGGTAGATATATCCCGACTGGAGACGCACCACGCGGTTGGTGATGTCGATCACGCGCGCGGCGACCCCGTTCGGGCCGATGCCGTCGATGACGGTGCCGTCGCCGAACTTCCACAGGAAATAGCCGAGGCGCTTGGCCGGCCGCACGAACAGGAAGTCGTAGAGCGCGTCGAAATACCAGGCGTGGAAGAAGAATTGGTTGGTGGCCGGGAAGCGCTTGAGGAGGCCGAACGGCACGAGCGGTTGCCACATGTAGCAATACCAGGCGATGAGGAATCCGGCTGTCATGGCCAGTGTCGGCGACAGGGTGAGCCAGAACGGGACCTCATGGTGGGCATGCTCTTGCAGCGCGATGGAGTCCCGCCAGAAGGACGCCTGATCGGCGCCGATGAAGAGATGTCGGAAAGCGATACCGGCGAACAAGGCGCCCATGGCCAGCACGAAGAGCGGCACGCCCATGGTCCACGGCGGCTCGTGCGCATGCTCCAGGACCCGCCGGCCGCCTTTGAAGTTGCCTTCGAAGGTCATGAACATGAGCCGCCAGGTATAGAGCGCGGTGAGGAACGCGGCGATCAGCGTCATCCAGTAGGTGTATTGGCCGACCAGCGTATGATCGAACCAGGTCGTCTCGATGATGTAGTCCTTGGAGATGAAGCCGGAGGTGAGCGGAAAGGCCGTAAGCGCCAGCGAGCCGATCAGCATCATCGCCCAGGTAAACGGGATCACCTTCCGCAAGCCCCCCATGCGGCGCATGTCCTGATTGTCGGCAAGCGTGTGAATCACGGCGCCGGCGCAGAGGAAGAGCAGCGCTTTGAAGCAGGCATGGGTGAAGAGATGGAACATGCCGGCGCCGAAGGCCCCAACCCCTTCCGCTGCGAACATGTAGCCGAGCTGCGAGCAGGTCGAATAGGCGATGACGCGCTTGATGTCGGTCTGCACGACGGCGGCGGTCGCGGCGAAGAAGGCGCTCGTCGCGCCGATGATGGCGACGAATGCGAGTGCATGAGGCGCGAGCTCGAAGAGCGGCGACAGCCGCGCCACCATGAACACACCGGCGGTCACCATGGTCGCCGCATGGATCAGGGCGGAGACCGGCGTGGGGCCCTCCATGGCGTCGGGCAACCAGGTGTGCAGCAGGAACTGCGCCGACTTGCCCATGGCGCCCATGAACAGGAGGAAGCAGATCAGCTCGAGCACGGGGACCTGGTAGCCGAGAAAGGCCATGGTTTGGCCTACCTGGTCGGGCGCCGCGGCGAAGATCGTGTCGTATTGGACGGCGCCGAACACGAGGAAGATGGCGAAGATGCCCAGCGCGAAGCCGAAGTCGCCGACGCGGTTGACGATGAAGGCCTTGATGGCCGCGGCGTTGGCGGCGGGCTTGTGATACCAGAACCCGATCAGGAGATAGGACGCGAGGCCGACGCCCTCCCAGCCGAAATAGAGCTGCAGCACATCATCGGACGTCACCAGCGTCAGCATGGCGAAGGTGAACATCGAGAGATAGGCGAAGAAGCGCGGCTTGTGCGGGTCCTCGTCCATGTAGCCCCAGGAATAGAGGTGGACGAGGCTCGAGACGGTGGTCACCACCACCAGCATGACGGCGGTCAGGGTGTCGATGCGTAACGACCAAAAGGTCTTGAGCGCACCGGAGTGGATCCAGCCGATCAGCTCGATGCGGACGTCCTGGCCCTGGATGGCCACTTGATAGAAAGCGATCCAGGACAGGAACGCGGCGATGAAAAGCAGGGTCGTGGTGACGACCTCGCAGGCGCGTGCGCCAGCGAAGCGGCCGAAGAAGCCGGCAAAGATGGACCCAATCAGGGGCAGGAAGACGATCGCCTGATACATCGGATATCCGTCGTCAGCCTTTCAGAAGATCGATTTCGGCGACGTCAATCGTGCCGCGGTTCCGGAAATAGACGACAACGATAGCCAGCCCGATCGCCGCTTCGGCCGCCGCCACGGTCAGCACGATCAGGGTGAAGACCTGGCCGACGAGATCTCCATGAAATGCAGAGAACGCCACCAGGTTGATGTTGACCGCGAGCAGCATCAGCTCGATCGACATCAGGATGACGATGACGTTCTTGCGGTTGAGGAAGATGCCGAAGATGCCGATCGTGAACAGGATCGCGGCAAGGGTGAGGTAGTGGGTGAGCCCGACCGTCATTTGAGCCCCCTCCCCGTTTCGACTTGCACCACCTCGACCGCCATCTCTCGGGTGCGGGCCACTTGTGTGGCGACGGACTGACGGCGCACGTCGCGCTTGTGGTGGAGCGTGAGGACGATAGCGCCGACCATGGCCACCAGGAGAATGAGGCCCGCCCCCTCGAACAGGTAGACATAACGGGTATAGAGAATTTCGCCGAGCGCTTGCGTGTTGCTTATCTCGGCCACGGGCGGCGTCGGCGCATCGTTGAATACCGTCGGCGCGGTAATCCAGGCGCCGACGACGAATACGAGTTCCACCAAGAGCAAGAGCCCGATGACGGTGCCGACGGGGAGATATTTGAGGAAGCCAGCGCGCAGCTCGGCAAAGTCGACGTCGAGCATCATGACGACGAACAGGAACAGCACCAGCACCGCGCCCACGTAGACGACCACAAGGATCATGGCGAGGAACTCGGCGCCGAGCAGCACGAACAGTCCAGCGGCGTTGAAGAAGGCGAGGAT
The DNA here is from genome assembly GCA_964530895.1 of uncultured Methyloceanibacter sp. Taxonomy (GTDB): domain Bacteria; phylum Pseudomonadota; class Alphaproteobacteria; order Rhizobiales; family Methyloligellaceae; genus Methyloceanibacter. The sequence continues at coordinate 639 of CAZHCN010000037.1, read as the reverse complement.
GAGGAACAGAACCGCATGCACCGGGTTCTTCGCGGCGATGACCATGAAGGCCGCGCCCACGCACATGATGGCGAACAGGTAGAAGAAAAGCGCCGACAGCATCATGCAGCCTTCTTCGTGCTGACTAGAACGTCATAATGCGCGCCCGGCGCGAAGGCCGGGCATGCAAGAAGCGGATTGCCCCCAAAGTACCCCACGTCCCCCTCACCGATACGGCGCATCGAGCGCGATATTCTTGGCGATCTCGCGCTCCCAGCGGTCGCCGTTCGCGAGCAGTCGGTCCTTGTCGTAATAGAGCTCCTCCCGGGTCTCGGTGGCGAACTCGAAATTCGGGCCCTCTACGATAGCCTCGACCGGACAGGCTTCCTGGCAGAAGCCGCAATAGATGCACTTCACCATGTCGATGTCATAGCGCGTGGTGCGGCGGGTGCCATCGTTGCGCCGAGGCCCTGCCTCGATGGTGATGGCTTGGGCGGGGCAGATCGCCTCGCAGAGCTTGCAGGCGATACAGCGCTCCTCCCCGTTGGGATAGCGCCGGAGCGCGTGCTCGCCGCGGAATCGTGGGCTCAAGGGGCCCTTCTCGTAGGGATAGTTGAGCGTCGCCTTCGGCGCCACGAAGTACTTCATGGCGAGCCAGAA